>NZ_JBHXRL010000012.1:0-216891 GCF_042717315.1 Streptomyces sp. NPDC058650
GGGGGGGGGGGGGGGGGGGGGGGGGGGGGGGGGGGGGGGGGGGGGGGGGGGGCGGGGGGGGGGGGGGGGGGGGGGGGGGGGGGGGGGGGGCCGGGGGCCGGGGGGGGGGGGGCCCCCCCCCCCCCCGGCCCCGTCATGTGCTGCGGGGGACTCACGTGCGGGGGACGCCCCGCAGGAGGGTGAGGACCACGACCGCCGTCACCAGGGCGAAGCCCGCGCTCAGCGCCGAGGCCGTGTGCAGGGCCGTGGTGAACGCCTCCCGGGCCTGGGCGATCAGGCCTTCGTCGGTCAGGGAGAGTGCCGCGCCCAGGCTCTCGTGGGCCGCCGCCGGGGCGTCCGCCGGGATGCCCGTCCGGTAGACGGCCACGGCCACGCTGCCGGTCACCGCGATCCCCAGGGCCAGGCCCAGGTCGTAGGCCGTCTGCCCGGTGGCCGCCGCCGCGCCCGCCTTCTCCGGCGGGGCGGCGCCCACCGCGAGCGCCGTTCCGAGGACGCTGATCGGCGCCGCGCCGAACATGATCACGGCGAGGCCCAGGGCGGCCACCGTCACCCCGGAGGCCAGGGCGACCACCGCGTACCCGACGAGGGAGACGAGGAGCCCGCCGGCCAGGACGTACGCCGGGCGGACCCGGGCGGCCACGAACGGCGTCAGCTGCGAACCGGCGATCAGGGCGGCCGCCCCCGGCAGCAGCCACAGTCCCGCGTCGAGCGGGGAGAGCCCCGCGACCGACTGGAGGTACTGCGGGATCAGGTACTCGACGCCGTTCAGCGCGGTCATCCCCAGGAGCAGGGCGAGCAGCGCGCCCGTGAAGGCCTTGTTCCGGAAGAGCCGGAGGTCCAGGAGCGGCGTCGCGAGCCGGTTCTGCCGGCGGACGAAGAGGACGGTGAAGGCGCCGCCGAGAGCGAAGGCGACCGCCGCCTCCCCCGTCGGGCCGTGCGCGGCCAGCGACTTCACGCCGTACACCAGCGGCAGCACCGCGAGCAGGAACAGGACCACGCTCGCCGCGTCGAGCCGCCCCGGCTTCGGGTCGCGGTACTCGGGGAGCAGCAGCGGGGCCGTGACCAGCGCGATCAGCATGACCGGCAGGCCCATCAGGAAGACCGACCCCCACCACCAGGCCGCGAGCAGTACCCCGCCGATGACCGGCCCGATCGCGAGACCGACCGAGAGGGCGGTCACCCACATCGCGATCGCCGTGGCCCGCTGCCGGGCGTCCGTGAACATGTGGCTGATCAGGGCGAGCGTGGACGGCAGGACCGCCGCGCCGGCCACCCCGAGGAGGGCGCGGGCCACGATCAGCGTCCCGGCGTTCGGGGCGTACGCGGCGAGCAGCGAGGCGAGCAGGAAGCCCGCCGAACCCGCCATCAGGAGCCTGCGGCGGCCGAGCCGGTCCCCGAGCGTGCCCATGATGACGAGCGTCGCGGCGGTGAGGAAGCCGTAGATGTCGGTGATCCACAGCAACTGGGCGCCGCTGGGCCGGAGATCGGCGGAGAGGTACGGGGTGGCCAGCCACAGCACCCCGAGGTCGGCCGTCATCAGGGTGACGGGGAGCAGGAGGACGGCGAGGCCGAGCCATTGGCGGGCTCCGGCCTTCGCCGGCGCGGTCTCGGTCGGGGGCGAGATCCGGGTGGTCATCGCGAGAGACCTCCGTCCAGCGCCGCGCCGGCCTCGGCGAGCAGCGCCCGCACCCGCTCCGGGCGCAGGTCCTTCGCCACACCGGAGAGCTCGGTGCCGTACACGATCCGTACCGAGGAGTCCTTGATCCCGCAGTACTCCGAGACGCCGATGCGCAGTTGGGCGTCCAGGACGGCGGACAGGCCCAGACGCTCGATCTCGTCGGCGGGGCTGCCCATCAGGGCCAGCCACAGCATCCGCTTGGCGGCCAGGCGGGGCTTGCTGCGCCCGTAGGCGAAACCGTAGTTCCACACCCGGTCGATCCAGCCCTTGAGGACGGCGGGCGGCGCCATCCACCACACCGGGAAGACGATCACGATGTCGTCGGCGGCCAGGATGCGGTCCATGTGGGCGTGCACCTCGGGGGAGTACTGCTTCTCCCGGTCCTCCCAGTCCGGTTCGTCGGCCGGCCGGAGGACGGGGTCGAAGCCCTCGGCGTACAGGTCGAGCACGTCGACGGTCCCTCCCTCGTCCTTCAGGCGGGCGTGGGCGAGGTCGGCGACCTGGGCGGTGAGCGAGTCGGAGCGGGGGTGGGCGTGCACGAGGAGGGTATGGCGGGTCACGGCGGGGATCCTTCACATGAAGAGGGGCTGGTGGGTGGGGCGGCCGGGTCAGAGACCGAGGCCGGAGCCGCCGCTCGCGTCGATGTTCTGGCCGGTCACCCAGCGGGCGGCGTCGGAGGCGAGGAAGCCGACGACGTCGGCCACGTCCTCCGGCTGGCCCACCCGGTCGAAGACGGAGAACCCGGCGGCGTGCGCCTTGGCGGCGGGGTCGGCCATCCACGGGTGGATGTCGGTCTCGATCGTGCCCGGGGAGACCGCGTTGACCGTGATGCCCCGGGAGCCGAGGGTCTGGGCGAGCGTCAGGGTCAGCACCTCGACGGCGCCCTTGGACGCGGCGTACGAGGTCATGCCCGGGAAGGCGACCTTGGTGACCCCGGAGGAGATGTTGACGATCCGGCCGCCGTCGCGCAGCCGGCCGAGCCCCTGCTTGATGATGAAGAACGGCGCCTTGGCGTTGACCGCGAAGACCCGGTCGTAGTCGGCCTCCTCGACCTCGTGGATCAGGCCGGGGCCGGAGATCCCGGCGTTGTTGACGAGGATGTCGAGGCCGTCGGCGTGCTCGTCGAAGGCCTTCCACAGGGCCTCGGCGTCGCCGGGGACGCCCAGTTCGGCGCGGATCGCGAAGGCGGTGCCGCCGGCCGCCTCGATCGCGGCGACCGTCTCCTTCGCCGCCGTCTCGTTGCCGGCGTAGTGGACGGCGACGCGGGCGCCGTCGGCGGCGAGGCGGAGGGCGATCGCCCGGCCGATGCCCCGGCTGGAGCCGGTGACGAGGGCGGTCTTGCCGGCGAGGGTGCGGGTGGTGGTGGTGGTGGCGGTGGTGGCGTTGCTGCTCATGTCCGGCTCCTGGTGTGTGTCTGTTCCGTCGTTTCCTGCTGACGGGAACGACTCTGCCGGGCGGGTGTTCGGGTCCGGCTCGGATCCTGTTCGGGCCTGGTCAGGGCCCTGTTCGGGCCCGGTTCGGGCCGGGTTACGGTGGCCGCATGCGATTCGCGGTGCTGGGGGAGACGTCCGTACGGACCGAGGACGGGCGGCCGGTCCGGGTGCCGGAGCTCAAGGTGCGGGCCCTGCTCGCGGCCCTGCTCGTCGACGCGGGCCGGCCGGTCGCCGCGTACCGGCTCGTCGACGACCTGTGGGGCGACGAACCGCCCGGCAGCCCGCTGCGGGCCCTCCAGGCCAAGGTCTCCCAACTGCGCCGCGCCCTGGACGAGGCCGAGCCCGGCGGGCGCGAGCTCGTCGTCACGCGCGCCCCCGGCTACCTCCTCGCCGTACCCGAAGGGGCCCTGGACGCCCACCTGTTCGCGATGCTCACCGCCCGCGCCCGGGACACGGCCGCGCCGCGCGCCCGGGCGGATCTCCTCGGCGAGGCCCTCGGCCTGTGGCGGGGGCCCGCGTTCGCGGACTTCGCCGCCGAGCCGTTCGCCCGGGCGGCGGCCGACCGCTTGGAGGAGGAGCGGCTCTCCGCGCGCGAGACGCTGGCCGAAACGCGCCTCGGACTCGGCGAACACGACATGCTGGTCGGCGAGTTGGCGGAGCTGGTGGCCCGTCACCCGCTGCGTGAACGCCTGCGCGCCGTACACCTGCGGGCCTTGTACCGCGCCGGCCGGCAGAGCGAGGCCATCGCGGGGTACGAGGAGCTGCGCGCCCTCCTCGCCGACGAGCTCGGGCTCGACCCGAGCCCCGAACTGGCCGCGCTCCACACGGCGATGCTGCGGCAGGACGCCGATCTGTCGCTGCCCGCGACGGTGCCGGTGCCGGTCCCGGTGACGGCGTCCGCGACTGTGCCCGGGACTGTCCCTGCGTCCGTGGCCGTGCCTGCGTCCGTGGCCGTGCCTGCGTCCGGGTCCGTGCCCGGGTCCGGGTCCGGGTCCGGGTCCGGGTTCGGGTTCGGATCCGGCCCGGCCGTGGTCGGCGGGCCCGCGCGGGGCAACCTTCCCGTGCCGCTCAGCGGGATCGTCGGCCGCGACGAGGCCGTGACGGAGGTGACCGGACTGCTGCGCGAGCGGCGGCTCGTCACCCTGACCGGACCCGGCGGCGTCGGGAAGACCCGGCTCGCCGTCGAGGCGGCCCGGCAGGTGGAGGAGGCGTTCCCGGACGGCGCGTGGCTCGTCGAGTTCGCCGGCGCGGGCGGCGAGCTCGCCGAGGTCGTCGCCGCCGCGCTCGAACTGCGCGACGACGGGGTGTGGGGGCTGCGGCCCGACGGGGAACGGCCGCCCACCACGGCGGAGCGGCTCGCCGAGGTCCTGCGCGGGCGACGCACCCTGCTCGTCCTGGACAACTGCGAGCACGTCGTCGACGAGGCCGCCTCACTCGCCGAACTCCTGCTGCGCGCCGCACCCGGCCTCGTCGTCCTGACCACGAGCCAGGAGCCGCTGGCGCTCGCGGGCGAGACGCTGTGGGCGGTGGAACCGCTCGACGCGGACGGCGCGGTCGCCCTGTTCACGGCCCGCGCGACCGCCTCCTCGCCCGGCCTCACCCTCGACGCGTCGGCCCGGGAGGCGGTACGGGGGATCTGCCGCCGCCTCGACGGCATCCCGCTCGCCCTGGAGCTGGCCGCGACCCGCGTCCGCGCCCTCGGGGTGCACGGGCTCCTGGAACGGCTCGACGACCGGTTCCGGCTGCTCGACTCGGGGCTGCGCGGCGCGCCCGCCCGGCAGGCCACGCTCCGGGCGGTCATCGACTGGAGCTGGGATCTGCTGAGCGCACCGGAGCGGACGGTACTGCGCCGCCTCGCCGTCCACGCGGAGGGCTGCACCCTGGCGGCGGCGGAACGGGTCTGCGCGGGGGAGAGCGGGGCGGGCGGCGGAGCCGGCGACGTCGTCGCCGGTGACGTGCTCGGGCTGCTCGCGCGGCTCGTGGACCGTTCGCTCGTCGTGGCCGTCGACGGACCGGACGGGCCGCGCTACCGGCTGCTGGAATCCGTGGCCGCGTACTGCCTCGAACGGCTGCGGGAGGAGGGCGAGACCGAGGCCGTACGGGAACGCCACCTCGCGTACTACCTCCGCGTCGCGGAGGAGGCCGGGCCCGCCCTGCGCGGCCCGGACCAGCGCCGCCGCCTCGCCCACCTCGACGCCGAGACCCCGAACCTGCGGGCGGCCCTGGACCGGGCGCTCACCGCGACCGGCGGCGCCGGGGCGAGCGCGGGGGCCGCGCTCCGGCTCGTCGACGCGCTCGCCTGGTACTGGATCATGCGCGGGCGGCTCGGCGAGGCGCTCCGCTCGGCGACGGCGGCGCTGCGGGCGCACCCGGAGGACGGCACCGGCGAGGCGCCCGGACTCGCCGCGCTGCGGGCCCGCGTGGGCGTGTGGCGCACGGGGCTCGCGGTCATGGGCGGCGACGGGACGGACCGGCGGCGCCGGATCGCGGACGCCCTGGCGGCCTACGACGCGGCGGACGCGACAGGCACGGCGGGTACGACCGGCACGGCCGAGACGACCAGCACGACCAGCACGACCGGTACGGCCGAGACGACCAGCACGACCAGCACGACCGGTACGACCAGTACGGCCGAGACGACCAGTACGACCAGCACGACCGGCACGGCCGAGACGACCGGCACGACCAACACGGCCAGCCCGGCCTCGTACGAAGGCGTCGCCGGCCGCCCCTGGGCCCGCTGGTTCCTCGCCCACGCGCTCTGCGGCACCGGCAGTCAGGTCGAGGGCGGGGAGCTGACCGGCAGCGCCCTCGGCGGCTTCCGGGCCCACGGCGACCGCTGGGGCGAGGCGGCGGCGCTCGCGGACCGCTCCGTACAGCTCCTGCTCAAGGGTGACGTGGCGGGCGCGGAGGCCGACGCGGCCCGTTCGGACGCGCTCTTCGCCGAGCTCGGCGACGCGTGCTCCCGGCTGTGGACCGTGTACCCGCTCGCGACCGTCGCGGAGATCCACGGGGAGTACGAGCGCGCCGACCGGCTCAAGCGGGCCGGTCTGGCGGCGGCGGAGAGCTTCGGACTGACGACCGAGGTGCCCGACCTGCTCGCCGGGCTCGGCCGCACGGCCCTCCTCCGGGGCGATCTCGCCGAGTGCCGGACCTATCACGAGGCCGCCAGGGACCGGGCCGCCGAGGTCGGCTTCCGTGCGGGCGAGATCAACGCGGTCCTCGGGCTCGGCCTGGGCGCCCGCCGCGAGGGCCTCTTCGAGGAGGCCGAACGGCACATGCGGGAGGTCCTCGACTGGCACCGGTCGGTCGGTCTCGACTCCGCGAACGCCCTGATCCTGGCCGAGCTCGGCTTCTCGGCGCTCGGGCGCGGCGACCTGGAGGCGGCCCTGAAGCTCCAGGAGGAGGGGTACGGGACCGCGCTGACCTCGGGCGATCCGAGGGCGGTCGCGCTCGCCCTGGAAGGCCTGGCCTCCGCGCACGCCCCGGCCGGCCGCGCCCGGGGCGCCGCGCTCCTGCTCGGTGCGGCGGCAGCGCTGCGTTCCTCGACGGGCGCGCCGCTGCCCCCGGCGGAGCGTGCCGACGTCGACCGCACGGAGACGGCGGCCCGCGCCGCCCTCGGCGACGCCGCCTTCGCCACGGCCTTCACCCACGGCGGGAGCCTCACGCACGACACCGCTGTGACCGAAGCCATGAAACTGTAAGGAGTCACCGCTCTCTCCGTTCCTATACTCACCCCATGCCCGACATCACCATCCGGCGCGCCACCGCCGACGACTCCAAGCGGCTCACCCGGCTCGTCCGGACCTCCGCCGCCTACCGGGGCGACTACGCGGCCATGGTGGACGGGTACCAGGTCGGCGGGTCGTACATCGAGCACCACCGGGTCTTCGTCGCCGTCGACGGAACCGACCGGGTGCTCGGCTTCTACGCCCTCCTCCTCGACGAGGCCGAGCTCGACCTCGCCTTCGTCGCCGACACCGCCCAGGGCCTCGGCATCGGCCGGCTGCTCATGGAGCACATGACCGGGGAGGCCAGGGCCGCCGGACTGCACGCCGTACGGGTCGTCGCGCATCCGCCCGCGGAGGAGTTCTACCTGCGCACCGGCGCCGTCCGCACCGGAATCCTCCCGCCCGCCGGACGGATCCACTGGGCCCGCCCCGAGCTGCGGTACGACGTCGCGTGACCACCACCGAGAAGCCACAGGACGCGACCACCCCCCGCAGGCTCTTCGCCGACCTCACCCCGCTGCGGACCTCCGCCGACTACCGCCGCCTCTGGTTCGGGAGCACCATCTCCTGGGTCGGCCAGGGCATGACCGCCCTCGCCGTCTCCCTCCAGGTGTACGAGATCACCCGCTCGCCCTTCTCCGTCGGGCTCGTCGGTCTTTTCTCCCTCGTCCCGCTCGTCGTCTTCGGCCTGTACGGCGGCGCCGTCGCCGACACCGTCGACCGCCGCAAGCTCGGCCTCGCCAGCGCCCTCGGCTCCGCCGTCCTCTCGATCGCCCTCGCGGGCGCCGCGTTCGCCGGCTTCCACCGCGTCTGGTTCCTCTACGGGATCGTCGCCCTCCAGGCCGTGTGCGCCGCGCTCAACTCGCCCGCCCGCACCTCGATGATCCCCCGGCTCCTGCCACCCGAGCAGCTGCGCGCGGCCAACGCCCTCAACTCGATGGTGATGACGTTCGGCACGCTCGTCGGGCCCAGCCTCGGCGGCCTGATCGTCGGCGTCGCCGGGTACCAGACGGCGTACCTCGTCGACGCCCTCGCCTTCTCCGCGAGCCTCTACGCGATGTGGCGGCTGCCGTCGATGCTCCCGGACCGGAAGGGGAGCAAGAGGGCCTCCGTCCTCGACGGACTCCGCTTCCTCGCCACCCGCCCCAACCTGCGCATGACGTTCTTCTCCGACTTCTGCGCGATGATCCTCGCCCACCCCCGCGCCCTGTTCCCGGCCGTCGCCGTCCTCTGGTACGGCGGGGACGCGAAGACCACCGGACTCCTCGTCGCCGCGCCCGCGTTCGGGGCGCTCCTCGGCGGCGTCCTCTCCGGCTGGCAGGGCAGGATCCGCCACCACGGACAGGCGATCCTGATCGCCGTGGCCTGCTGGGGCACCGCCATCGCCGTCTTCGGGCTGACCCGGAACCTCTGGCTCGGGCTGTTCCTGCTCGCCCTCGCCGGCTACTCCGACACCGTCTCGATGATCTTCCGGAACACGATGATGCAGGTCGCCGCGCCCGACGAGATGCGCGGCCGGCTCCAGGGCGTCTTCATCGTGGTCGTCGCGGGCGGGCCCCGGCTCGGGGACTTCCTCGCGGGCTCCGTCGCCGATCTGACCTCCCCGGCCGTCGCCATCACGGGCGGCGGGATCGCCTGCGTCCTCGCCGTCGGCGTCCTGGCCCTCTACGGACGCCGTTTCCGCCGGTACGACGCACTGGACCCCACTCCGTGAGGCTCCGGGCGGGTTTCACCCCGAAGTCACCCTCCTGACCTGGCGGTTGACCGCCACGGCACATAACCGCCAGGACCGGACGGAGTCAACTTCCGCCCCGGAGGCCAAGACTCCTCCCGGCACCCGGAAACACCCCCGACCCCGGGTCCGCGAGGAGTTTCGTCGATGACGTCGAGGATCACCCCCTTCGGCAGAGGGAGGGCCGGGCTGTTCGCCGCCGGCATCTCCCTCGTGATGCTCTCGGCCGGGCAGACCGCCGCCGCGCCGGGCACCACCACCCCCGTACCCGCGACCTTCACCGGGGCCAAGGGCACGGGCACCACCGCCACCGTCACCCTCGTCACCGGAGACCGCGTCACCCTCACCGACCTCGGCGGCGGCAAGCAGACCGTCACCGTCGACCGGGCCGAGGGCGCCACCGGCGCGATACGCAGCCGGATCGCCGACGGACGGGTCACGGTCGTTCCCGACGAGGCCGCCCCCTACGTGGCCTCCGGCGCGCTCGACCCCCGCCTCTTCGACGTCACCGGCCTCGTCGAGCAGGGCATCACCGGCGAACTGCCGCTGATCGTCACGTACGGAGCCAAGAGTGCCCGGGCCGCCGCCCCGGCCCCGCGCGGCACCGAGACCGTCCGCGCCCTCCCCAGCGTCGGCGGCGCCGCCGTCACCGCCACCGACCCCGCCGCCTTCTGGCGCGGCTTCACCGCGCAGAACACCCAGCGGGCCGTGACCGCCCCCGCCAAGGTCTGGCTCGACGGCCGGGTCGAGGCCGCCATGGCCGACTCCAATGCCCAGATCGGCACCCCGAAGGCCTGGGAGGCCGGGCTCACCGGCAAGGGGGTCAAGGTCGCCGTCCTCGACACCGGCGCCGACCTCGCCCACCCCGACCTCGGCGGCCGGGTCGCGGAGAGCAAGTCCTTCATCGAGGGCCAGGAGGTCGCCGACCGCAACGGCCACGGCACGCACGTCGCCTCCACCGTCGGCGGCAGCGGCGCGGGCTCCGACGGCAAGGAGCAGGGCGTCGCCCCCGGCGCCACCCTCGCCGTCGGCAAGGTCCTCAGCGACGAGGGCTCCGGCACCGAGTCGCAGATCATCGCCGGCATGGAGTGGGCCGCCAAGGACATCGACGCGAAGATCGTCTCGATGAGCCTCGGCTCCCGCGAACCGAGCGACGGCACCGACCCGATGGCCCAGGCCGTCAACACGCTCTCCGCCGAGACCGGCGCCCTCTTCGTCATCGCCGCCGGAAACTCCGGCTACCCCGGCTCCATCGGCTCGCCCGGCGCCGCCGACTCCGCGCTCACCATCGGCGCCGTCGACTCCTCCGACGAGGCCGCCTACTTCACGAGCCAGGGCCCCCGCTACGGCGACCAGGCCCTCAAGCCCGACCTGTCGGCGCCCGGCGTGGACATCCTCGCCGCCCGCTCCCAGCTCGTCTCCGGCAGCGGCCTCTACACCACCATGAGCGGTACGTCGATGGCGACCCCGCACGTCGCCGGCGTCGCCGCGCTGCTCGCCGAGCAGCACCCCGACTGGACCGGCGCCCAGCTCAAGAACGCGCTGATGTCCTCGTCGAAGACGCTCGACGCCTCCTCGTACGCGCTCGGCTCCGGCCGGGTCGACGTGGCCGCCGCGATCGCCGCGAACGTCACCGCGACGGGCTCCGCCGACCTCGGCTACGTCTCCTGGCCGTACGAGGAGAGCAAGCCGGTCACCAAGACCGTCACGTACACCAACTCATCCGACGCCCCGGTCGAGTTGGACCTCGCCGTCGAGGGCATGCCGGCCGGGGTCGCCGCCCTCGCCGACACCACCCTCACCGTCCCGGCCCACGGCTCCGCCAGCACCACCGTCACCGGTGACGGCACCAAGGCCCCCGTCGGCCAGTCCTCCGGCCGGATCACCGCCAGCGCCGCCGGAACCGTCGTCTCGCACACCGCGCTCGGCCTGGTGAAGGAGGAGGAGCGCTACACCCTCACCGTCCACGTCAAGGACCGTGACGGCGCCCCCACCCCCGCCCACCTGGGCGTCCAGCAGCTCACGCAGGGCGTGGACCCCTTCCCGGCGGCCGTCGGCGAGTCCGGCACCCTCGAACTCCGCCTCAAGCCCGGCACGTACACCGTCGACACCTTCCTCGACGTACGCGGCTCCCACGGCAAGGACTCCCTCGGCCTCGGCTTCCTCACCGCGCCGGAGATCACCCTCGACCGTGACCGCGAGATCACCCTCGACGGCCGGCAGCTCCGCGAGATCCGCGCCGAGGTCGAGAAGCGCACCGAGACCCGCCAGCTCCTCATGGAGTTCGACCGCGAGGCCAACGGCGCCTCCTACGGCGGCGCCGTCCAGGTCCCGCCGAAGTACGACTCGATCTTCGCGGCGCCCACTGCCAAGCCCGCCACCGGCACCTTCGAGTACCGGACCGTCTGGCGCCTCGGCAAGCCGATGCTGGAGGCGGGCGTCGACGGCACCCGTCTCTCCGGCGCCACCCCGCAGGCCGGCGCCACCCTCCTGGAGGGCAGCCACCGTCTCGGCCTCGTCGACGCGGGCACCGGAACCCCCGCCGAGTACACGGGCAAGGACGTCACCGGCAAGGCCGTCCTCGTCCGGCTGACCCAGGGCGCCGACCCGGCGCAGCTCGCCCAGGCCGCCCAGGACGCGGGCGCCAAGGCCCTGTTCGTCACCGACGACCAGCCCGGCCGACTGATGAAGTGGTTCGGCACCGCCGACTACGAGGACCGGCCGCTCGCCGTCGCCACCGTCAACACCGCCGACGCCCAGCGGCTCGCGGCCGGCGCGGCCCGAGGCAAGCGCGTCGAGCTGACCGGCACCCGCTTCACCCCGTTCACGTACGACCTCTCCGAGGGCCACCCCGGCGCCATCGGCAAGGATCTGGTCTTCCGTCCCGAGGAGGACGAACTCGCCACCATCCGCTCCACCTTCTACGCGCCGACGAAGCGCAAGGAACTGGGCGGCGAGTTCCGCTACTCGATCACCGACACCTTCCCGATCGGCTTCGGCTTCAAGGAGTGGATCGCCTTCCCGACCGAGCGCACCGAGTACGTCTCCACCGGCACCGGCCAGCGCTGGCACGAGTCCGTCGACCTCGGCGACTCCCTCGAAGAGCGCGGCGGCACCCCGTCCTACGGGGGCGGCAGCCGCGTCGACCTCGACTGGTTCGGCCCCGTCTGGCACCCGTGGCTCGGCACCGGCCTCGGCTGGGGCCAGCAGCGCTCCGGCAACGACCTGCGCTTCAACACCCCCGGCTGGGGCGACTCGGGCACCGACCACACCGGCTTCGGCAACGTGTGGAACGACCCGACGATGAACCAGTACACCGAGGTGTACGTCGACGGCGTCCGCGTCGACCGGAAGAAGAGCTCCGGCGCCTACGCCTGGGACGCCCCGGCGCAGGAGGCCACGTACAAGGTCGTCACCGACACCACGCTCGACCCGGCCCGCTGGCGGCTCGCGACCAAGGGCCACACCGAGTGGACCTTCCGCTCGGCCGAGACCCCGGCCGACCGGATCACCTACCTGCCGATGCTCAACCTCGGCTTCGACCTGGACACCGACCTCGACGGCGACGTCCGGGCCGGCGGCAAGCTGTCCGTCCGCACCTTCGCGGAGTACGTGGAGGGCGCGGCCGGCACCGGCACGATCACCGGCGGCACCCTGGACGTCTCCTACGACGAGGGCAAGACCTGGACGAAGGTCGCCCTCAAGCCCTCGTGGCGCGGCGCTTCCTGGAGCGGTGAGCTGCGGATCCCGTCCGGGGCGGCCTCCGTCTCGCTGCGGGCGGGCGCGAGCGACGACCAGGGCGGCACGGTCACGCAGGAGCTGATCCGCGCGCTCGGCGTGAAGTAACCGACGTCACCACCCCGGAGAACGTGTGAGGCCGGACCCCTGTGAGCCGGGGCCCGGCCTCACGCATGCACGACACGCCTGCTCGACACACCTGGTCAACGCGCCTGCTCTACACACCTGGTCGTCCCACCTGCTCGACACGCGCTCTACAGACCTGGTCAACGCGCCGCCGGGAGCGCCTTCTTCAGGACCTTGCCCATGTCGTTGCGGGGGAGCGCGTCGAGGTAGCGCACCGCCCGGGGCCGCTTGTGCGGGGCGAGCAGCCCCGCCACGTGGTCGGCCAGCTCCGCCTCCGACGGGGGCAGCGCGGCGTCCGCCGGCACCACCCAGGCCACGATCCGCTCGCCCAGGTCCGGGTCCGGCTCGCCCGTGACGGCCGCCTCCCGCACGCCGGGGTGGTCGAGGAGCGCGTTCTCGATCTCGCCCGCCCCGATCTTGTAGCCGCCGCTCTTGATCAGATCGGTCGCCTTGCGGCCCACGAGACGCACCGCGCCGTCCGCCTCGCGGACCGCCATGTCGCCCGTGCGGAACCAGTCGCCGTCGAAGGCCGCCGCCGTCGCGTCCGGCCGGTTCAGATAGCCCGAGAAGAGGTTCGGGCCGCGGACCTGTACCTCGCCGACCGTCTCCGCGTCGTACCCGACGAGCACGGAACCGTCCTCGTCCACCAGCCGCAGGCCGACGCCCGCGAGCGGGGTCCCGACCGTTCCCGGCCGGGGCTTGCCGCCCGGCCGCACACTCGTGTTCATGAGCGTCTCGGTCATCCCGTACCGCTCGACGACCGTCCGGCCCGTCGCCGCCGTGATCCGCTCGTGGTCGTGGACCGGCAGCGCCGCCGAACCCGAGACGAGGAGCCGCGCCCCCGCCAGGGCCTTCGCGAGGCGGGTGTCCTCGCCGAGGGCGTCCGCGATCCGGTGGTACATCGTCGGTACGCCGAACAGCATCGTGCCGCCCCCGGCACCGAGCTCCCGCGCCACGCCCTCCACCGAGAACGCGCCCAGGTGCCGGACCTCGCCGCCCCGCCGCAGCGGGCCCAGGATCCCGAGGATCAGGCCGTGGACGTGGAACAGCGGCAGCGCGTGCACGAGGACGTCGTCCGCCGTCCAGGCCCACGCCTCGGCCAGCGCGTCGAGGGAGGCGGATACCGCCCGCCGGGAGAGCACGACGCCCTTCGGGGGGCCCGTGGTGCCGGAGGTGTAGACGATGAGCGCGGGGGACTCGGCGTCGTCCGGTTCCGGCACGGGGGACCCGCCCGTCGGAGCGAGGTCCACGTCGATCCGGGGGAGCGCGGCGAGCCCGGCCGGCAGGACGTCGTCCGGACCCGCGAGCACCGCGCCCGGCGCGCTGTCGCCCAGGATGTGCGCCAGCTCCCGCTCGCCCGTGCGCGGATTGAGCGGTACGGCGGGCACGCCCGCGAGCAGGGCGGCCACCACCGCGACCGCCGTGTGCGCGCTCGGCGTGGCCCAGACGGCGACCCGGTCCGCGCCCCCGATCCGTACCGCGAGGGCACCGGCGGCGCGGGCCAGTCCGGCATAGGTCAGCGTGTCCGCGCCGCAGCGCAGCGCGGGCCGGTCGGACGGAACCGCCAGGGCGGGGAAGAGCGCACTCACCGGTCGTACTCCTCGGGTCGATGTCGAGGTCGAGGGTTGCCGGGAGAATTCTGCCCGTCCGTCAGGGCCGCCGGGCTGTGATCTTCGTCGGCTCGGGCTCCGTCTCGTCCCCGCCCGGCCGGATCCCGCGCATCCGCCCGTACGCGTACACACAGCCCGCGAGCGCCAGGTTGGAGAGGAGCATGAAGCCGATCGAGTACGAGTCCTTGGCGCTGTAGATCGCGCCCATCACCAGCGGCGGCACGAAGCCGCCGAGGCCGCCCATCGCGCCGACGATGCCGGTGACACTGCCGACCTGGGCCTGCGGCGTGACCTGGGAGACCAGGGCGAAGACGGACCCGCTCGCCGTGCCGAGACCGGCGGCCATGACGAGCAGGGCGATCGTGCCGCCCGGGTTCAGCCGCGGGTCGAAGGCCTGGACGATCGCGAAGAGCGCGACCACACCGAGCGCGACCGCCGTCACGACCGCCGGGTGCACCCGGTCCGAGAGCCAGCCGCCGATCGGCCGGAAAACGACGGTGACCAGGGCGAAACCGGCGGCCTTGGTGCCCGCGTCCGTCGGGTCGAGCTCGTACCAGGTCTTCAGGTACGTCGGCAGGTAGACGCCGAAGGCGACGATGCCGCCGAAGCCGATCGCGTACAGCGCGGACAGCTCCCACGTCACCCGCAGCCGACCCGCCGAGCCGAGCCGCTTCGCGAGGGAGGCGGTCGGCACGGGCCGGTCGGGGCGGTCGGTGATGAGGAGCGCGGCCAGCACCGCGTACACGGCGAGCGCGATCGCCACCACGATGAAGGGGAGGTTCTCGCCGTGCTTGGCGATCCGGGGCGTGAAGTAGCCGGAGAGCGCCACACCGCCCATGCCCATGCCGAACACACCGAGCGCGAGACCGCGCTTGGCCGGCGGGAACCAGGAGTTGACCAGCGGGATGCCGATGGCGAAGGTCGTGCCGCCCAGGCCGAGGAGGAAGCCGACGGCCAGCATCAGGCCGTAGCTGTCCTTGGCCACGATGAGGAGCAGGACGGGGATGATCGTCAGCGCCGAGACGACCGGGAACATCAGCTTCGCGCCGTACTTGTCGGTCAGGGCGCCCGCCGGGACGCGGCCGACGGAGCCGACCAGGACGGGCACCGCCACGAGCAGTGACTGCTGGAAGGAGCTGAGTTCGAGGCGTTCGCCGTACCAGCTGGCCAGGGGCGCGATCAGGTCCCACGCCCAGAAGGTGAGCATGAAGCCGATGGTGGCCATCGCCAGATTGCGGTAGGCCGCCGCGGTCGGGGTCTTGGTCTCGGTGTCCACGCCTCCAGTCAAGATCCGGACGGGAGGCGCGGCGCGCCGGGCTGCTCCGTACGGGGCAGCCCGGACATCCCACGGGCCCTGCCCTAAGGCCAGGCGACCGTGGTCGACGGGGTCCCGTCGTCCTCGACGCGGAGCCGTACGCCGTCACCGCCGGCCGTCACCTCGACCGTGATCGCGGTGATCCCGGACCGCCGGTGGGCCGCCGCGAGCGCCCCGCGCAGGGTGGCGAGGAGCTGCCCGGCCTCCGCGTCCTCCACGAGCGTGTCGACCGCGCCCGAGAAGTGCACGGACGGCTGGAAGCCGAGCAGGGCCGCCGCCCCGCCGGTCTCGCGCAGCACCCGGCCGCGGAAGGAGGTCGGCGCTTCCGCCGGGGGCTGCTGGAGCGCGAAGATGGTCGTCCGGACCTCCTGGATCGTCGAGTCCAGCTCGTCCACGGCCCGGCCGAGGAGCAGGCTCTCTTCGGATTCGGATTCGGAGTCGGGGCCGGAGTCGGAGTCGGAGCCGGAGCCGGGGGCGGGGGCGGGGGCGGAACCCGGGTGGCGGGAGCCGCCGGATCCGGACGCGCCGAGCGCCCGCCGGCGGGTCGACTCCAGCATCATCTCCGTGGCGAACAGCCGCTGGACGACCAGGTCGTGCAGGTCCCGCGCGATCCGGTCCCGGTCCTCGTACACCGCGAGCCGCTCCCGGTCGTGCCGGGCGCCCGCGAGGACCAGCGCGAGCGCCGCCTGCGAGGCGAACTGCGAGGCCAGCAGGCGGTCCACCGCCGAGTACGGCGGCCCGCCGCGCCGCCGGGGGAGAGCGAGAGTGCCGATGAGCTTCCCGCCGCTCTGGAGCGGCAGCATCATCGACGGGCCGAAACGGGACCGGACATGGGTGGTCATCCGCGGATCCGTCGCCGAGTCCTCCACGAAGACGGGCTCCCCGCCGAGGAGCTGGACGAGGACGGGGGAGCCCGGCGAGATCGTCGTGCCGACCAGATCGCCGGGGTCGTCGTTGGTGGAGGCGGCGACGATCTCCATGCCCCCCTCCGGGGTGGGCTGGAGGACCACACCGGCCGATGCGTCGGCGAGGATCCGGGCCTGTTCGGCGACGGTCATCAGGGCGTTCTCGGCGGACTCGCCGGTGAGGAGGGCGGTGGTCACGGCCGCCGCGCCCTCGATCCAGCGCTCGCGCTGCCGGGTCGTCTCGTACAGACGGGCGTTGCCGATGGCGATCCCGGCCTGGGAGGCGAGGATCCGGAGGAGGGTGAGGTCCTCCTCGGTGAAGGTGCCCTTCCGCTTCTCGGTCAGGTACAGATGGCCGAAGACCTGGGTGTGGACCCGGATCGGGACGCCGAGGAAGGAACGCGTCTTCGGGTGGCCCTCGGGGACTCCGGACGAGCGCGGATCGGCCGTCAGGTCGTCGAGCCGCAGCGGCTGCGCGTCCTGGAGCAGGACGCCGAGCAGACCGGTGTGGCCGTCGGGGAGCGGGCCGACGCGCTGCCGCTCCTCGTCGGTCATGCCGGAGGTGAAGAGCTCGGTGAGCCGGTTGCGCTCGGGGTCGACGACCCCGAGCGCTCCGTAGCGGGCCCCCGCTAGCTCGGTCGCCGAGTCCACGAGGTGCTGGAGGGTGGCGTGGAGTTCGAGATCCGTACCGACACTGAGGACCGCTTCGAGCAGCAGGGGCAGGCGGGCGCCGTCCTCGTCCACACCACCCTCGTCCACGCCACCCTCGTTCCCGCGACGCTCGTCCCCACGACCCTCGTCCCCACCGACCTCGACCACACCGTCCACGTCCTCGTGCTCGGCTTCGTCCATGATCGTCATGGTCTCATCATCGTACGAATCGGGTGATTTCGAGGGCTCAGACGTCGTCGGCGAGCGGGTCGCGCACCGACAGCGGGTCGAGGACCATCGGCTGGACCTTGCCCTCCAGCATCGCTCCGAGACCCAGGACCGCGCACACGTCGGGCCGTTCGGCGATGTGCACCGGCATGCCGGTCGCCTCGCGCAGCATCTGGTCGAGACCCGGCAGCAGGGCGCTGCCGCCGACCATCATGATCCCGCGGTCCGCGAGGTCGGCCACCAGATCCGGCGGGCAGTCGCGCAACACCTTCCCGATGCCGTCGAGGACCGCCGTCAGCGGGGTGTGGATCGCCTCCCGTACGGCGGCGGTGTCGACGGTCACCGAGCGGGCCAGGCCCGTGGCGACGTCCCGGCCGTGGATCTCCGTGGAGGCCGGACCGTGCGGCGTCAGGCCGTTGCCACTGAGGGCGAGCTGGAGCGGGCGCACCGACTGGCTCGGCAGCATCAGCTCGTGGTGGTGGCGCAGGTGCTGGATGACGGCGTGGTCGATGGCGTCGCCGCCGATCGGCATCCGCTCGGCCGTGACGATCGAGCCCAGGGAGAGCACCGCGACCTGCGTGGTCGCCGCGCCGCACACCAGGATCATGGTCGCGGTCGGCTGCTCGACCGGGAGGCCGCAGCCCACGGCCGCGGCGATCAGGGTGTCGACCAGCTCGACCCTGCGCGCCCCGAGACCGACGAGCGTCTCCACGGCGGCGCGCTGCGCGAGGGGGTCGCTGTCATGGGGCGTGCAGGCCGCCGCGCGCAGCCGCGGCTTGCGGCGGAGCTGGCGGCGCAGCTTCTCGCCGAGCAGGTGGCGGAGCATCCGCTGCGCCATCTCGATGTCGACGACCGTGCCGCCGGAGACGGGGCGGACGACCCGGATGTAGTCGGGAGTGCGGCCCGTCATCTTCTCCGCCAGCGCGCCGACGGCGATCAGCGCTCCTGTACGGGTGTTGACGGCGGCGACGCTGGGCTCGTCGACGACGAGTCCGGCGCCCTTGACGAAGACCCGGGTGCGTGCGGCCCCCAGGTCGACGGCGACATGGCAACGGCGCAGTTGCTCAAGGCTGACGGTCACGGCGGATCCTCCGGAATGCGGTGCTGGCACGGGCGAGGTGTTTCGCGTTGCGCGGTCCCAGGACCTGTCCGGTCGATCACGGCCGGGGCTGCCCGGACAGGTCCTAGTTCGCATCGTGCGACCGCCCCGGGCCCGGCGCGCGCTGGGCTGAGCCGCCCGGGGCCACCCGGGGGGCGGCGGGGGTGGCGGCGGCGCGGCGCGGAAGGCACCCGGACGGGCTCAGGAAGGCACCCGGATGGCCCTCGGAAGGCATCCGAACGGGCCTCGGAGGGCACCCGGACGAGCGCTGGGCGAGCGCTGGGCGAGTGCGGACGAGCGCTGGGCGAGCGCCGGACGAGCGCTGGGCGAGCGCCGGAAGGATCCCCGGCGTGGCCCGAGACGATCCTGACCGAAGCGGGAGAATCGCGACGCACCGCCGACGACCTGCGGTTTCCTCACAGGATCCTCACTTCCGCGCCTACCTGCCGCCGCACCGCGCCGCATAGCCTGCGGGCCCCATGGACTACTGCCACGCGTGCCGGCGGCATCTCAACGGGGCCCTCGCCTGTGCCGGGTGCGGGACCCCCGTCGAGGAACTGCGGTACGAGACCCCCCACGTACCCGTTCCGCCCGCCGAGCCCGAGTACGTCTACGAGCTGGACGTCGTCGAGCCACCGCGGCCCGCCACGGGCGGCCGTCGCGCCGCCCGTACCGCCGCGCGGGGTCGGTCCGCGTCACGCGGGAGCAGGCGGGCGCGGGCGCGCCGGGGGCGTACGGCGCTGCTCGGGACGCTGGGTTTGGTCCTCGCGGCCGGGACGCTGGGCGTGGTGCAGCTGGCCTTGGAGGAGCCGGAGGCGAGCGGCGCGGCCACGGCCGTGCAGGAGCAGGAGGTCATCGAGACCTCGTCGCCGCCCACCCCTGCCGAGACGACCGAGAGCGCCGCGCCGCCGGACGGCTCCGGCCCGTCCCCGGTCACGGACACCCCGAGCAAGAACGCGCCCACCCGCGAGCACCAGGTGGGCACGGGGTCGGGCACGGGCTCCGGTACGGGTTCGGGCTCCGACTCCGGTACGGGTTCGGGCTCCGGTACGGCCGCGGGTTCCGGCTCCGGTTCGGGCTCCGGGGCGGGTTCCGGCTCCGGTACGGGCTCGGGCTCGGGCTCGGGTTCCGGTACGGGCTCGGGCTCGGGTTCCGGTACGGGGGAGGGGTCCGGGGGTGACCCGGCGGAATCGCCGACGCCCACCCGCACGGCGTCCCGGTCCGCCACGCCCGATGTCACACAGCCCGGCACGCCGACCGCCTCGGGCACGCCGACGGCGACGCCCACGGGCCCCGGACCCACCCCGAGCGGCTCACCGTCCAGGACGGCGACAGCGCCCCCGAGCGCCACACCGACCCCGACCCCGACGCCGGAATGCACCCGCTTCCTCTGGTGGTGCGTGTGAGGGCGCGGAGCCCCCTGGGGTCCGTCCGGCGCTAGACCTGGACCGCGTCCTCGCCGAGCATCCGCTTCAGCAGGTCCCGCAGGAGGGTCCGCTCGACCTCGGTCAGTTCACCGAGGGGCTCGCGGGCGAAGTCCAGCGACTCGCGCAGCCGCCGGGCGGTGTTCCGGCCCTCGTCCGTCGGGACGGCCAGCTTGACCCGCCGGTCGTCCGGGTCGGGCCGGCGCTCGACCAGGCCGCGGGCCTCCAGGCGGTCGACTATCCCCGTGATGTTGGACGGCTCGCACTTCAGCTTCTGGGCGATCCGCCGCATCGGCAGCGGGTCGAGCGAGAGCAGCCCGAGGACCCGGGCCTGCGCGCCGGTCAGCGAGTGCTGAGCGGCCGCCTGCTCGTACTCCTCGTAGTAGCGCGCCACGACCGTGCCGATCAGCTCGACGACTTCGAGGGTCAGGGGGTCCGTGCGTGAGGTGGCCATGGGCTTCATCCTACCCAGATACTTGACAACATGAAATATCAAGGCGCATGGTTGTTTCAGTAAGTGAATCTTTTGCGTTCTGAAGCTTTATCTGGAGGCCGTGCTCATGTCCGTTCTTCCCGCGTCCAGCCGTGAGTGGCACCTCGTCGACCGTCCGCACGGCTGGCCCACCGCCGCGGACTTCGCCCTGCGCGAGACCCCGGTCGCCGAGCCCGCCGAGGGCCGCATCCTCGTGCGCAACCTGCACTTCTCCGTCGACCCGTACATGCGCGGCCGGATGAACGACGTGAAGTCGTACATCCCGCCGTTCAAGCTCGACCACCCCATGGACGGCGGCGCGGTCGGCGAGGTCGTCGCGTCCAACGCGGAGGGCTTCGCCGTCGGCGACCACGTCCTGCACGGCCTCGGCTGGCGCGAGTACGCGGACGTCCCCGCGCAGCACGCGACCAAGGTCGACCCGGCGCTCGCCCCCCTCTCCGCCTACCTGGGCGTGCTCGGCATGACCGGCCTCACGGCCTACGCGGGTCTCTTCGATGTCGCCTCCTTCAAGGAGGGCGACGCCGTCTTCGTCTCCGGCGCGGCCGGGGCCGTCGGCAGCCAGGTCGGCCAGATGGCGCGCCTCAAGGGAGCCTCCCGGGTCATCGGCTCCGCGGGTTCCGACGAGAAGGTGAAGTTCCTCGTCGAGGAGCTCGGTTTCGACGCGGCCTTCAACTACAAGAACGGCCCGGTCAAGGACCAGCTCCGCGAGGCCGCCCCCGACGGCATCGACGTCTACTTCGACAATGTCGGCGGGGACCACCTCGAAGCCGCCATCTCCTCGCTCAACGTGCACGGCCGCGCCACCATCTGCGGCATGATCGCCCAGTACAACGACACGGAGCCGGTCCCGGGCCCGCGCAACATGGCGATGATCATCGGCAAGCGGCTGCGCCTCCAGGGCGTCCTCGTCGGCGACCACTACGGCCTGCAGAACCAGTTCGTCCAGGAGGTCGGCGGCTGGCTCGGCTCCGGCGAGCTGAAGCACCGCGAGACCTTCGTCGACGGCATCGAGAACGGCGTGGACGCCTTCCTCGGACTGCTGCGCGGGGACAACACCGGAAAGATGATCGTTTCGGTGAACCGCTAGTCTTCCCTCAGCCGTCGCGATCGTGGGCGCGAGTCGCGGCGAACTGACGAAGGAACGACCAGCATGTCCATTCAGCACTCCGACGTTCTCTACACCGCCGTCGCCACCGCCGAGAACGGCCGGGACGGCCGGGTCACCACCGACGACGGTCAGCTCGACGTCGTCGTCAACCCGCCCAAGGCCATGGGCGGCTCCGGCGCGGGCACGAACCCCGAGCAGCTCTTCGCGGCCGGCTACAGCGCCTGCTTCCAGGGTGCGCTGGGCGTCGTCGCCCGCAACGAGAACGCCGACATCTCGGGCTCGACGGTCACCGCCGAGGTGGGCATCGGCAAGAACGACGACGGCTTCGGCATCATCGTCAAGATCTCGGCGACCATCCCGAACGTGGACGTCGAGACCGCCAAGAGCCTGATCGAGAAGGCCCACCAGGTCTGCCCGTACTCGAAGGCGACCCGCGGCAACATCACGGTAGAGCTCGCCGTCTGAGCTTCGGACCCGCACACTGAGTGAGGGCCGCACCCCGACCGACCGGGGTGCGGCCCTCACCGCGTTCGTCAGTAGGGTGACTCCCATGCGTGATCTCGGGGTGGGTTTCAGATACCTGGTACAGGGCCAGAAGTGGGTCGGCCGGCGCGGAAGGTGGTTCGGATTCGGGCTGTTGCCCGGGCTCGTGACCCTCGTGCTCTACGTGGGCGCGCTCGTCGGCCTCGGCTACGGAGCCGACGACCTGGCGGCCTGGGTGACGCCGTTCGCCGACGACTGGAGCTCGCCCTGGCTCGGGATCTTCCGGGGCACGCTCACGGGCCTCGTCTTCGCCTTCGGGCTCTTCCTCGCGGTCATCACCTTCACCGCCGTGACCCTCCTCGTCGGCCAGCCCTTCTACGAGTCCCTCTCGGAGGAGGTCGACCGAAGCGAGGGCGGCGACGTGCCCGAGTCCGGGCTGCCGCTCTGGCGCGAGCTGTGGATCTCGGCCCGCGACAGCCTGCGGGTCGTGCTGCGGGTCGCCTTCTACGGCATCCTGCTCTTCGCCTGCGGTTTCATCCCGGTGATCGGCCAGACCGTCGTCCCCGTCATCGGCTTCTGCGTCTCCGGCTTCTTCCTCGCCCATGAGGTCACGTCCGTCGCCCTCCAGCGCCGCGGCGTCGAGCTCAGGGAGAGCCTCGCGCTGCTGCGCGGCCACCGCATGGCCACCCTCGGCTTCGGCGTGCCGCTGACCCTCGCCTTCCTGGTGCCGTTCCTCGCCGTGTTCCTGATGCCGGGCGCCGTCGCCGGAGCCACCCTGATGGTCCGGGACCTGCGCGGCGAGACGGCCGGGGAGGGCCGGGACGGCGATTCCCAGGAAAACGATCAAGAACGCGGCAACCTTCCGTCCTCCGGTGGCGACCAGGGGGTGCACCACCTCCCCCACTGAGGAAAGAGCCCCATGACGTCACACAAGCGGAAGACGGGCCGCCGCCGCGCGGTCGTCGGCGGCCTGAGCGCCCTCGGCATCACCGGCGCGGCAATCGTCACCACCACCCTGCTCGCCCCCGCGGGCGCGGCGACGGCGGCCGCCTGGCCGCAGGCCAAGGGCAGTACGCCGGTCGCCACGACCATCCAGGTCTCGGGCACCTACGACGGCAAGCTCAAGCGCTTCTCCGGCACCGGTGAACTCGGCTCCGACGGGCAGAGCGAGAGCCAGCAGCCGCTCTTCGTCCTCAAGGACGGCGCGACCCTCAAGAACGTGATCATCGGCACCCCCGCCGCCGACGGGGTCCACTGCCTCGGCAGCTGCACCCTCCAGAACGTCTGGTGGGAGAACGTCGGCGAGGACGCCGCCACCTTCAAGGGCACCGCGAAGACGGCGGTGTACGCGGTCCACGGCGGCGGCGCGAAGGGCGCGTCCGACAAGGTCTTCCAGTTCAACGGCGCGGGCAAGCTGGTCGTGAACAAGTTCCAGGTCTCCGACTTCGGCAAGCTGGTCCGCTCCTGCGGCAACTGCAAGAAGCAGTACCCCCGCACGATCCTGATCAACGACGTCGACATCACCACGCCCGGCAAGTCGATCGTCGGCGTCAACGCCAACTACGGCGACACCGCGAGCCTGCGGAACGTCCGGATCCACGGCGACGCCAAGAAGAAGATCAAGCCGTGCACCCGCTTCACCGGCAACGACACCGGCAAGGAGCCGAAGGAGATCGGCACGGGACCGGACGGCACCACCTGCCGCTACGCCGCCGGAGACCTCTCCTACGACTGATCCGGCGAGTCGCCCCGGTCCTCAGGCGCCTCAGCCTTCGAGGACCGGGCGCGGCTCGGGCCGCGCGGCCCACCCGCCACGGTAGAAGGCGTCGTGCTCAGCCGACCTCGGCGAGCACGAAGCCCGGCCCGTCCGTCCCCGCGTCCGCGAGCCGCTTCCCGTCCGGGCCCCAGGCCCCGGCCCGGCCGACGGCCACCCCGTCCTCGTTGGCCCCGAGGGCGTTGCCGAGGACCACGTACAGGCCGAAGTCCCGGGCCCGGACCGGATACACCGTCTCGAACGAGTCGTTGTCGGCGGAGAGCACCGAACTCGCCAGGTACGCCGTGCAGTTGTCGGCCACCGCCCGCTCGGCCAGCGCGGGGAAGCGGTTGTCGTAACAGGTGGCCAGGGCGAACCGGACCCCGTCGAGCGCGAACCGCCCGTCGGCGGCGCCCGGCGCGAAGACCTCCGCCTCGATCCCGTACAAGTGCTGCTTGTCGTAGCGGGCGAGGAGCCTGCCGTCGGGCCCGATCACCAGCGAGGTGACCCCGGTCCGCCCGTCGGCCGTCCGCACCGGACCGTTGACCACGGCCGCCGCCGAGACCGTCCGGCAGGCCTCCCGTACGGGTTCGAGGCGCGGGTCGTCCTCGGTGAGGACGAGCCCGGGGGTGTCCCGGATCAGGGACGGCTCGTACCCGCTCAGACAGAGCTCGGCGAAGACGACCACCCGGGCCCCCTCGGCCCCGGCGGCCCGGACGAGCCCGGCGATCGTACGGACGTTGGCGTCGATGTCCCCGGCGACCGGGACGAACTGCGTGGCTGCGACGATCATGACCCCCATCATCCCGCCCGCCCGCCGCGCGGGAACCCCGGGACCCCGCAGCGCCTCCGCCGTCTCCCGCGGCTGCCCCGGGAAGGCCGTCGCCGCCACGGTCGGGACCGGTGGGCGACCGGAGTTCAGGCCCTGCACTCCGGTGCTCGCGGGATCGCGCGGTCCCGCAGGGTGTGGGGCCGTGGCAGAGCGCGGTCCATTGCACCCCCTGGCGGCCGGACCCCGCGGGTTCGAATCCCGTCGGCCCCGCACCCGGACCTCCGCGTCAGGCCTGGGGGCCGTCCCCGCGCAGCAGCCGCAGGAAGTCCCGGAAGGCGGCCGGCATGTCCACCGCCGCCGGGTCGAGCAGCCACTGGTACTGGAGCCCGTCCAGCACCGCCGTCAGGATCGGCGCCGCCTGCTCGGGGGTGAGCCCGCTCGGCAGCCGCTCGCCGAACTCCAGGCGCAGCACGTCCGCCATGCTGGCCCGCACCTGCCCGTACCGCTCGGTGAAGAACTCCCGCGCCGGGTGCCCGTCCGTGACGCTCTCGCCGAGCAGGGCGGAGAAGGTCTGCACGATCCCCGGCCGCATCGCGTTGTACTCGACGAGGGACTCCATCAGGTCGAGCCGCCAGTTCTCGCGGTCCCGGCCGCCGCTCGTGTCCCAGCGGTCGCGCTCCTCCAGGACCGCGATGAGCAGCGCCTCCTTCGTCGGGAAGTAGTGCAGCAGCCCCTGCTGGGTCAGCCCGACGCGCTCGGCGACGGAGCCGAGGGTGGCGCCCCGGTAGCCGCGCTCGGCGATCACTTCGAGGGAGGCCCGCAGGATCTCCGCGCGCCGCTCCTCGCTCCTGGCCCGCACCATCGCCTCGGCCCCTCTCCTGACGTCTTCCCGAGACCGTACCGCCTCACCAAAAAATAACAGAATAGTAACGTCACCTACCGATCTACAGGTAAGGGGGTGCACGATGGGGGCATCGGGGTACGTCAACGAGGAGGTACGGCCATGGCGCAGACGACCACGGGCACCAGTGCGGAGACCACCAGGGAAGCGGCCGTCGAAGCGGCGCTCGCCAAGCTCGACCTGGACACCAAGGCCCGGCTGCTCGGCGGCCAGGACATGTGGTCCCTGCCCGCGCTGCCGGAGATCGGACTGAGCTCCCTGGTCATGTCCGACGGTCCCATCGGCGTCCGCGGCGTCCGCTGGACCGCCGACGACCCGTCCGTCGCCCTGCCGTCCCCGACCGCGCTCGCCGCCGCGTGGGACCCCGCGCTCGCCCGCCGCGCCGGCCGCCTCCTCGCGCAGGAGGCCCGCCGCAAGGGCGTCCACGTCCTCCTCGCGCCCACCGTCAACCTGCACCGCACACCGCTCGGCGGCCGCCACTTCGAGGCGTACAGCGAGGACCCGTACCTCACCGGCGAGATCGGCACCGGCTACGTCCAGGGCGTCCAGGACGGCGGCGTCGGCACCACGGTCAAGCACTTCGTCGCCAACGACGCCGAGACCGACCGCTTCACCGTCGACAACAAGGTCGCCGCCCGCCCGCTCCGCGAGGTCTACCTCGCCCCCTTCGAGGCCATCGTCAAGAACGCCCACCCCTGGGGCATCATGACCGCCTACAACCGGGTCAACGGCGTGACGATGACCGAACACCGCTACCTCGTCAACGAGGTCCTGCGCGGCGAGTGGGGCTTCGACGGCTACAACGTCTCCGACTGGATGGCCGCCCGCTCCACCACCGGCGACATCGAGGGCGGCCTCGACGTCGCCATGCCCGGCCCCGTCACCGTCTACGGCGAGGCCCTGGCCGCCGCCGTCCGCGCCGGCGAGGTCGAGGAGTCCACCGTCGACGCGGCCGTACGCAACGTCCTGCGGCTCGCCGCCCGCGTCGGCGCCCTCGAAGGCGCCCCGGCGGTCGTCATCGAGCACCCGGCCGCCATCGCCGGCGACGCCCTCGCCCGCGAGATCGCCCGCCGTGGCTTCGTCCTCGTCCGCAACGAGAACGCGGCCCTTCCCCTCAAGAGCGGCCCGGTCGCCCTCTCCGGCGCCGCCGCCCGCGACGCCCGCGTCCTCGGCGGCGGCTCCGCCCAGGTCTTCCCCGAGCACATCGTCTCCCCGCTCGCCGGCCTCACCGCCGCCCTGCCCGACGGCGCGCTCACCTTCACCATCGGCGCCGACCCCAGCGACGAACTCGCCCCCGCGGACCAGGGCTTCACCCTCCGCGCCCGCTGCCGCGACGCCGAGGGCCGACTCCTCGGCGAGGGCTCCCTGCCCAACGGCCAGGTCCAGTGGATCGGCGACGACCTGCCCGCCGGCGTCACCCACGAGGCCCTCGCCTCCATCGAGGTCCTCGGCACCTTCACCCCGCGCGAGTCCGGCGAGCACGCCTTCGGCACCCGCGGCCTCGGCGCCTTCACCCTCTCCGTCGGTGGCGTCACCGTCTTCGACGGCGTCCAGGCGATGGGCCCCGAGAGCGACCCCTTCGAGGCCTTCTTCGGCTCCCCGGTCGAGCGCGCCAAGGTCGCCCTCACCGCCGGCGAGACCGTCGAGGTCTCCCTGCGCCACACCCTGAGCAAGGAGTTCGCCGCGCCGCTGCCGGCCGTCATGTTCTCCTTCGTCCACCTCGGTCCGCGCCGTGACCCCGACGAACTGATCGCCGAAGCCGTCGAGGCCGCCCGCGCCGCCGAGACCGCCGTCGTGGTCGTCGCCACCACCGAGCGCGTCGAGTCCGAGGGCTTCGACCGCAAGGACCTCGCCCTCCCCGGCCGCCAGGACGAGCTCGTACGGGCCGTCGCCGCCGCCAACCCGAACACCGTCGTCGTCGTCAACGCCGGCTCCCCGGTCGAGATGCCGTGGCGCGAGGACGTGGCCGCGATCCTGCTCAGCTGGTTCCCCGGCCAGGAAGGCGGCGACGCCCTCGCCGACGTCCTCACCGGCGCCGAGGAGCCCGGCGGCCGCCTCCCCACCACCTGGCCGGCCGTCCTCGCCGACGTCCCCGTCACGGAGGTCACGCCCACCGAGGGCGTACTCGACTACACCGAGGGCGTCTTCATCGGCTACCGCGCCTGGGACAAGGCCGGCGCCGTCCCCGCGTACGCCTTCGGTCACGGCCTCGGCTACACCACCTGGTCGTACGACTCCCTCACCGCCGCCCCCGAGGCGGTCACCGTCCGGCTCACCAACACCGGCGACCGCACCGGCCGCGAGGTCGTCCAGATCTACCTGGCGCCCGCCGCCGACGTCCACGAGCGTCCGGTGCGCTGGCTGGCCGCCTTCGCGAGCGTCGAGGCCGCACCCGGCGAGACCGTCGAGACCGAGATCGCGCTGCCCCGCCGCGCCTTCGAGATCTGGGACGAGGAGAAGAACGACTGGGCCCTCGTCCCCGGCGCGTACGAGGTCGTGGCCGCGCACTCCCTCACGGACGCGCGCCTGACCGCCACCCTGGAGATCTGACCGCGCGATCCCCACGACCGGGCCCCGGGACGGAACCTGACAACCGTCCCGGGGCTCTCACCCCTTCGTGATCCGCCGGTACGCGAGCTCCGCGAGCCACGCCTGGCCGTCCCTGCTCGGATGGAACCAGTCCCACGGGCTCAACTGCCCGCCGTCGAAGCGGAAACCGAAGACCGCCCCGCCGTCGTACCGGCAGCGCTCGTCCTCGGCGCAGACCTCCTCCAGGACCCTGTTGTACGCCACCACCCGCTCCCGCACCGCCGTCCGCCGCCGCTCCGCAGCCGGACCCAGGTCCTCCGCGTCCGCCAGCATCGAGCCGCAGATCCCCAGCTTCCACACCTTCAGACCCGCCGGGCTGACCCGCCCCGTCGACCACAGGTGCTTCAGGTCCGGCACGCTCGACACGTACACCTGAGCCTTCGGGGCGCCCGCCCGCAGCCGGGCGATCGCCGTCTCGAAGGAGAAGCGGAAGTCGGCCACCGGGGTCATGAGTTCGGGCGTGGGCCGGCAGGCGTCGTTGGCGCCCATCATCACCGTCACGAGCTCCGGTTTCTCGGCCGCCGCCCCCGCCATCTGCTCCGGCAGCTCCGCCATCCGGGCACCCGTCCGCGCCAGGTTCCAGCTGCGGGCGGCCACCTTCTCCGGCCCGAGCAGCCGCAGCGCCAGGCTGTTGACGGCCCGGTCCGTCCCGGTCGCCCAGGACACCTCGGGGCAGTCCGCCAGGACCGCGCAGGCGTCGAAGGCGCGGGTGACGGAATCGCCGACGGCGGCGACGGAGCCGGGGGAGACGTCCCACAGGGACGTCGGACTCGGCGTGGGCTTCGGAGTCCGCGCCGGAGCCGGGACCGCCGCGTCCGGCCCCTCGGCCGTACAGCCGAAGAGAACCCCCGCGCACAACAGCGCCGCCGTGGCACGGAAAGTGACACGGCGTGCGGTACGGAATCTGCGTCGACCGCGCATCCCCGGCCCCTCCTTCGGCGTCCTGGCGGGTGAAAGGTTCGTGTTCACCGGCTCCCGGACCGACCGTACGTCACACCGATGACGGTGCGGCACGGTAGCTTTTCCCCCGTCGAACCAGAGGCGCCTTCGCCGACGGGCTCCGGTAAATTACCTCACGTCACATGCTGTCCCCTTTTTGAGGGTTTGCGACGTTTTGCTCCGGATGCTGTTAACTGAGGCCGCTGGGAAGGCGACCCTCGTCCCACACTGGAGGTCCCGGTGACGACACGTGGAGTCCTGTACGTACACTCCGCACCGCGCGCGCTGTGCCCGCACGTCGAATGGGCGGTCGCGGGTGTCCTCGGTGTGCGGGTCCAGCTCGACTGGATCCGCCAGCCGGCGTCCCCCGGCACCTGGAGAGCCGAGTTCTCCTGGAAGGGGCAGACCGGCACCGCCTCCAAACTCGCCTCCGCGCTGCGCGGCTGGCAGATGCTCCGCTTCGAGGTGACCGCGGAACCCTGCCCCACCGCCGAGGGCGAGCGCTACAGCGCCACCCCCGACCTGGGGATCTTCCACGCCGTCACCGGCATGCACGGCGACATCCTGATCCCCGAGGACCGGCTGCGGGCCGCCCTGGCGCGCTCCCTCCAGGGCGAGACACAGCTGGAGGCCGAGGTCGCCAAACTCCTCGGCAAGCCCTGGGACGACGAACTGGAGCCCTTCCGGTACGCGGGCGAGGGCGCCCCGGTCCGCTGGCTTCACCAGGTCGTCTGACGGGGCTTCACCCGCGCGTTGTGGATTCCGCCCGGGCGGGCAGGGGGCACGCCGGGCGGGAGAGAAGTGACACCCGAACACAGCGGGCCCTCGTCGGGCGCCGTCGCGCTGTCGGGGGCCGCGTTCGGTGCGGCGGCGGCGCTCCTCGGGGCGGGCGTCGTCGCCGGCGCCTGGCCGACGGGCTGGGCGGCGATGGTCTGCGCGCTGGTCCTCACGGCCGTGGGGGTCACGATCCGCGCGGCGCGCGGGAGCCGCACGGCCCTGCCGACGGAGCGGACGGCGGGAGCGGCGGACGCGTCGGCACCGGCGGCCGAACCGCGGGACGCGGCACCGGACGGCCGCCCGAGCCTCGCCAAGACACCACCCCGAGCTGCTCCCCGTCGCGGGAGGGCACGTGGTCGTCAACCACAGCTTCATGGGTACGGAACCGGCGGCCTACGCCCTGCGCTGACCCGCACCCGAACACGACGGAGGCCCACCCCCTTGCCGGGGGTGGGCCTCCGTCGTCAGGCGTGGATCAGATCGTGCGGAACGCCAGGACCACGTTGTGGCCGCCGAAGCCGAACGAGTTGTTGATCGCGGCGATCGTGCCCTGGGGGAGCTCGCGCGGCTCGCCGCGGACGATGTCCGCGTCGACGTCGGGGTCCAGGTCGTCGAGGTTGATCGTCGGCGGGGCCAGACGGTGGTGGAGCGCCAGGACCGTCGCGACGGTCTCGATGCCGCCCGCGCCGCCCAGGAGGTGACCGGTCATCGACTTGGTCGCGGAGATCGCGACGTGGTCGAGGTCGTCGCCCAGCACCTTCCGCAGCGCCTTGATCTCGGCGACGTCACCCTGCGGCGTCGACGTGGCGTGCGCGTTGAGGTGGACGACCTCGGACGGCTTGAGGTCCGTCGAGTCGAGCAGGTTCTGCATCGCGGCGGCGATGCCCCGGCCGGTCGGCTCGGGCTGCGCGATGTGGTGGCTGTCGGCCGACAGGCCCTGGCCGAGGACCTCGCAGTAGATGCGCGCGCCGCGAGCCTTCGCGTGCTCCTCGGACTCCAGGATCACGACGCCCGCGCCCTCGCCGAGGACGAAGCCGTCCCGGCCGGTGTCGTACGGACGCGAGGCCTTCGTCGGCTCGTCGTTGCTCTTGGACATCGCCATCATGTTGGCGAACGCGGCGATCGGCAGCGGGTGGATCGCGGCCTCGGTACCGCCGGCCACGACCACGTCGGCCCGGCCGGTACGGATCATCTCGACCGCGTAGCCGATGGCCTCGGCACCCGACGCGCACGCGGAGACCGGGGTGTGGACGCCCGCCCGGGCGTTCACCTCCAGACCCACGTTGGCGGAGGGGCTGTTCGGCATGAGCATGGGCACGGTGTGCGGGGAGACGCGGCGAACGCCCTTCTCCTTCAGCACGTCGTACTGGTCGAGCAGCGTGGTGACGCCGCCGATGCCGGAGGCGATGACGGAGCCGAGCCGCTCGGGCACGATCTTCTCGTCCTCGCCGGCGGGCGCGGTGTAGCCCGCGTCGGCCCAGGCCTCGCGGGCCGCGATCAGCGCGAACTGCGCCGAGCGGTCCAGCTTGCGGGCGAGCGGGCGGGGCAGGACGTCGCCGGGGTCGACGGCGGCGGTCGCGGCGATCTGGACGGGCAGCTCCGCGAAGCGCTCGCCCTCCAGGGGCTTGACGCCGGAGCGCCCGGCGAGAAGACCTTCCCAGGTCGACGCGGAGTCGCCACCCAGCGGTGTGGTTGCGCCGATACCGGTAACGACCACGGTGCGATTGGTCGAGCTCACAGGAATTCGTTCTCCATGTGTGTGATGGTCGGAATACGGCGCCACCGCCAGGTGGCGGACCGAGTCAGCAGGGGCCGAATCAGGCCTGGTGCTTCAGGATGTAGTCGGCAGCGTCGCCGACCGTCTTGAGGTTCTTGACGTCCTCGTCCGGGATCTTGACCTCGAAGCGCTCTTCGGCGGCGACGACGACCTCGACCATGGACAGGGAGTCGACGTCCAGGTCGTCGGTGAAGGACTTGTCCAGCTGGACGTCCTCGGTCGGGATGCCGGCGATCTCGTTGACGATCTCAGCGAGACCCTCGACGACCTGCTCCTGGGTGAAGGCCATGGTGGCGCTCCTTCTGTGATTGCTTCGGTAAAAAGGGCTTCCGGAAGGATCCGGGTGCCTAGGGGAGGGTAACGACCGTCGCGGCGTAGACGAGACCCGCCCCGAAGCCGATGACGAGCGCGGTGTCGCCGCTCTTCGCCTTCCCGGTCGCCAGGAGCCGCTCCATCGCGAGCGGGATCGAGGCGGCCGAGGTGTTGCCGGTGGTCTCCACGTCACGGGCGACCGTGACGTGTTCCGGCAGCTTCAGAGTCTTCACCATCGAGTCGATGATCCGCATGTTCGCCTGGTGCGGGATGAAGACGTCCAGGTCGTCCACCGTGATGCCGGCGGCGTCCATCGCCTGCTGGGCGACCTTGGCCATCTCGAAGACGGCCCAGCGGAAGACCGCCTGGCCCTCCTGGGTGATGGCGGGGAACTTGATCTCGCCGGCCTCGTTGAGGGGCAGCTTCGAGACGTCGCCGACGTGGAACTCGTTCCACGGCACGGTCTGCTTGATCGTCTCCGACTTGTCGCCCTCGGAGCCCCAGACGGTCGGGCCGATGTGCGGCTCGTCCGAGGGACCGACGATCACGGCACCGGCGCCGTCGCCGAACAGGAAGGCCGTCGCGCGGTCCTCCAGATCCGTCAGGTCGCTGAGCCGCTCGACGCCGATGACGAGGACGTACTCCGCCGAACCCTCGACGATCATGCCCTTGGCGAGTGTCAGGCCGTAGCCGAAGCCCGCGCAACCGGCGGAGATGTCGAACGCGGCCGGATTCCCGGCGCCGACCTTGTCGGCGATCTCGGTGGCCACGGCCGGCGTCTGCTTGAAGTGCGAGACCGTGGAGACGATCACGGCACCGATCTGCTCCGGGGCGATCCCGGCGTCGGCGATGGCCTTGCCGGAGGCCTCCACCGACATGGCGGCGACGGTCTCCTCCGGGGAGGCCCAGTGGCGGGTGGAGATGCCGGAGCGCGAGCGGATCCACTCGTCGGACGAGTCGATCTTCTCGAGGATCACCTCGTTCGGCACGACCCGGGTCGGGCGGTAACCGCCGACACCCAGGATCCGCGCGTACGGGGCGCCCTTGCTGGGCTTGATCTTCGACATGCTTCTCGACACTCCTTCTCAGACGGCCGCGTGCTGGGCGATGAGCGTACGGGCCGCGTCGAGGTCGTCGGGGGTCTTGAGGGCGACCGTGGCCACGCCCGGCAGGGCGCGCTTCGCGATGCCGGTGAGGGTGCCGCCGGGGCACACCTCGATCAGGGCGGTCGCACCGAGCTCCTGGAAGGTCTCCATGCACAGGTCCCAGCGGACCGGGTTCGCGACCTGGCCGACCAGGCGCGCGAGGACCTCGGCGCCGGTGGCGACGGTCCGCCCGTCCTTGTTGGAGACGTACGTCACGGCCGGGTCCGCCGGGGACAGCTCGGCGGCCGCCTCCTCCAGCTTCGCCACCGCGGGCGCCATGTGGTGCGTGTGGAACGCGCCGGCGACCTTGAGCGCCACGACCCGGCGCACGCCCTCCGGCTTGTCCGCGTCCAGGGCGGCCAGCTGCTCCAGCGTGCCGGCGGCCACGATCTGGCCCGCGCCGTTCACGTTGGCCGCGGTCAGGCCGAGCTTCTCCAGGTGCGGGACGGTCACCTCGGGGTCGCCGCCGAGCAGCGCCGACATGCCGGTCGCGGTGACCGCGGCGGCCTCGGCCATCGCGAGACCACGGGTGCGTACGAGACGCAGCGCGGCGGTGTCGTCGAGGACGCCCGCGAACGCGGCGGCGGTGAACTCGCCGACGCTGTGACCGGCGACGGCGCCGGGCGCCCCCGCCGCGGCTGATGTCACGGTGCCGAGGGCGGCGGCGGAGAGCAGGCCGGCGGCGACGAGCAGCGGCTGCGCCACGGCGGTGTCACGGATCTCGTCCGCGTCGGCCTTCGTGCCGTAGTGGACGAGGTCGAGCCCGATGGCCTCGGACCACGCCGCGATGCGGTCGGCGGCACCGGGGAGTTCGAGCCAGGGAGTCAGGAAGCCGGGCGTCTGGGCGCCTTGGCCGGGAGCGACGAGTACGAGCACCCTCACACTCTCTCTTGCGGACGGCTCCCGGCGCCCGTGAGGACAAGGACGAAGAACCGTCGGGGGAATTGTTGGTCTTCGACAAAAGTCTAGGACTGGGTATCCCCGTCGGCCAAGCGCCCCAGGATGAGTGCGATCCGCAGCGTGAACGCCGAGCGGACATCAGAGGGTGACCAACCGGTGACGTCGGTCACACGTCGAAGCCGGTAGCGCACGGTGTTGGGGTGCACGAACAACATCCGCGCCGCGCCTTCGAGGCTGCTCGCCTGTTCCAGGTAGACACTCAGCGTCTCCAGGAGCGCCGAGCCCGCCTCCTCCAGTGGTCTGTAGATCTCCTCCACCAGTTGGTCGCGGGCCGAAGGGTCGGAGGCGATGGCGCGCTCCGGGAGGAGATCGTCCGCCAGGACCGGACGGGGAGCGTCCTGCCAGGCGGAGCCCGCCTTGAGACCGGCCGCCGCGGCCTGCGCGGAGCGGGTCGCCGCCAGCAGGTCGGGGACGACGGGACCGGCCACGACCGGCCCCGGCGCGTACGGGCCGATCAGCGACTTCGCCACGGCGAGCGGATTGTCGCTGCCGCCGGCGATGACGACGAGCCGGTCGCCGAGGACGCCGGTGAGGACCTGGAGCTTGGCGTGCCGGGCGGCTCGCCGGATCGCCTCCACGGTCAGCTCGCTGTCCCCTTCGGGGGCGGTGCCGAGGATCACGCAGACGTGGTCCGGCGAGTTCCAGCCGAGGGCGGCGGCCCGGGAGACGGCGCCCTCGTCGGCCTCGCCGGAGAGCACCGCGTTCACCACGAGCGACTCCAGGCGCGCGTCCCACGCGCCCCGGGCCTCGGCGGCCTGCGCGTACACCTGGGCGGTGGCGAAGGCGATCTCCCGGGCGTAGACGAGCAGCGCCTCGCGGAGCACGGACTCGTCGCCGGGGGCGGCGACCTCCTCGATCGCCGACTCCATGACCTCGATCGTGGTGCGGACCATCTCCACGGTCTGGCGCAGCGTGATCGCCCGGGTCAGCTCGCGGGGCGCGGTGCCGAAGACGTCCGTCGAGATCGCCTGCGGCGTCTCGGGGTGCCGGAACCACTCGGTGAACGCGGCGATACCGGCCTGGGCGACCAGACCGATCCACGAACGGTTCTCCGGCGGCATCGCCCGGTACCACGGCAGCGTCTCGTCCATGCGGGCGATGGCGCCGGCGGCGAGCCTCCCGGAGGACTGTTCGAGGCGCTTCAGGGTCGCGGCGTGCGGATGAGCGGCGTTCGTGGGTTCTGGCACGGGGACAAGACTGCCTTATCAGGGCGCCGACGTGCGGGGGCGGGGCGGATTCGCCCGGGGCACCCGCACTACCGTACGTACCGTGACACGCATCCAGCGGGCGGAAGAGCGCTACCCCGGGGGCGACCCGGCGGCCGGGATCGAGACCCGGCACGCCCTCTCCTTCGGGGCGCACTACGACCCCGACAACCTCCGCTTCGGCGCGCTCCTCGCCTGCAACGAGGAGCGGCTCGCGCCCGGCGCGGGCTTCGACGAGCATCCGCACAGCCACACCGAGATCGTCACCTGGGTCGTCGAGGGCGAGCTCACCCACCACGACACGGCCGGTCACACCACCGTCGTCCGCCCCGGCGACCTCCAGCGGCTCGGCTCCGCGGGCGGAGTCCGGCACGTCGAACGCAACGACGCCGACGTGCCCCTGGTCTTCGTGCAGATGTGGCTCGCGCCGCTGGTGCCGGGCGGGGAGCCCGCGTACGAGGTGGTGCGCGCGCTCGACGGGGCGTACGACCTGCCGGGGGCGGACGCGCGGCTGCACGTCCTGCGCGCTGCGGCGGGCGAGCGCACCGCCGTACCGGCCGCCGACTTCGCGTACGTCCATGTCGTCCGCGGCACGGTCCGGCTCGACGGCGACGGCGACGGCGACGAACTCGGCCCTGGCGACGCCGCCCGGATCACCGATGCCGAAGGGCACACCCTCGTCGCGACGACCGATGCGGAGGCCCTGGTCTGGGAGATGAGGGACTGGCGCAAGGGCCTGGGCTGACCCTTCAGGCGAGCGCGCTCTTCGCCTTCCACTGCGCCCAGCTCAGGTTCCACGCCCCGTAGCCGTTGCCCTCCGCGACCGTGCCCTTGGTGTCGCGGCCGGTGATCTCGAAGGGGTCGCCGACGTTCACCTGGGCGTAGAACGAGGCGGCGTTCTCGTCGCTCATGCCGATGCAGCCGGAGCTCTTGTTGGCCTTGCCGAAGTACGCCGCGTTCCACGGGGCCGCGTGCGCGTACATGCCCGACCAGGTCAGCCGCATCGAGTAGTCGACCATCTTGTCGTAGGCGTCGCCGAGGCCCACCGTCTCCGAGTTCATGTTGATGGTGCCCTCCTTCGCCATCAGGACGGCCGTGCCCCGCCAGGACCGCTTGTCGCCGCCCGGCGTGCCGCCGGAGACCGGGATCGTGCGCACCGCGCGCCCGTCCCGCTCCAGGGTCAGCTTCTGCCGGTCCAGGTCGACCTTGACGACCTGCGCGGCGCCGACGGTGAAGCCGGTGCGGTAGTCGCGTACGAACCAACCGCCGCCCGAGTCGGTGCCGTTGAGGTCCGCTTCCAGGGTGACCTTCGTGCCGGGCTTCCAGTACTCCCGGGGCCGCCAGTCCGCCCGGTCGCGGCCCGAGTAGTCCTTCACCCAGCCCCAGGAGCCCTCGGTGGCGTTCGACGTGGTGACCTTCAGCTGCCGCTCCACGTCCGCCTTCCGCGTCACCGGCAGGTCGAAGACGATCGACAGGGGATGCCCGACGCCCACCGTCGTGTTCTTGCCGGGCGCCAGGGTCAGCTTGTTGACCTCCTTCGGCTCCGGCGTCACGAAGGAGGACCGGGTGGTGGCCTCCTTGCCGTCGGCGGTACGGGCAGTCACCTCCACCGTGTACGAGGTGCCCGGCACCGCCTTGCGGTCCGACGTCCAGCTCGTCCCGCCCGCCCCCGTACGCCCGGCGAGGACCCCGCCCTCCGCGTCGGCGACCTTCACCGTCGCGAGCGTGCCGCCCGAGGCGGTCACCGAGACCGGCCGGCCGGCCGCCGGGTCCACGACCGTCACCTTCGCCGGGGACGCCGCCGAGCCGGGGGCCTGCGTGGGCGAGGAGCCGGGGCCGCTCGCCGCCTGGGCGGAGCAGGCGGTGAGCGAGACGCCCAGCGCGACGGCCGTGAGCAGGGAACGGGACGGACGGGACGGACGGGAGGGACGGGCCGGACGAGGCGGCGAGGTGTGTATCGGCGAGGACGTGCGTATCGGCAGCACGGAAGACCTCCGCGGTGAGGGAAGAAGGTGGGATGTTCCGGACTGTAAGCCGCCCGGCCGTCCCGCGGGCCGCCGGAGGCCCGTATGACGAGGGCTGCGGCGGAACGGTCACCGTCCGGTCACCATGACCGTGCGCTTCCGTCGAATTCGGCTGTGAGCCTGCTGTGCGCCCCACCACCGAGGGGCGGAACCAGGAGGCTCCCGTTGTGTCAGCGCTGCTCGTGACGGCCGCACCCACCGACCGCCGCGTCCCCGCGGGCCCGGTCAGGCTCGGCCCCGTGACCCCCGAGACGTACCGCGCGTTCCTCGCCTCCCGCGCCACCGGCGCGGACGGACCCAGCTTTCTCCAACTCCCCTCCTGGGCGCAGGTGAAGGACGGGTGGAGTCACCAACTCGTCGGCTGGGGCCCGGAGTCCGGCGAGCTCACGGGCGTCGCCCTCGTCCTGCTCCGCCAGTTCCCCGGCACCCGCAAGTACTTCGCCTACCTCCCCGAGGGGCCCGTCGCCGACTGGTCCGACCCCGACCTGGACGGCTGGCTCGCCCCGCTCCTCCGTCACCTGCGCTCGTCCGGTGTTTTCGCCGTACGCATGGGCCCCGGGCCCGCGTACCGCCGCTGGAGCGCCGCCACCGCCAAGGCCGCCACCGGCCCCGGCCGCCGCCTCGCCGACGTCCTCGCCGACGAGGTCGACCCGCTCGGCACCGTCGTCGCCGAACGCCTCAGGGCCCGCGGCTGGCGCAAGTGCGGCGGCGACTCCGAGAACGGCGCCGACGCCCAGCCCCGGCACGTCTTCCAGGTCCCGCTCGCCGGCCGCTCCACCGACGACCTCTGGTCGGGCCTCAATCAGGAATGGCGGCGCAACGTCCGCAAGGCCGGCAAGTCCGGCGTGGAGATCACCATCGGCTCCGCCGCCGACCTGCCCGAGTTCTACCGGCTGCTCCGCATCACCGAGGAGCGCGACGGCTTCCGGCTCGGCCGCTCCCTCGCCTACTACGAGCGCCAGTACGCCGTCCTCAACGCCGAACAGCCCGGCCGCATGCGGCTCTACCTCGCCCGCCACGAGGGCGAGATACTCGCGGCCCACACCATGGTCACCGTCGGCGCCCGCGTCTGGTACCAGACCGGCGCCTCCGCCGACCACCGCCGCGAGGTCCGCCCCTCCAACGCCCTCCAGTGGCGCATGATGCTCGACGCCCACGCCCTCGGCGCCGCCGTGTACGACCTCCGCGGGGTACCCTCCACCCTCGATCCGGGCGACCGCGCCCACGGGCTCCTGCGCTGGAAGCTCGGCACGGGCGGACAGGTCGTCGAGACGTTGGGGGAGTGGGAGATTCCGATGCAGGGCACGACCAACCAGGCGCTGTTCCGCGCCTTCCAGGCATATCTGGCCCGCCGGTGACGAGCCCGGCCGTCACGCTCACCGCCGATCGCCCGAGGACGAAGGCCCCCTCCGCGCTCCGCAGCGGCGCGCTCATGGCGGCGGGCTCGCTCGTCTCCCGCGCCACCGGCTTCGTCCGGGCCTCCGTCGTCGCCGCCGCGCTCGGCGCGGGCTTCGTCGCCGACGGCTACGCGGTGGGCAACTCCGTCCCCACCATCGTCTACATGCTGCTCCTCGGCGGCGCCCTCAACGCCGTCTTCGTCCCCGAACTGGTCAAGGCCGCCAAGGAACACGAGGACGGCGGAGTCGCCTACACCGACCGGCTCCTCACCCTCTGCGCGCTCGCCCTCACCGTCCTCACGGCGGCCGCCGTGTTCGCGGCGCCGCTGATCGTCGACACGTACACCGACTACACCGGCGCGCAGCGGGAGATGACGGTCGCCTTCGCCCAGGCCTGCCTCCCGCAGATCCTCTTCCTCGGCCTCTTCACCCTCCTCGGCCAGGTCCTCAACGCCCGGGGCCGGTTCGGCGCCATGATGTGGACCCCCGTCCTCAACAACGTGGTCGTCGTCGCCGTCTTCGCCCTCTTCCTCGTCGTCGGCGACGGCGGCGAGCTCACCTCCGGCGAGACCGCGCTCCTCGGCTGGGGCACCACCGCCGGCATCGCCGTCCAGGCCCTCGCCCTCGTGCCCTCGCTGCGCGCCGCCGGCTTCCGCTGGCGCCCCCGCCTCGACTTCCGAGGCAGCGGCCTCGCCGCGCCCCTGCGCGCCGCCGGCTGGCTCGTGCTGCTGGTCCTCACCAACCAGGGCGCGTACTGGGTGACCACCTGGCTCGCCACCTCCGCCGGATCCGACACCTCGGGCGGCGGCGGCCTCGCCGCGTACAACAACGCCTATCTGCTCTGGACCGTCCCGCACGGCATCATCACCGTCTCCCTCGTCACCGCGCTGCTGCCCCGGATGAGCGGCGCCGCCGCCGACGGCGACCTCGCGGGCGTCCGCCGGGACGTCGCGTACGCGCAGCGGACCAGCGCGGCGGCTGTCGTCCCGGCGGCCTGCGCGCTCCTCGCCCTCGCCGTCCCGCTGATGACGGTGGTCTTCCGGTACGGGGCGACCGACGGCGACGACATCCGCGCGATGTCCTGGATCCTGATGGCCTTCGCGCCCGGCCTCGTCGCCCTCTCCGGCCAGTACGTGTGCACCCGCGCCTTCTACGCCCTGCGCGACACCCGCACGCCGTTCCTCCTCAATCTGGTGATCGCCGGCCTCAACGCCGGGCTCTCCCTCGCCGCGTACCACTACCTCCCGACGCACTGGGCCGTCGCGGGCATGGCCGCGGGCTACTCGCTCGCCCTGTGGGCCGGCTGGGCCCTCACCGCGTACGTGCTCGGGCGCCGGCTGCGGGGCACCGCCGACGCGACCGCCCCCGGGGAGAGCGGCGGCGCGGGCTCCGCGCTCGCGCGGCTCCTCGTCGCCGCCGTGCCCGCCGCCGGATTCGGCCTGTTCGTCGCCGACCTGACCGGCGCGGCCGGTGCCGTCGTCGCCGGGCTCACCGGCGGACTCGCCGTCCTCGCCGTCTTCGCCCTGCTCGCCCGCCCCCTCCGCCTCGTCGAGGTACAGGCCCTCCTCACGACCGGCACCACCCGCCTCCGCGGCCTCACCCGCCGGGCCTGACCACACCGCCCCCCTCCCCGGGGAGGCTCCGAACGACCCTGGGATACTCCACAGATGCCCCGCGTGCTCCTCATAGAAGACGACCCCTCCGTCCGCGAGGGCGTCGAGCTCGGGCTGCGCCGCCGCGGGCACGAGGTGCGGACCGCGGCCACCGGGGAGGCCGGGCTCGACGCCCTCGCGGAGTTCCGGCCGGACCTGCTCCTCCTCGACCTGATGCTCCCCGGCATGAACGGCGTCCAGGTCTGCCACCGGGTCCGGGAGAGCAGCCAGCTGCCGATCATCATGCTCACCGCCCGCGGCGACGACTTCGACGTCGTCATAGGCCTGGAGGCCGGCGCCGACGACTACATCGTCAAGCCCGCCCGTACCGAGGTCATCGAGGCGCGGATACGGGCCGTGCTGCGGCGGATCGAGGAGCCCGGCGCGGGCCGCCCGGGCGTCGAGTTCCACGGGCAGCTCGCCGTCGACCGGGCCGGGCTCACCGTCGCCAAGGCGGGGGAGCGCATCGCCCTCGCCCCCTCCGAGCTGAAGCTGCTGCTCCACCTCACGGCCGCCCCCGAGCAGGTCTTCAGCCGGCAGCAGCTCCTCGAACACGTCTGGGAGCACAGCTACCACGGCGACGCCCGACTGGTCGACGCCTGCGTCCGGCGCCTCCGCAACAAGATCGAGGACACCCCCGGCGAACCCCGCTACATCCAGACCCTGCGCGGCTTCGGCTACCGCTTCGGACCCCTGTGAAGACCCGCGTGACGTCCCGTGTGAAGTCCCGCGTGACGTCCCATGTGGAGAGCCGCGTGACGTCCCATGTGGAGTCCCGCGTGACGTCCCGTGCGGAGACCCGTGGGGGACCGGAGCAGGAGGCAGGGCACCGGCCGGCCGCCGGCCCCGGACCGGAGAGCGAGCCGGCCCCGCGCCGGCGGCGTCGGGCCCGCGGCCCCCGCCCGCGCCCCTTCGGCCTGCGCACCCGGCTCGTCCTCGCGTTCCTGCTCGTCGCCGCCGTCGGCTGCGGCACCACCGCCGCCCTCACCTACCGGGCCGCCCGCAACGCCATCCTGGAACAGACCCAGAACACCGCCGTCTCCGCCTTCCGCGAGCAGGTCGAAGGCCTCGGCGTCAGCCTGCCCCCCGAAGCCGAGACCCTGCGGAGTCACGCCCTCCAGATCGCCCGCCAGGGCAAGCCCCGCCCCTGGCGCGTCTACGCCGAGTACGGCACCGTGCGCGTCTCCTCCACCGACCGCCCCACCTCCTCCGTCATCACCCCCGAGCTGCGGGCGCGCGCCCAGGCGTCCGAAGCCGCCCCGCACGGCACCTTCCAGCGCGTCGTCAAGAACGGCACCCCGTACCTGACCATGGCCGTCCCCGCCGCCTTCCACGCCTTCTCGGCCGATGACGCGACGCAGCCCACCGGCCTCGTCTACTACGCCGTCCTGGAACTCGACGAGGAGGAGGCGAACATCGAGGCCATGGTCGCCGCCGCCCGCGACGGCGCCCTCCCGGCCCTCGCCGTCGCCCTGATCCCCGCGCTCATCGCGTCGCGCGGCGTCCTCCGCCCCGTACGGGAGCTGCGGATCGCCGCCCACAACATGGGCCGCGGCCGGCTCGACACCCGGATCCACGCCAAGGGCAGCGACGAACTCTCCGACCTCGCCCGCACGTTCAACGAGTCCGCCGCCGAGCTCGAACGCTCCGTCGCCGAACTCCGCAGCGCCGAGGCCCGCGCCCGCCGCTTCGCCTCCGACGTCTCGCACGAACTGCGCACCCCGCTCGCCGGCATGCTCGCCGTCACCGAGGTCCTCGACGAGGACGCCGACGCCGGGACGCTCGACAGCGACACCGCCCGCGCCGTCCGGCTGGTCAGCGCCGAGACCGGCCGTCTCGCCGTCCTCGTGGAGGACCTGATGGAGATCTCCCGCTTCGACGCGCGCGCCGCCGAGCTCCACACGGACGAGGTCGACGCCGCCGACTGCGTCCGCAAGACGCTCCAGAACCGGCACTGGACCGACCCCGCGTGCGTCGTCCCGTACCTCGCCCCCGGCATCAGGGCCCGCCTCGACCCGCGCCGCTTCGACGTCGTCGTCGCCAACCTCGTCGGCAACGCCCTGCGGCACGGCGGGACGCCGGTGACCGTCCGGGTGTACGAGGAGGGGGACCACTTCGTGACGGAGGTCGCCGACCGGGGTCCTGGCATCCACCCGGACGTCCTGCCGCACGTCTTCGACCGCTTCTACAAGGCCGACCCGGCCCGGACGCGCTCGGCGGGCAGCGGCCTCGGCCTCGCGATCACCCTGGAGAACGTGCGGCTGCACGGAGGCACCGTGGAGGCCGCCAACCACCCCGAAGGCGGCGCCGTCTTCACCGTGCGGATGCCACTGTGACCCGCCGCCGGACGGCCGCGGTGACCCGCCGTGGGACGGCCACCGAGACCCGCCGTGGGACTGCCGCCGAGACCCGCCGCCGGACGGCCGCCGCGACCCTGGCCGGGCTCCTGTCGCTGACGGCGTGCGGCATCCAGGGGAGCGACGTCGTCGAGGCGGGCGGCGCCGCGACCGTCCTGGTCGCGCCCAACCCCGAGTCCCGGATGCTGCTGTACTTCGTCGGCCCGGACGGGCGCTCCAGGCCGGTGGCCCGTGACGTCGGGTTCGGGGGCCCGGAGCCCACGTCCGCGTCCGACAACGAGACCGACACCCACGACCCCTACGACGGATTCGGCCCCGGCTACGAGGTCGACCATGCGGTCCTGCGCCAGTCGCGCGTCGTCAGCAACAAGGTGCTCGCCGCGCTCCTCGCCGGACCGAACCAGGCCGAGGCCGCCGCGGGCCTGACCACCGCCCTGCCGCACGGCGCCGGCGTCCCGCACGTTCAGGTGGAGAAGTCCGGCGGCGCGCAGGACCGCCGACTGCTGCGCCTGCGGGCCCCGTTCACGGTCACCGACCTGCCGGCGACGGCCGTCCGCCAGCTGGTGTGCACGACCGCCTACGCGGAGGACCGGATGGGCCTGGCGGAGGTGGCCGTCACCGGCCCGGACGGAGCCCTGCCCCCGACCACCTGCGCCGACACGCTGTAGAGAGCGGCTCGCCCCTCAGGAGCAGCAGGAGCGTCAGGAGCGTCAGGAGGGTCAGGAGGGTCAGGAGACGCGCAGGTCCGCGAGGACCGCGTCCGTGAACGCCGGCCAGGCCTCGACCGCCCACGGCCCGAAGGGCCGGTCCGTGAGGGCCACGCACGCGGCCCGCGCGTCCGGATCGACCCACAGGAATGTCCCCGACTGCCCGAAGTGTCCGAAGGTGCGCGGCGAGGACGTGGCACCCGTCCAGTGCGGGGACTTGCCGTCGCGGATCTCGAAGCCGAGCCCCCAGTCGTTCGGCCGCTGGTGCCCGTAGCCGGGCAGGATGCCGGTCAGGCCGGGGTACGTGACGGTCATCGCGTCGAGGACGGTCCGGGCGTCGAGCAGCCGCGGCGCCTGCACCTCGGCGGCGAACCGCACCAGGTCGTCGACGGTCGACACGCCGTCCTTGGCGGGCGAGCCCTCCAGCGTCGTCGAGACCATGCCGAGCGGCTCCAGGACCGCCTGGTGCAGATACTCGGCGAAGGGGATGTCGGTCGCCTTGGCGACGTGGTCGCCGAGCGCCTCGAACCCGGTGTTGGAGTAGATCCGGCGGGTGCCGGGCGCCGCCATGACCCGGTTCTCGTCGAAGGCGAGCCCCGACGTGTGGGCGAGCAGATGGCGGACGGTCGCGCCCTCGGGCCCGGCCGGCTCGTCGAGGTCGATCGCCCCCTCCTCGTACGCGACGAGGACGGCGTACGCCGCGAGCGGCTTCGTGACCGAGGCGAGCGGGAAGCGCTGCCCGGTGGGGCCGTGCGACCCGGCCAGGGTGCCGTCCGCACGGACGACGGCGGCGGCCGCGGTGGGGACGGGCCAGTTCTCGATCGACGCCAGGCTCGGCACGCTGCTGCTCTGCATGGGGCCGAGCCTACTTGCTTCGAGTGCACTCCAACGTTTTAGCGTGGGGTCATGAGCGTGATCGCGAGCACGAGTACGGCGGCGACGGCCGCGCACGGCGGCCGTGCGCACTACACCATCAGCGAGGTCGCGGCCCTGACCGGCCTCTCCGCGCACACCCTGCGCTGGTACGAGCGGATCGGCCTGATGCCGCACGTCGACCGCTCGCACACCGGGCAGCGCCGGTTCAGCGAGCGCGACCTCGGCTGGCTGGGCTTCGTCGGCAAGCTGCGGCTGACCGGCATGCCGGTCGCCGACATGGTCCGCTACGCCGAACTCGTCCGCGAGGGCGATCACACCAGGGACGAACGGCGCGAGCTCCTGGAGACCACCCGGCGGGACGTCCTCGCCCGGATCACCGAGCTCCAGGACACGCTCGCCGTGCTCGACATCAAGATCAGCCATTACGGGACCGTCTGCGGAGGTACACCCACATGACCAGGATCGACACCGTACGGCTCGGCGGCCAGGACATCGCCGGCCGAGGCCCGGAGATCGGCGTCCAGGGCTTCGGCGCCATGGGCATCAGCGAGTTCTACGGCGACACCGACGAGGCCGCCGCCCGCGACACCCTCGACGCGGCCCTGGAGGCCGGCGTCACCCTGATCGACACGGCCGACATCTACGGGAACGGCGCCAACGAGGAGTTCCTCGCCCCCTTCGTCGCCGCCCACCGCGACGAGATCACCCTCGCCACCAAGTTCGCCATCGAGCGGCGCGCCGACGACCCGTCGTACCGCGCCGTCCGCAACGACGCCGCGTACATCAAGCGGGCCGCCGAGAACAGCCTGCGCCGCCTCGGCATCGAGACCATCGACCTCTACTACATGCACCGCCGCGACCCGGAGATCCCGTTCGCCGAGTCCGTCGGCGCGATGGCCGAGCTCGTCCAGGAGGGCAAGGTCCGCTTCCTGGGGCTGAGCGAGGTGACCGGGCCCGAGCTGCGCGAGGCCCACGCGGTGCATCCGATCGCCGCACTCCAGTCGGAGTGGTCGCTCTTCTCCCGGGACGTGGAGCGCAGCGCCGTCGGCGCCGCCGCCGAACTCGGGGTGACCCTGGTGCCGTACTCGCCGCTCGGCCGGGGTTTCCTGACCGGGGCGTTCGCGGACGCCGGCAAGGACCTGTCGGGCGGCGACTTCCGCCGGCACCAGCCGCGGTTCACCGGCGAGAACGCGGAGCGGAACGCCGCGCTGCTCGACCCGGTCCGGAAGATCGCCGCCGCGCACGGGGCCACGCCGGCGCAGATCGCCCTCGCCTGGGTGCAGCAGCGGTCCGCCGTGCACGGCCTGACGGTCGTCCCGATCCCCGGCACCCGCAAGCGCTCCCGCCTGGAGGAGAACGCGGCCGCCACCCGGATCGTCCTCACCGCGGCCGAGCTGGCCGAACTGGAGCCGATCGCGGGCCTGGTGGCGGGCGACCGGTACCCCGACATGAGCCTCACGTCCCTGGCCCGCGAGGTCTGACACCGCGCTCACGCGAGCCCCAGGGCGAAGACCCCGAAGCCCGCCGCAAGGAGCCCCGCGAGCACACGGCGGGCCGGCCCGGTCTTCGCCCACGGGGACTCGAAGCCCCGCGCGAACCGCCCGATGAGGACGAGCAGCCCGGCGAAGACCGGCATCCACGCCAGCCGGGCCAGGATCCAGCCGACCGAGTCCGGCGCGCCGACCAGGCCGGGGATCTCCCCGAGGTACGAGCCGGGGATCGCCGCCGCGAGCATCGCCGTCTGGTGCCAGCACAGGATCGTCATCGCGGACAGGTTGACCACCACGACCGGCGCCCACAGCGCGGGCCGCTTCAGGAGCCGGCCGAGCCGGCCGCGGAGGAGGATCGCGGCGCCGCTCTGCGCGGCGGCGAGGGCGAGGACGAGCAGCGACGGCGGGTGCGAGTTGGTGCGGGCCTCGCCGGGGACGCCGACCATGGACGCCGGGTAGCCGAAGGCGAGCAGGAGGGCGGCGAAGAGCGCGGCCCCGCCGACGAGCAGCCCCCAGGCGTGGCGCCGGGTGACCCGGCCCTCGCCCCACGAGACGCCGAGCTGATAGGCGAAGAGCCAGCCGGGCAGGATGTTCAGGAGGCTCAGCCAGGACGGCACGGCGTCGGCGTACGGCCCGTAGCGGAGGAAGTCGACGACGGCGACCGAGGCGAGCAGCGGCGCCGCGGCCCAGACCCCGAGGCGGCGGGCGACCCGGACGCAGTACGGGGTGAGCGCGGTGACCACCGTGTAGACCCCGACGAACCAGAGCGGCTGGACGACGAGCGTGGACGCCGTCCGCAGGCTGTCGACGGGCACTCCGAGGCCGAAGTGGAGCACCGGGAGCAGTGCCGCCCACACGGCGGTGACGCCGAGCACCGGGCGGCCGAGCCGGGCCAGCCGGCCCTTCAGCCACTCGCCCGTGGAGCCCTTGCGGCGCCGGTAGGAGAGGACGGAGGCGTAACCGCCGACGAGGAAGAAGATGCCCAGCATCTGGAGGACCCAGCTGACCGGGGCGAGCCCGGCGAAGGTGCCCAGCGGGCTCGCGTTGTGGAGGGCCCCGTCGGAGGAGAGGGTGAAGCCGCCGAGGAGCCAGTGCCCGGTCGGCACGGCGAGCAGGGCGAGGGCGCGGAGCCCGTCGATCGCCCGGTCGCGGTGGGCGGGAGTCCCGGATTCGATCTTCGAGGCCGTCTTGCGGGCCATCGTGGCGAGCGAGCTCATCGGACGTCTCCCTCGGCGATCGCGGCGAACGTGCGCAGGGAGCTGGTGCCGGCCGCGAAGTAGCCGCCGTGGCCGGTGGCGTCCTCGGCCGGGACCCGGCGGGCCCCGAAGGACGGGTCGGTGGGGTCGGCGCCGTGCCCGAGCCCCGCGAGCTCGACGTTCGGGATCCGGTCGATCCAGTCGGTGGGGTCCTTCGCCGCCCAGACACGGGCGGAGGTGCCGAGCTCGGCGACGTTCTCCGCGCGCATCCCGGGCGAGCCGAAGACCACGAGGTCCTTCGCCTTGAGGCCGTGCGCGGCGAGACCGCAGACGACGGAGCCGTAGCTGTGGCAGAACACGGACGGCTCTGCGGCCCCGGCGGGCCTGACGGCGGCGAGACCGGCCACGAACCGGGTGAGGCGGTCCGCCCCGGCCTCGGCGAGCCGGCCGGTGGCCGCGTCCAGGCCGACGCCGACGGGCGTCGTGTACCCGGCCCAGGCGACGACCGCCGTACGGCCGCCGGTCGCCCGGTGCAGGGCCCGTGCCATGGCCGCGAGCGGCGTGACGTGGTCGATGTCGGTGTCGGAGCCGGGCACGATCACGGCGACCTGCTCGGCCCGCGCCAGGTCCCCGTACACGAGGGCGACCTGACCCCGGCCGCGCGGATCGTGGGCCAGGACCCGCGCTCCGGGGAACCGGCCGCGCGTGGCACGGTCGTTGGCCTCGTACCGCAGGGCCAGGGGTGCGCCGTCGAGGTTCCCGACGACCGTGGGGTGCGTGCGGGCCAGTTCGCTCTGTCGTACGGGAGCGAGTCCCGCGAAGTACCGCGCGGTCCCGGCCGGGCTCATCCGCTCGGGGTCCGGAAGCCCCGCATCCCGCCACGCCCCCGTCCCGGCCGGCGCACCGGTGACGGCCTCCTGGGCGTCCCCGGACGCCCAGCCGGCCGTCCCGGCGATCACGGTGGCCACTACGGCCACGGTGGTCAGGGTCCTCGCAAAGCGGCGCATGGGGTCGCCCTCCCTCTCCGGTTCTCGCTCTTTCGTCGGCGAGAGGAAGGTAGGAAGACGACGGGTGACGGCACGTCACACCGGGGAGCCAACCACGGGTTGATACCGGGGTAGGGGGTGGAGGAGCAGCCGACCCCCTGGCGGGGGTGGGGGTTTCCCGGTGGGGATATCCCCCGGGTGTCAGGTCGTGCCGGGGGTGACCAGGCCCGACTCGTACGCGAAGACCACGGCCTGCGCGCGGTCGCGCAGGTCCAGCTTGGCGAGCACCCGCCCGATGTGGGTCTTCACCGTCTGCTCAGCGAGGACCAGGTGGTCCGCGATCTCCTGGTTCGACAGGCCCCGGGCGATCAGCTCCAGGACCTCCGTCTCGCGCGGGGTGAGGCCGTTCAGGCGCAGCGCGGTGGTGTCCCGGCGCGGGGCGGGGCGGGAGGCGGCGAAGTCGGCGATGAGGCGGCGGGTCACGGACGGTGCGAGCAGTGCCTCGCCCGCCGCCACGATCCGTACCGCCGCGATGAGATCGGCGGGCGGCGCGTCCTTCAGGAGGAAGCCCGACGCGCCCGCGCGCAGCGCCTCGTACACGTAGTCGTCCACGTCGAAGGTGGTCAGCATCAGCACCTTCGGCCGGTGCGTGACGCCGGTCGGCGGGTGGAGGATCTCGCGGGCCGCCGCGAGCCCGTCCAGCTCCGGCATCCGCACGTCCATCAGCACGACGTCCGGATGCGTCGAACGGGCCACGTCCACGCCCTGCCGCCCGTCCGGCGCCTCGCCCACCACGTCGATGTCGGGCTGGGCGGCGAGCAGCGCGGCGAAACCGGCCCGCACCATGGCCTGGTCGTCGACGATGATCACGCGGATGGTCACTCGGGGTCCTTGGGGGTCGGGGTCAGGGGCGGGCTCGGGCTCGGGCTTGGGGTCGGGCTCAGGCTCGGGCTCGGGGTCGTGGTCGTCGCCCGGGCCCGGGCCCCTCAGGGTGCCGGTTCCGGGTCCGGTTCGGGCGCCGGGTCCGCCGTCAGCGGGAGCCGTGCGGCCACCCGGAAGCCGCCGTCCGGCAGCGGCCCGGTGTCCAGCGAGCCGCCCGTCAACCGTACGCGCTCCCGCATCCCGACGAGGCCGTGCCCGGTGCCGGCCGCACCGCGCTCCACCCCGGAACCCGCCTCCTCGCCGGGCCCGTTGACGACGAGGACCGTCAGCCACCCGTCGTCCGAGGCGCGCACCGACACCCGGGTCGCGGCGCCCGGCGCGTGCCGGACGATGTTGGCGAGGGCCTCCTGCACGATCCGGTACGCGGACAGGTCCACCGCCTGCGGTACGTCCCCGAGGCCGGCGGCGAGCGACAGCTCGGCCGGCACCCCGGCCCGTACCGTCGCCTCGACCAGCTGCTGGACCCGGTCGAGACCCGGCTGCGGGGCCCGCTCGCCCTCGCTGCCGTCGCTGCGCAGCACGGAGAGCAGCCGCCGCATCTCGGCCAGCGACTCGCGCGCGCTCGCCGCGATGGACGTGAACTCCTCCCGGGCCGCGTCCGGAAGGTCCGGGATGCGGTACGGGGCCGAGTCGGCCTGCACGGTGATCACGGACATGTGGTGGGCGACGACGTCGTGCAGCTCGCGCGCGATCCGCGCGCGCTCCTCCAGGAGCGTGCGGCGGGAGCGTTCGGCCTCGTTGATGATCTCCTGCTCGACGAGCCGCCGCTGCGCGTCGCCCCGGGCGCGTACCGCCGAGGTGAGCAGCAGCAGCACGCCGCTCAGGACGAGCAGCAGTGTGTGGACGCTGGTGACCCCGTCGGGCCGGAAGGCCTCCAGGACGTACCCGGCGGCGCCGGTCGCCAGCCAGACGCCGAACAGGGTCCGGCGCGACTCGCGCAGTCCGAGCGCGACCATCAGCGCGCAGTAGCCGATGACGACCGGCGGGGTCCAGGGCCACAGGTCGGCGTGGACGCCGTCCGAACCGAGGAGGGCGAGCGAGCCGAGCACGTCGGCGGTGAAGATCACCCACCAGGCCTGGAGGGGGCGGGAGACGGCGAGCAGCAGCGGCACGGTCTGGGCGACGGCGATGGCCCCGGCGAGGCCGCCGTTCACGCCGTAGTCGTTGACGAGGACGGTGATCGTGGTGGGCAGCAGCGAGGAGACGAAGGCGAGGGCGACGACGTACGGCAGCAGGCGCACCCACCGCGAGGAGGCCTCGGAGAGCAGGGGCGCGCCGGGGGTGGTCGGGGTGGTGAGCGCGGCCCCGAGGCCTTGGAACAACTCGCGTGACCGTGCGCTGTACCGGCGGAAGCGGCGGAGGGGCGGCTCGTGCCGCTGTTCGGTAGCCATGACCCGCCCAGGGTAGGCAGCGGGTGGGGCGGTCGGCGTCATACCGGGGAGGGGGCCGCGACCCGATACCGGGGTATGACGCCGGGCCTGGTGGGTGGCTCACAGCTCCGCGAGGAGCTCCGCCTTCTTCGCCGAGAACTCCTCGTCCGTCACGAGCCCCGCCCGGTGCAGATCGCCCAGGTGCCGGATCCTGTCCGCGACCGCCCCGGGGTCGCGGCGGGCGGCGTCCTGAGCACCGGCCGTGACGGCGGCGGGCACGCGGTCCTTGCCCCGGGTCGCCGCGAGGACGGCCGCGGCGAAGGGGAGGGACTCGTGCACCGGCCCGTAGCCGAGACCGAAGACGACCGAGGCCGGGTCCCGGTCGGGCTGGGCGGGCCGGGAGCCGCCGTCCCGGGGGACCAGCCGCAGGTACCCGTCGAGGACCTCCGGCGACCGCCACTCGACGCCGCTCAGCTCCCGTACGGAGAAGGTCTGGTCGCCGGCCTTCCACTTCTCCGAGGACGCGCCCGTCCAGGACCAGCGGAAAGCGACCTCCGACATCCCGTCGAAGCTCGCCCTCCCGTCGTACGTCTTGAAGGACTGCGGTCCCGTGGGCGCGGCCACCAGGAAGCCGTCGGCGGGCCACACGGCCGCCGCGTCCTCGCCCCCGGCCGGGTCCGCCGGGTCCACCGCGTCCGCCGGGAGCAGCGCCCGCAGCTCGTCCCGGTAGTACTCGGCGAGCGTCTCCCGGTCCGCCGGCAGCACCAGACGGTACGGGTCGCAGGCTTCCTTGAGCTGTCCCGCGGCCGCCTCCATCAGCGGATCGGCGCCGGGCCTCGGCACGGCGTGCAGCACGACGGTGCCCCGCTTCCCGGGCGTGAGCGTCACGGACGCCAACGCCTCGTGCGGTACTCGTCGTTCGCGTAGCGCGCTGAAGAGTTTCGGCGTATTGCGGTTCCCCCGTTCGAAGCGGATGACGAGGGCATCGCTCTCGAACTCCCAGGTGGCATGAATTCCGGCCAGCACATCACCCATACGCCTCATCGTAAGCGGCGCGTGCCCATGCGTCGCCCCTGTGAAAGGTCGGGAAATTCCGTGATCTACGCGCGTCGGGCCTCTTCCGCACCGGATATTCCGTGGTGGCAAGCGCTGTCGGCACGTGCGCAGATCAGGTCCTGATACGAACCGACCCCTATCGCGGCGAAGTTGCCGAGGCTCTCCGTCCCCGGCTCGAAATAGCCGCCGTGGCCGACCGCTCCGTCCGCCGAGAGCAGCCGCGCGCCGAATTCCGGTTCCACCGGGTCCGCGCCGTGCCCGACCCCGCCCACCTCCACGTGCGGCACGTCCGCGATCCAGTCGTCCGCGTCCCGCATGGCCCACACCCGGGCCGGAGTGGCCAGGTCCGCCGCGCGCTCCACCCGCATGCCGGGGCTGCCGGCCACGGCGAGATCCGTCACCCGGGCGGGCAGCCGGGGCGCGGCGAGCCCGCAGAGGACGGAGCCGTAGCTGTGGCAGAAGAGCGCCACCCGGGCGGTCCCGGGCAGCGCCGAGGTCAGCTCCACGAGGCGTACGGCTCCGTTCGCGGCGAGCCGGCCGGTCATCGCGTCGACGCCGACCCCGGCGGGCGCGGTGTAGTCGGCCCAGGCGATGACGGCGACCCGCGCGCCGGGGGAGGCCCGCCGCTCGGCGGCGAACAGTGCCTCGGCCATGCCGGCGGGAGCCGCGTACCGGCCGTGGGTCTTCTGGAAGGTGAGGAGGGTCGTGTCGACGCCGGGCACGATCACCGAGACCCGCCGGGCCCGCTCCAGGTCGCCGAGGACCTCGGCCGCGCGTCCCTTGCCCGTCGGGTCGAAGGCGAGGACCTGGCGGCCCGGCCGCATCAGGGAGGCGAAGCGGTCGGCCCGGCGCCGCGCCTCGTGCCGGCCGTCGGCGGTCAGCCGGGAGTCGCCGAGCCGGCCCCGCTCGGCGGCGAGGGCCACCGCGAGGGTGAGCCGGTTGGCGCGGTAGCGGAGCGCGACGGGGGCGCCGTTGAGGTTGCCGACGACGAGCGGGTGCCGCTCGGCGAGCCGGAGGCCGCCGGCCGGCCCGAGCCGGGCGAAGAACGCGGCGACCGTGCGGGCCGGGGCGACGGCCGGGTCGGGCAGCGGGTGGTGGCCGACGCGGTCGCGCGCCCACGCGGTGAGCGCGGTCTCGCGGGACGGTCCGGGCTCGGACCGGTGCCGGATCGTGGTCCATCCGGTGGTCGCGAGCAGCACGAACACGACGGCGAGCGCGAGGAGCGTGCGCGTCACGGCGAGGGTGGGCGAGGCGTCGGCGGGGGTCACGGGCCGCCACCCTACGGGGGTCGCCGCGGGTGGCTCAAAGGCCGGCGCCGGGTACTTCGGAGCGGTACGGGACGCCTACGGGGCGTCGCCGGACGCGGGCTTCCGCGAGCTGCCACCGCGGGCCGCTGGTGCGTGCGGGGTGTCGTCGTCGGCCGTCGGTGCGTGCGGGGCGTCGCTGACGCGGGCTTCTGCGGGCTACCGCCACCGGCCGCCGGTGCCTGCGGGCTGCCGCCGCCGGCCGCGCGTGCCTACGGGGCGTCGTCGCCGGCCGAGCCGTTCCGCCAGTGCGGGGCGAGCGCCGGGCCGAGGTGGTCGAGATAGCGCTCGGTGAGGGCCCGGATGGCTTCCAAGCTCTGGTCCGTGCCCCGGACCCACATCTGGCCGGTCACCCGCATGACCCCGCTGAACGCCGCCACCGCGATCCGGGGGCGCGGGTCCTCGTCGACGTCGAGGCCCTCCCGCTCGGCGATGATCCGGGCGATCGTCTCCTCGGTCTCCGCCGACCGGCGCAGGTGGACGGCGAGCAGCGCGGGCGTCGACTCGATCAGCTGGAAGGTCCGCAGGTACAGCTCGACGGGGACGACCTCGACGATCGCCTCGCCCGTGCGGTCCCAGGCGCTGAGGACGGCGTGCCGCAGCGCGTCGAAGGGTCCCTCACCGGGCGGTCGCTGCTCGAGCGCGCTCACGAACAGCGCCTCCACCATGTGCTGGACGGCGAAGGCGACCTCCTCCTTGGAGGCGAAGTAGCGGAAGAAGGTCCGCTGGGAGACCTCGACGGCGTCGACGATCTCGTCGACGGTGGTCCGCTCGTACCCCTGGGTGGTGAAGAGCTCCAGGGCCACCCGGATCAGCGCGTCGCGCGTGCGCTGCTTCTTCCGCTCGCGGAGGCCGGGGGCGGGGACGGTCAACGAGGATCCTCTTCTCTGGCGTCGTTTCAGGCGTTTCGTCCGAGTCAGGGTACCTGTGAGCTACGTGACAGTTACCGGCGTGTGAATCGCTTTGTCAATTGTCAGTGGCTGACATTAGCCTCACTCGCATGACTAGTCAGACCACCGTGGAAAAGGCCCCGCAGGGTCAAGGGGGCGTCCGGGAACCCGTTCCGGGCCCGGCGAAGGGACTGCGCGGCCACCCCTGGCTGACCCTGTTCGGCGTCGCCGTGGGCGTGATGATGGTCGCGCTCGACGGCACGATCGTCGCCATCGCCAACCCCGCCATCCAGGCCGACCTCGGCGCCACGCTGGGCCAGCTCCAGTGGATCACCAACGGCTACCTGCTCGCGCTCGCCGTCGCCCTGATCACCGCCGGCAAGCTCGGTGACCGCTTCGGACACCGGCAGACCTTCCTCATCGGCATCGCGGGCTTCGCCGTCGCCTCCGGGGCGATCGGCCTCTCCGACTCGATCGGGGCCGTGATCACCTTCCGTGTCCTCCAGGGCGTCTTCGGCGCCCTCCTCATGCCGGCCGCCCTCGGCCTGCTGCGCGCCACCTTCCCCGCCGAGAAGCTGAACATGGCCATCGGCATCTGGGGCATGGTCATCGGCGCCTCGACGGCCGGCGGCCCGATCCTCGGCGGTTTCCTCGTCGAGCACGTCAGCTGGCAGTCCGTCTTCTTCATCAACGTGCCGGTCGGTGTGATCGCGCTCGTGCTCGGCCTGGTGATCCTCAAGGACCACCGCGCCGAGAACGCGCCGCGCTCCTTCGACGTCCTCGGCATCCTGCTGCTCTCCGGCGCGATGGGATCGCTCATCTGGGGCATCATCCAGGCGGGTGCGGACTGGGGCTGGGCCGACGGCAAGACGTGGGGCTGCATCATCGGCGCGCTGCTGCTCTTCCTGGTCTTCGCCTTCTGGGAGACCAAGGTCAAGGAGCCGCTCGTCCCGCTGGGCATGTTCCGCTCCGTGCCGCTCTCGGCCGGCGTGGTGCTGATGGTCCTGATGGCCTTCGCCTTCATGGGCGGCCTGTTCTTCGTGACGTTCTACCTCCAGGGCGTGAAGGGGCTCGGTCCGATCGACGCCGGACTGCGCCTGCTTCCGCTGACCGCGATGATGATCGTCTCCTCGCCGCTGGCGGGCGCCCTGATCACCAAGTTCGGCCCGCGGGTCCCGCTGGTCGGCGGCATGGTCTGCACGGCCGTCTCGATGTTCGGCATGATCACGCTCTCGTCCGGTACGAGCACGCTGGTGATGTCCCTGTGGTTCGCGCTGCTCGGCCTGGGCCTCGCCCCGGTCATGGTCGGCGCCACCGAGGTCATCGTCGGCAACGCCCCGCTGGAGCTCTCCGGTGTCGCCGGCGGTCTGCAGCAGGCCGCCATGCAGGTCGGCGGCGCGCTCGGTACGGCGGTGCTCGGCGCCGTCATGTCCTCCAAGGTCGCGGACTCCTTCGCGGGCAACTGGAAGGAGGCCGGCATCCCGGTCCCGGCCGATCCGAAGCTGGAGGAGGCCGCCGAGTTCGGCATGGCCCCGCCGGAACTGGCCCAGGCGCCGGGGATGACCCCCGACCTCTTCGACAAGGTCGCCGGCGTCATCCACGACACCTTCCTGGAGGGCATGGGCCTGGCCTTCACCGTCGCCGGCGGCGTCGCTGTCGTCGCGGCCCTGGTCGCCATGCTCACCAAGCGCGGCGAGAACGCGGAGGCGGGCGGCATGGGCGGTCACATCTGACGCCCGCGCGATTCCCGTAACCGGGGGTCCGTAGTCGGGGTTCCCGTAGGGGGCCGTCACCCGTTCGCGTGAACGGGGGCGGCCCCTCTTCCGTCCGGGGGTGACCTCCGCCATGCTCGTGATTACAGAGAGTGACGAAACGGGGGGTCATCAGCATGTACTCGTATACGAAGACCGTGCTCGCCACGGCGGCCGCGGCCGTCCTGGCCGCGCTTCTGACCGGGCTCCTGGCGGCCGCCCCGGCCCCTGCGGCGGTCGGGCCGGCCGGGACCGCCCTCGGGGCCTGCGGTCCCGGCCGGCTCTGCCTCTGGCCCAAGCCCGACTTCAAGGGCCGGGTCCAGAGCCACGAGCTGGCCACGACCGACATCGAGAGCTGTGTCGCCCTGCCGCCCGGCGCCTCGGCGCAGTCCCTCGCGAACCGCACGGGCCGGCCGGTCACCACGTACCAGTCGGCGGAGTGCGCGGAGGTGGGGGAGTTCGAGACCTACCCGGGGCGGGGGACCTGGGTGCCGCAGACGCCCTACGAGGTCAGAGCGTTCAAGCTGTGGGAGCGGTAGGGGCGGGGACGTCCCGGGGAAGGTCTCGGGGGCCGTTCGACGGGGAGAGGCGCGCCACCTCCGCGCGCAGCTCCCGCACCTCCAGGGTCAGCGCCTCCAGCAGCTCGGTCTGCCGGCGCTCCACCGCGTCGTCCCGGTCGAAGCGGGCGATGAACCAGGCCGCGATGTTCGCGGTGACCACACCCAGCAGGGCGATGCCCGAGAGCATCAGACCGACCGCGAGGACCCGGCCGAGACCCGTGGTCGGGGCGTGGTCGCCGTAGCCGACCGTCGTCATCGTGGTGAAGGACCACCAGACCGCGTCCCCGAGCGTCCTGATGTTGCCGTCCGGGGCGTCCCGCTCGACGTGCAGCACGGCCAGCGAGCCGAACATCATCAGCCCGACGACCGCGCCCGCCACATAGGTGGTGAGCGTGATCTGCGGGGCCATCCGGGCCCGCCGGCCCACGAGGAGGAGTGTGGAGACGACCCGCAGCAGCCGCAGCGGCTGCACCATCGGCAGCAGGACCGCGAGCAGATCTAGGGGGTGGGAGCGGACGAAGGCCCAGCGGGCCGGGGCGAGGGCGAGGCGGACCGCGTAGTCCAGGGCGAAGGCCGCCCACACCGCCCACTCGACATGGGTGCACAGCCGGTGCACCCAGGGGGCGGCATCGGGAGCCACGATCGGCACGGCATAGGCGATGCCGAAGGCCACGGCCAGCACCAGCAGGGGTGTCTGCGTGCGCTTTTCCCAGCTCTTCCAGCGAACCTTCATGCGGGGCATCGTAGAGAACGCCGAAGGGCGGCGAGACCATCGGTCCCACCGCCCCTCACCAGGACCTCCGTGCTAGGAGGCCCGTCCGGTCACGCGTCGCCGCCCGCGGCGCCCGGGTCGGCGGCCGCCACGTCGAGCAGCTGGTAGCGGTCCACGGCCTGCTTCAGCGCCGACCGGTCGACCTTGCCGTCGCGGGCGAGCTCGGTCAGCACCGAGAGCACGACCGACTGGGCGTCGATGTGGAAGTAGCGACGGGCCGCACCCCGCGTGTCCGCGAAGCCGAAGCCGTCCGCGCCCAGCGAGGTGTACTGGCCCGGCACCCAGCGGGAGATCTGGTCCGGGACCGAGCGCATCCAGTCCGAGACCGCCACGAACGGGCCCTCGGCGCCCTGGAGCTTGCGCGTCACGTACGGGACGAGCTGCTCCTCGTCGGGGTGGAGCAGATTGTGCTCCTCGACGGCCACGGCCTCGCGGCGCAGCTCGGTCCACGAGGTCGCGGACCAGACGTCGGCCCGTACGTTCCACTCCTCGGCGAGGATCCGCTGCGCCTCGATCGCCCACGGCACGGCGACACCGGAGGCCATGATCTGCGCCGGGATCACACCGGCCTCGGCCGGCTTGAAGCGGTGGATGCCGGCGAGGATGCCCTCGACGTCCACGTCCGCCGGCTCGGCCGGGTGCTGGATCGGCTCGTTGTAGACGGTCAGGTAGTAGAAGACGTCCTCGGCGGCCGGGCCGTACATCCGGCGCAGGCCGTCCTTGACGATGTGCGCGATCTCGAAACCGAAGGCCGGGTCGTAGGCGATGCAGGCCGGGTTGGTCGAGGCGAGCAGATGAGAATGGCCGTCCGCGTGCTGGAGGCCCTCGCCGGTCAGCGTCGTGCGGCCGGCGGTGGCGCCGAGCACGAAGCCGCGCGCCAGCTGGTCCGCCATCTGCCAGAACTGGTCGCCGGTCCGCTGGAAACCGAACATCGAGTAGAAGACGTACACCGGGATCAGCGGTTCGCCGTGCGTGGCGTACGCCGAGCCCGCGGCGATCAGCGAGGCCGTGCAGCCGGCCTCGGAGATGCCGTCGTGCAGCATCTGGCCGGTCGGCGACTCCTTGTAGGCGAGGAGGAGTTCGCGGTCCACCGCCTCGTACTGCTGGCCCAGCGGGTTGTAGATCTTGGCGCTCGGGAAGAAGGCGTCCATGCCGAAGGTGCGGTACTCGTCGGGGGCGATCAGCACGAAGCGCTTGCCGATCTCCTTGTCCCGCATGAGGTCCTTCAGGATGCGGACGAAGGCCATGGTGGTGGCGATCGACTGCTGACCCGAGCCCTTCTTGGCCGCCGCGTAGGTCTTGTCGTCGGGGAGGACCAGCGGCTTCGCCCTCACGACACGGGTCGGCACGTACCCGCCGAGCGCGCTGCGCCGGTCGTGCATGTACTGGATCTCCTCGGAGTTCCGGCCCGGGTGGTAGTACGGCGGCAGGCCGTCCTCCAACTGCCGGTCCGTCACCGGGATGTGCAGCCGGTCGCGGAAGCGCTTCAGGTCGTCGACCGTCAGCTTCTTCATCTGGTGGGTCGCGTTGCGGCCCTCGAAGTTCGGGCCCAGCGTCCAGCCCTTGACGGTCTGGGCGAGGATCACCGTCGGCTGGCCCGCGTGCGCCTTCGCCGCCGCGTAGGCCGCGTAGATCTTCTTGTGGTCGTGGCCGCCGCGGCCCAGGTGCAGGATCTGCTTGTCCGACATGGACTCGACCATCGCCCGCAGCCGGTGGTCGTCGCCGAAGAAGTGGTCGCGGATGTAGCCGCCGGTCTCCGTGGCGTACGTCTGGAACTGGCCGTCCGGGGTGGTGTTGAACTTGTTGACCAGGATGCCGTCGCGGTCCTGCGCGAGCAGCGGGTCCCAGGAGCGGTCCCAGATCAGCTTGATGACGTTCCAGCCGTTGCCCCGGAAGATCGACTCCAGTTCCTGGATGATCTTGCCGTTGCCGCGGACCGGGCCGTCGAGCCGCTGGAGGTTGCAGTTGACGACGAAGGTCAGGTTGTCCAGGCCCTCACGGGCGGCGATGGAGAGCTGGCCGACCGACTCGACCTCGTCCATCTCGCCGTCGCCGAGGAACGCCCAGACGTGCGACTTGGAGGTGTCCGCGATGCCGCGCGCCTCCATGTACCGGTTCATCCGGGCCTGATAGATCGCGCCGAGCGGGCCGAGGCCCATCGACACGGTCGGGAACTCCCAGAAGTCCGGCATAAGCCGGGGGTGCGGGTACGACGAAAGGCCGTTCGGGAACTTCGACTTCTCCTGGCGGAAGCCGTCGAGCTGGGTGTCGTTCAGCCGGTCCAGGAGGTAGGCGCGGGCGTAGATGCCGGGGGAGGCGTGCCCCTGGAAGAAGATCTGGTCGCCGCCGTCGCCCTCGTCCTTGCCGCGGAAGAAGTGGTTGAAGCCGACGTCGTAGAGGGAGGCCGAGGAGGCGAACGTGGCGATGTGACCGCCGACGCCGATGCCCGGCCGCTGCGCGCGCGAGACCATCACGGCCGCGTTCCACCGCGTGGCGTTGAGGACCTTGCGCTCGATCTCCTCATTGCCGGGGAAGAACGGCTCGTCCTTGGTGGCGATCGTGTTGACGTAGTCCGAGCTGCGCATCTCGGGCACGGCCACGCGCCTCTCGCGTGCCCGCTCGATCAGGCGGAGCATGAGGTAGCGGGCCCGCTCCCGGCCCCGCTCGTCGACGGCAGCGTCGAGGGAGTCGAGCCATTCCTGGGTCTCTTCCGGGTCGAAATCCGGGACCTGGCTGGGAAGGCCGCCAATGATGATCGGGTTGCGATCGGATCCGGGAGCCACGCTCTTCCTTCGCTGTTCGGTGGTGCCCACGGGGCCACGGAGTGGTCGGGATGTCCATCGTGTACCCCGTCGACGCCAGACGTCACATTTACCGAGGGGTAACCCCAACGAGGTGCCCAGCGGTGTCCGCGGTGTCCTCCACGTGTTCGGATGTGTTCAAATCGCAACCTTACGCTCAACCCGCGCATGCGTTTCGTCCAGGCGTTCGGCAGACTGAAAACTCAGAAGTCCGTAAACCGGGATGAATCATGTGGGACTGATCACGGAGGGCGGTCGGAGCGTGCCGGAAGTTGGGGCGAGACGGCCCCAAACGTCACCGTTTCGGCGGTCTCCGGGGCCCAGTACTTGCGCGATGAGCCCCGGCACGTGTGGACTACGGCCAGCGTCACGCGCATACGCGTGGCCCACAGCATTTACCGAATGAGCAGGAGGCAAGCCGTGAGCGCGACCGCGGACCACGCGGAGGAGCGGACCAACCCGGCAGCGAGGCTGGGGTTCGAGCCTGGCCAGGTGGTCCAGGAGATCGGCTACGACGACGACGTCGACCAGGATCTCCGTGAAGGCATCGAGTCCATCATCGGCGCCGAGCTCGTGGACGAGGAGTACGACGACGTCGCCGACGCCGTTGTCATCTGGTTCCGCGACGAGGACGGTGATCTCACCGACGCACTGGTGGACGCCATCGGTCTTCTGGAGGACGGCGGCGTGATCTGGCTGCTGACGCCGAAGACCGGCCGTGACGGCTACATCGAGCCGAGCGATATCAACGATGCCGCGCAGACTGCTGGTCTCTCCCAGACCAAGAGCATCAGCGTCGCCAAGGACTGGGCGGGCGCCCGTCTGGTGGCCCCCAAGCGCTGATCACCATGTAGCGAGAAGCCCCCGCCGGTTCGTCGGCGGGGGCTTTCGCGCACAGGCCGTAGGCTGGGCCTCACCGATTCGGCCCAAGATCTGGGCCGGGTTCCGGCGAAGGGATGCATGGGCGATGGCGATCGAGGTCGGCACCGAGGCCCCGGAATTCGAGCTGAAGGACAACCACGGACGCACCGTGAAGCTCTCGGGGTTCCGCGGCGAGAAGACCGTGGTGCTGCTGTTCTACCCCTTCGCCTTCACCGGCGTCTGCACGGGCGAGCTGCGCGAGCTGCGGGACAACCTCCCGAAGTTCGTCAACGACGACACCCAGCTCCTCGCCGTGTCCAACGACTCGATCCACACCCTGCGCGTCTTCGCCGACCAGGAGGACCTGGACTTCCCGCTGCTCTCCGACTTCTGGAAGCACGGCGAGGCCTCCCGGGCCTACGGCGTCTTCGACGAGGAGAAGGGCTGCGCGGTGCGCGGCACCTTCATCATCGACAAGGCGGGCGTCGTCCGCTGGACCGTCGTGAACGCCCTTCCGGACGCCCGCGACCTCGGCGAGTACGTCAAGGCGCTCGACGCCATCTGAGCCGGCCCCGGCCGACACCTCGGATTCGCCGGGCGAATCGACTGTTTCGACCGGGAACCGGTCACTAGGATCCACTCGTTGATCCGATGCCAACGCACGACTGGGGCGCTGCCCCTGAAAACGTATGGAGGGACTCGTGGGAGTCAGCCTCAGCAAGGGCGGCAACGTCTCGCTGACCAAGGAGGCCCCTGGCCTCACCGCCGTGACCGTCGGTCTGGGCTGGGACGTCCGTACCACCACCGGTACGGACTTCGACCTCGACGCCAGCGCCATCCTGGTGAGCGAAGAGGGCAAGGTCCGCAACGACCAGGACTTCGTCTTCTTCAACAACCTGAAGAGCGCCGACGGCTCGGTCGAGCACACCGGTGACAACCTCACCGGCGAGGGCGAGGGCGACGACGAGCAGGTCAAGGTCAGCCTGGCGACCGTGCCGGCCGACGTGACCAAGATCGTCTTCCCGGTCTCGATCTACGACGCCGAGAACCGCCAGCAGTCCTTCGGCCAGGTGCGCAACGCGTTCATCCGCGTCGTGAACCAGGCCGGCGGCGCCGAGATCGCCCGCTACGACCTCTCCGAGGACGCCTCGACCGAGACCGCCATGGTCTTCGGCGAGCTGTACCGCCACGGCGCGGAGTGGAAGTTCCGCGCCGTCGGTCAGGGGTATGCCTCGGGTCTGCGCGGTATCGCGGCGGACTTCGGCGTCAACGTCTGAGCCGAACCGATCGAACCGTCCGGCGCCGCACCTTCCGTGCGGCGCCGGACGTGCCTCATCACCACCGGGGAGGAACCACAGCATGGGTGTCACACTCGCCAAGGGGGGCAATGTCTCCCTCACCAAGGCCGCTCCCAACCTCACCAAGGTCCTCGTCGGGCTCGGCTGGGACGCGCGTTCCACCACCGGAGCCCCCTTCGATCTCGACGCCAGCGCCCTGCTGTGCCAGGCCGGCCGCGTGCTGGGGGACGAGTACTTCGTCTTCTACAACCAGCTCCGCAGCCCCGAAGGCTCCGTCGAGCACACCGGCGACAACCTCACGGGCGAGGGTGACGGGGACGACGAGTCCCTCATCGTGGACCTCACCCAGGTCCCGGCCCACTGCGACAAGATCGTCTTCCCGGTCTCGATCCATGACGCCGACAACCGCGGGCAGAGCTTCGGTCAGGTCAGCAACGCTTTCATCCGGGTCGTGAACCAGCTGGACGGTCAGGAACTCGCCCGCTACGACCTCTCCGAGGACGCCTCGAGCGAGACCGCGATGATCTTCGGCGAGCTCTACCGCTACAACGGCGAATGGAAGTTCAGAGCGGTCGGTCAGGGGTACGCGTCCGGGCTGCGGGGCATCGCTCTAGACTTCGGGGTCAACGTTTCGTAAAGCCATGTAATTTCACGATGGGGTAGACAGTGGTTCTGAAAACCTTCGGCTGGTCGTTCGCGATCACTGCGCTCGGTCTGGTCGCAGCGATGCTCTACGGGGGGTGGGAGGCATTCGGGATCGTCGCGATCCTCTGCGTCCTCGAGATCTCGCTGTCCTTCGACAACGCGGTGGTCAACGCCGGAATCCTGAAGAAGATGAATGCCTTCTGGCAGAAGATCTTCCTCACCATCGGTGTGCTCATCGCCGTCTTCGGCATGCGACTGGTCTTCCCCGTCGTGATCGTCGCGATCAGCGCCAAGATCGGCCCCATCGAGGCCGTCGATCTCGCTCTCAACGACGCCGAGCGCTACGAGCAGCTCGTGACCGACGCGCACCCGTCGATCGCGGCCTTCGGTGGCATGTTCCTGCTGATGATCTTCCTCGACTTCATCTTCGAGGACCGTGACATCAAGTGGCTCGGCTGGCTGGAGCGCCCGCTGGCCAAGCTCGGCAAGATCGACATGCTGTCGGTCTGCATCGCCCTCATCGTCCTGGCGATCAGCGCCATGACCTTCGCGACCCATGCCCACCAGCACGGTGGTACGCACATCGACGCGGCGTCGACGGTCCTGCTCTCGGGCGTCTTCGGTCTCATCACGTACCTCGTCGTCGGCGGTCTCTCCAGCTACTTCGAGAACAAGCTGGAGGAGGAAGAGGAGCGCGAGCACGAGGCGGAGGAAGAGGCCAAGCGCAGCGGCAAGAAGGTCTCCGCCGTCCAGCTGGCCGGCAAGGCCGCCTTCTTCATGTTCCTCTACCTGGAGGTCCTCGACGCCTCCTTCTCCTTCGACGGCGTCATCGGCGCCTTCGCCATCACCAACGACATCGTCCTGATGGCGCTCGGCCTCGGCGTCGGCGCCATGTACGTCCGTTCGCTGACGGTCTACCTGGTCCGTCAGGGCACCCTCGACGACTACGTCTACCTGGAGCACGGCGCCCACTACGCGATCGGCGCCCTGGCCGCGATCCTCATGATCTCCATCCGCTACCAGATCCCCGAGATCGTCACCGGCGGCATCGGCGTCGCCCTCATCGGCTGGTCCTTCTGGTCCTCCGTCCGCCGCAACAAGCGGCTCGCGGCGGCCGAGGGCGGCGCGGGCGGCAAGGGCGGTTCGGGAGAGAAGACCGAGGTGTCCTCCGGGGTGTGACACCCCCGGTAACGAGGAACGCTTCACTGCGGGGCGGTCGGTGCACCCGGCCGCCCCGCAGGCATGTGCGCGATGACGAGTGTGCGATCAGTGGGGGGTGGGGGCGTCATGGCCTTCTGGGACAACCTGTTTCCGGGGCGAGCGGCGCAGTTCGACATGGGCGGCACCGCGTCGAACACGATCGACCTGACGAAGCGGCGCCCGTCGGTCTCGCTGACCAAGCAGGGCGCCGCGACCGGCAACCTCCGGGTGAACCTCTCCTGGCGGATGCGGACCTCCGACCTCGAAGGGCGCTCGCGCCAGAGCGGTCGGCTGCTCCGCAACCCCTCCCAGTTCTTCAAGCCCGAGGTCGTCCAGGCGCATACCCAGGGCATGGTCAACGTCGACCTGGACCTGGGCTGCCTCTACGAGCTCACCGACGGCAGCAAGGGCGTGGTGCAGCCGCTCGGCGGCTTCTTCGGCGACCTGAACGGCGCCCCGTACGTGAAGCTCAGCGGCGACGACCGCTTCGGCGGCTCCTCCGGGGAGACGATCTTCGTCAACCTGGACCAGCGGGACGAGATCAAACGCCTGCTGTTCTTCGTGTACATCTACGACCAGACGCCGGCCTTCGACCGTACGCACGCCAAGATCACGCTCTATCCCAGCAACGGCCCCAGGATCGAGATCGACCTCGACGAGCGCGCCCCGCAGGCCCGCTCCTGCGCGGTCTTCTCCGTGGACAACGTCAAGGGCGACCTCACGGTCCGCCGCGAGGTGCGGTTCGTCTACGGCTTCCAGGCCGAGCTGGACCGGCTGTACGGCTGGGGACTCCAGTGGGGACGCGGCTACAAGACCAAGGCGTGACCGGTGCTCCCCACGGTCTCAGGGACCCCGACGGTCTCAGGGACCCCCAATGGCTCGGGGATCCCTGAGTGCTCAGGGATCTCCACCACGGTCTCAGGGGACCCCGGGGCCTTAGGAATCCCCCGGTTCTCAGGGCCTGACGAACTGGGGGCCCATGGGCGGCATCCGGAACTCCGGAGCCGCGTGCGGATCCGGCCGGTGGACGGGCTGCGGGTAGCCGTAGGCGGGAGCCGGGTTCGGGGCCGGGGCGTTCACCGGCGGCTGCGGGTACCCGTAGGCGGGCGCCCGGTCCGGCACGGGCGGCGCCGTCGGCTGCGGCGGTACGGGGGCGTGGACCACGGTCGCGTCGAGATCCGGGGACCCGGCGACGGGGAAATCCGGGGCCGGGGCGCCGGTCGCGCCCTCCTGGGCCTCGGGGAGGTCCTGGAGCCTCTGAGCGGCCTCCTGGGCGGCTTCCTGGGCCGCCTCCTCGGCGTCCTCGTCGACCGAGATGCCGAAGTCCGTGGCGAGGCCGACGAGGCCCGTCGGATAGCCCTGCCCCACCGCGCGGAACTTCCAGCCGTCGCCGCGCCGGTACAGCTCGCCGCAGATGACCGCCGTCTCCTCGCCGGTCTCCGCCGTCACGTCGAACAGCGCCAGCGGCTCGCCTTCCGGTCCGGCCGTCGCGTCGTACAGCAGAATCCGCAGGTCGGAGACGGACCGGAAGGTTCCGCCGTCGGAGGAGGCCGCGACGACCACCCGGTCGACCGAGGCCGCCAGGTTGGCCAGATCGGCCTCCACGGTGTCCGTCAGCCCCTGGGCCACCCGCTTCTTCGGCAGCCGCCGCACGCACCCCGAGGGATGGCGAGGCTGGTTGTAGAACACGAAGTCCTCGTCGGACCGCACGCGCCCGTCGGCACCCAGGAGCAGGGCCGAGGCGTCCACGTCGGGGACCCCGGGGCCCGGGGTCCAGCAGAGCACGGCCCGTACGGCCGCGGTGTCGAGAGGGACGTTGGAGCCCTTCAGCATCGCGTGCGTCATGACCGCAATCCTGCCCTCCCGCCCGACCCGCGGACAACGCGGGGGCGCCACCGATACCGGGACGGTATGACGGATGCTGACGAGTTACCTGAATTTCATGCACGAGGGGAACTACGGACACCCGCACCTACGTACTATTACCGGCCACATGTCGTCAGGGCCCAGAGGGGCAGACGGGAGACTTACATGCGTCATTTCGGGCACATCCCGTCCGCAACGCGGACCGGGTTGTTCCACAGCGAGCCGGCCGAGTTCACGGCCGACTCGCCCGCGCGCACGCTCGCCGTGGCCCTCGGTGCCACGCTCTACAGCCCGGCCACCCGGCCGCGGCTGGCCGACGACATCCGCAAACAGGCGGCGCGCGGAGTGGTCTCCATGGTGCTCTGCCTGGAGGACTCCATCAGCGACGCCGACGTCGAGGAGGGCGAGACCAACCTCGTCCGGCAGTTCGCCGACCTCGCCGCCGGGACCGTGACGGACGCCGACACCGCCACGGGCACCGCCACGGACGTACCCCTGCTCTTCATCCGGGTCCGCGATCCGCGCCAGATCACCGACCTCGTCGCCCGGCTGGGGGAAACGGTCCGGCTGCTGTCCGGATTCGTACTGCCCAAATTCACCGAGACCCGCGGCCGCGCCTTCCTCGAAGCGCTCACCCTGGCCGAGCGGACGAGCGGCAGGCGCCTCTTCGCCATGCCCGTCCTGGAGTCCCCCGAGCTCCTCCACCTGGAGACCCGGGCCGAGACCCTCGCCGGCATCGCCTCGATCACCGGCAAGTACCGCGACCGCGTCCTCGCCCTGCGCCTCGGCGTCACCGACTTCTGCTCCGCCTACGGCCTGCGCCGCTCGCCCGACATGACCGCCTACGACGTCAAGATCGTCGCCAACGTCATCGCCGACGTCGTCAACGTCCTCGGCCGCTCCGACGGCACCGGCTTCACCGTCACCGGGCCCGTCTGGGAGTACTTCCGACCCGGCGAGCGCATGTTCAAGCCGCAGCTGCGCCGCAGCCCCTTCCTGGAGGGCCGGGCCGAGGACCTGCGCACCGCCCTCATCGAGCACGACCTCGACGGACTGCTGCGCGAGATCGAGCTCGACCGCGCGAACGGCCTGCTCGGCAAGACCTGCATCCACCCCACCCACGTGGTGCCGGTGCACGCGCTCTCCGTGGTCAGCCACGAGGAGTGGAGCGACGCCCAGGACATCCTGCGGCCCGAACAGGGCGGCGGCGGGGTGCTGCGCTCCGCGTATACGAACAAGATGAACGAAGTGAAGCCGCATCGCGCGTGGGCCGAACGCATCCTCCTGCGCGCCGAGGTCTTCGGCGTCGCGAAGGAAGACGTCGGCTTCGTGGATCTGCTCACCGCCGGACTTGCCGGCTGACGAAAGGACGTCGACGACGTGGTGTGGACCGGAACGTGGGTCGCGGAGCGACTGGGCGTCGAACTGATCGGCGGCGAGGAGCTACCGGCCCTGCTGGGCCTCGCACTGCGTCGTAACCCCAAACGGGCGCACCTGCTCGTCTCCAGCGTGCTCGGCAAGCACGTGCCGCAGCGGCCCTCCGTCGTGTACGGCTCCGGCCTCGGCCTCGGCGTACGCGTCCGCGAGCTCCTCGGCGACGAGGAGGCGGGACGCTCGGTCGTCCTCGGCTACGCGGAGACCGCCACGGCCCTGGGCCACGCCGTCGCCGACGGCCTCGGCCTCGCCCCGTACCTCCACTCCACCCGGCGGCCGGTGGCCGGGGTCGCCCGCGCGGGCGGCTTCGAGGAGTCCCACTCGCACGCGACCTCGCACCTCCTGCTGCCCGAGGACCCCAAGCTCCTCGCCTGCGGCGGGCCGCTGGTCCTCGTCGACGACGAGTTCTCCACCGGCAACACCGTCCTCAACACGATCCGGGACCTGCACGCCCGCTACCCGCGCGAGCGGTACGTCGTCGTGGCCCTCGTCGACATGCGCTCCGCCGCCGACCTCGGCCGCCTGGACGCCTTCGCGGAGGAGATCGGCGCCCGTGTCGACCTGATCGCCGCGGCCGCCGGGACCGTACGCCTCCCCGAGGGGGTCCTGGAGAAGGGCCGCGCACTGGTGGCGGAACACGAGTCCGCGCACGCGGCCGCGGGGACGACCGGGCAGGCGGGCGCGGGGACGACCGGGCAGGCGGGGCCGGAGGCCGCGCACGTGGGGCCGGCTATCGGGCAGGCGGGGCCGGAGGCCGAGCCCCTGGCGCCCGGGGCAGGGTCGGAGGCCGAGTCCCCGGCGCCCGAGACCGTGCCCGCGGGGCCCGAGACCGTGCCCGCGGGGCCCGAGACCGTGCCCGCGGCGCCGGCGGCCGTCGGCGGGACGATGCCCGATCCCGTACGGGTGGCGCTCGACTGGCCCGCGGGACTGCCCGACGGCGGGCGGCACGGGTTCACGCCCGAGCAGCGCGACCGCCTGGAAGCGGCCCTGCCCGGCCTGGCCGCCCGCCTCGGGCAGGCCCTGGAGACACCGCAAGCACCCGCCGCCGGGAGCGACACCGTCACCCGCCTGGCCCCTGGCGCCCCCGGCGGCCCCTGCGCCCCCCGCGTTCTCGTTCTCGGCTTCGAGGAGCTGATGTACGCGCCGCTGCGCCTCGCCGGCGCCCTGGAGGACGCCGGGCACGACGTCCGCTACTCCACCACCACCCGCTCACCGGTCCTCGCCGTCGACGACCCCGGCTACGCGATACGCACCCGGCTCGTCTTCCCTGCCCACGACGACCCGGCCGACGGCCCCGGCGAGCGCTACGCCTACAACGTGGCGGGCGCGGGCTTCGACGCCGTCGTCCTCGTCGTCGACTCCGCCGCCGACACCCCGGAGCTGCACGCCCCGGACGGCCTGCTCGCCCAGCTCGCCGCACACGTCCCGCGCGTCGTGCTCACGGTCGTCCCCTCGTACACGCCCACGGTCTCCGAAGCTCCCGAAAGGAGCTCCATGCTGCCCGAGCCCCTCCGCGGCCCCGCCTTCTCCTCGTACGCACCCGAGGAGGTCGGCTGGCTGCTCCAGGACCTCTCGGACGTCGAGCTGGAGGCGCCCACCGAGGAACGCGAGGAAGCCATCCAGAGCGGCGGCGCGCACTACGCCGAATCGCTCCCCGTCGAATACCAGCCCAGCGCCCGCTACCAGGACCTCTTCCACTCCGCCCTGGAGGGTTCCGCCGCCCGAATAGCCCGCGCGGTCGGCACCGTCACCGAGACCGTCCTCGCCGAGCGCCCCGGCCGCGACCCCGTACTCGTCTCGCTCGCGCGGGCCGGCACCCCCGTCGGCGTCCTCATGCGCCGCTGGGCGCAGGCCCGCCACGGCCTCGACCTCCCGCACTACGCCGTCTCCATCGTGCGCGGCCGCGGCATCGACGCCAACGCGCTGCGCTGGCTCGCCGCCCACCACGACCCCGCCGACGTCGTGTTCGTCGACGGCTGGACCGGCAAGGGCGCCATCACCCGCGAACTCGCCGAGGCGATCAAGGAGTTCGAGGCGAGCGCGGACGGTGTCCCGGGCTTCGACCCGGAGATCGCGGTGCTCGCCGACCCCGGCTCCTGCGTCCGCACGTACGGCACCCGCGAGGACTTCCTCATCCCCTCCGCCTGCCTCAACTCCACGGTCTCCGGCCTGATATCCCGCACCGTGCTCCGCTCCGACCTCGTCGGACCGAACGACTTCCACGGCGCCAAGTTCTACCGCGAGCTGGCCGGTTCCGATGTCTCCGGCGCCTTCCTCGACGCCGTCGCCGCCCACTTCGACGAGGTCGCCGAGACCGTCGACGTGGACGTCAAGGAACTCCTCGCCGCCGACCGCACCCCCACCTGGGAGGGCTGGGCCGCCGTCGAGCGGATCAGCGAGGAGTACGGCATCCACGACGTCAACCTGGTCAAGCCCGGCGTCGGCGAGACCACCCGCGTCCTGCTGCGCCGCGTCCCCTGGAAGATCCTCGCCAAGCGGGGTGCAGGCGCCGACCTCGCGCACGTCCGCCTGCTCGCCGAGCAGCGCGGTGTGCCCGTCGAGGAGGTCGACGAACTCCCGTACACCTGCGTCGGTCTGATTCACCCTCAGTACACGAGGGGCGCGACGGGCGCCGACGGCAAGGCGGTGGTGTCCCAGTGAGTACGCCACTGAACCCGGCCCCGGGCACGACCCTGGTCGCGAGCGACCTCGACCGCACCCTCATCTACTCGAGCGCGGCCCTCGCCCTCGGCATGCCCGACGCCCAGGCGCCCCGGCTCCTCTGCGTCGAGGTCCACGAGTCGAAGCCGCTCTCCTACATGACCGAGGACGCGGCCGGCCTCCTCGCGCGGCTGGCCGACGAGACCGTCTTCGTCCCCACGACGACTCGGACGCGCAAGCAGTACCAGCGCATCCAACTCCCGGGGGCCACACCGAAGTACGCGATCTGCGCGAACGGTGGGCACATCCTCGTCGACGGCGTCTCCGACCGCGACTGGCACGCGACGGTGGTGAACCGGCTGGCCGAGGAGTGCGCGCCGCTCTCCGAGATCCGCGCCTACCTCACCGCCACCACGGACCTGTCGTGGGTCCGCAAGCACCGGGTGGCCGAGGACCTCTTCGCCTACCTCGTCGTCGAGCGCGAGCGGCTCCCCGTGGAGTGGCTGGGCCGCTTCGGCGCGTGGGCGGGGGAGCGCGGCTGGACCGTCTCGCTCCAGGGCCGCAAGGTGTACGCGGTGCCGAAGCCGCTCACCAAGAGCGCGGCCGTCCGCGAGGTCGCCCGCCGCATCGGCGCCACGCTGACCCTGGCGGCGGGGGACTCGCTCCTCGACGCCGACCTGTTGATGGCCGCGGACCGGGCATGGCGCCCCGGCCACGGCGAACTCGCCGAGAGCGAGTGGACCGCCCCCCACCTCGACGTCCTCGTGGAACGCGGGGTCGCGGCGGGGGAGGAGATCCTCCGCCGCTTGCGCGCGGCGGCGGCCGCCTAGCCGCCTCCTCGGCGGGGGTCAGCCGCAGCAGCCCCCACCGCAACAGCCACCGCCACCGCCGCCGCCCGCGCCCTGCGTGGGGGCGGCGGTGCTGCTACCGCCGACGGCCACGGCCGAGAGCAGCTTCACGGTGTCGTCGTGCCCGGCGGGACAGGCGGCGGGGGCGGAGGACTCGGCCATGGGACGGCTGAGCTCGAAGGTGTCGCCGCAGGTGCGGCAGCGGAATTCGTAACGAGGCATGGGGACAGGCTAGCGGCGGGCGGGCGCGGAGGGCAGTGCCCCAAAGCCCTGCGGGTTCGGCGCGCCCGCCGCGGGCCTGGCTCACTCGCCGGCGGCGGGGGCTCAGTGACCCGGCGGCGCGGGCACAGCGGCGGACCGCGATGGTCCAGCGACCGACCGTGGGAACTCAGGGACGGACCGCGGGGGCTCAGCCGGCGGCGGGCCCAGCGACTGACCACGTCGGTCCAGCGACGGACCGCGCTGGTCCAGCGACTGACCACGTCGGTCCAGCGACGGACCGCGCTGGACCAACGACTGACCGCGCGGGCTCGGCGACCGACCGGCGGGGGCTCATCGACAGGTGGCGGGGGCTCGGCGACCGAGACCGCACAGGCGACTCAATGACCGGCGGCGGCGGTGCCGCGATCCTCTCGGATCTGCTCGACGACGCGGGCGGCGTCGGCGCGGACGGCCTCCAGCTCGGTCAGGAAGTGCCAGTAGTCCGGGTGGCGGCCCTCCAGCGTGCCGACGGCCCGGTCGAGCCGGGCGACGGCCTCGTCGAGGGGGCGGGCGTGTCGCGGGTCGGGGGTGTTGCGCCCCGCCATCGCCAGCCGCTGGGCGTCCCGTACCGCGAACCGGGCGCGGTCGGTCTCCGCCTTCGGGTCCTTCGCGACGGCGTTCAGGCGGCGCAGCCGGTCCCCGGCCGCCGATACGGCCTCGTCGGTCGAGTCGAGGAGCGCGCGGACGGTGGAGAGCAGGGAGGTCGCGTCGGGCCAGCGCTGCTCCGCGCGGGCCTTCGCGGCCTCGGTGAGCCGCTGCTCGGCCTGCCGGAGCGTTTCGGCGGCCTGCTCGGGTACGTGCTGGAGGTCCTGCCAGCAGGCGGCGGAGAACCGTCGCCGCAGCTCCGAGAGGACCGGCTCGACGCCCTCGGAACGGGTGGTCAGCGCTTCGGTACGGGTACGGAGGGAGACGAGCCGCCGGTCGATCTCGGCGGCGCGCTGCGGCAGCCGCTCGGCCTCGGCGCGTACGGCCTCGGCGTCCCGCAGGACGCGGTCGGCGCGCTGGAGGGTCTCGGCGATGCCGTGGCGTCCGGCGCCTTCGTTGAGCCGGGTCAGTTCGGGCCCGAGCTGGGCGAGCCGCAGCGCGAGGTCGTCGGCGCGCAGCCCTCCGTCCCGTACGGCGTCGAGTGCGCCGCTCGCGCCGCGCAGCGCCTGACGGGCCCGCTCGACGGCGGGGGCGAGCCGGGCGAGCTGGGTCTCGGCGCGGTCGAGGAGCGGCGCAAGGCCCTGCTCGAACCGGTCGAGCTCACCCTTCACCCGGTCCAGCTCGTCCTTGGCGGCGCTCAGTTCGGTGCGGGCGCGCCCGGCGGTGGCGGCGTCGAGCTCGTCACGGTCGAGGTCATGGGCGTCGACGGCGCTGATGTAGAGGTGGCTGACCTCGTCGATCCGGCGCCCGAGGGCCTCGAAGCCCTCCACCGCGTGGCGCGCGTCGGGCGAGCTGTCGACAGCGGTGATCGTCTCGATGGAGATCCGCAGCCCGCGCTGGGCGGTGTCGAGCTCGTAGAAGGCGGCCGCGGCGGCGTCCTTGGCGGCCTGCGCCTCGGCCCGCTGGCCCTCCCCGCGCCCGCCGAACCAGCGACGCGTACCGCCCCCGGCGAAGGCCTGCGGCAGCAGCGCCCCGACCAGCAGCGGCAGCGCGAGGGCCAGCCGGAAGGTGGACGGAATCCTGCGCGTCGCACTGCCCCCAGGGGGCGTCCTGCCGTCGCTCGCCGCCACGTACCTCTCCCCGTGCTGTGTCCGCCGTCTCCGGTCCGGTTCATTCTCCCACCCGGTAAGGACGAACACACGGGCCGGTCAGTTCGCCGTTCGTACGACGATGTCACCGTCGTCGCTGCGAACGCTCACGGAGTGCTCGCTTCCGTCGCGGCGCGGTACGTCGACGCGGACGTCGCCGTCCGCGCTGGCGCCGGTGGCCTCGTACTCGGCCGTGGGCAGGGTGACGTCGATGTCGCCGTCCTTGGTGACCACGTCGACGCGGCGGGGCACGGCCCCGAGGGCGATCCGGATGTCGCCGTCGTCGGACCGGGCGAGGACCTGGGCGCTGCTGCCGCCCTCGACGGCGAGGTCGCCGTCCTTGGTGCCGAGGTCGAGGGCCCCGGTGCTCGCGGCCACCCGTACGTCCCCGTCGTCGGACCGCACCTTCAAGGGCGTGGCGAAGCCCTCCGCGGTGACGTCCCCGTTCTTGTTCTCGACGGTGACGGCGACATCGCGCGGCACCTGGACGCGGTGCACGGCGGAACAGTGGGAGGCGACGGCGTCGCAGTCGACGCGGAGCGTGAGCCGCCCGCCCTCCAGCTTCCAACTCGCGTCGGGCCCCGACCCCATGAACACCCACCCGTCGACCTGCCGCTCGACGAGGACGTCGTCGACGTCGGCGGACGTGATGACGAGGTCGGCGTCGTCGGAGTCGACGGTGAGCGCGCCCCCGTCGAACGCGAACGTCCTCTTCTCGACCGGCGCCTCACCGGCATCGGCCGTCCCACAGGCACTGAGCGCGAACAGAGCGACGAGGACCCCGCCGGCGGCGAGGAACGGGTGGCGTGTGTTCATGGCGAGTCGAACCCCCAGGAGAAAACGTCGGTCCGTCGACGGTACGAGCCCGCCACCCCCCGTCACGATCCGGCGACCCACCGTCCGAAGGGTGGGGCTACCCCCCGCCCGCCACCCACCCCAGCCAACGGATTCGGCCACGCCCCGTCGGCCATGTAGGCTGTTGCCTCTTCCACGGGTGCGTAGCTCAGGGGTAGAGCGCTGCTCTTACAAAGCAGATGTCGGCGGTTCGAAACCGTCCGCGCCCACCAGGGAAAAGGCCCCTCGCCGATCATGGCGAGGGGCCTTTGGCGTCTTGTCTTTCTGGAATCGACTCCGGCCCACCAGGAAGCGGGCAGCGCGGCCGGGTGCTTTCGTTGTGGGTGGGGTGCGGTCCGGGCGGCCGTCGTGCGAGCGGGTGAAGAGTTGACGTGAGCCTGACCGGGCGGGTGTACTCCGGGCATGGCTGAGGTGGGGGACGCGCCCGAATCCGTGGTGCAGAGCGGTGAGATGACGTCGGAGCGGTACGTCGAGACCCGGCTCGCGCAGTACCAGGAGTGGTACGACGTGAAGGCGACCCGGATGAAGGCGATGCATCTGCGGATGCGGACCGTGTCCGTCGTCGGTGGGGCGCTCGTGCCGGTGTTCGTGAACGTGGACCTCGCGTTCGCGCGGGCCACGGCCACCGTGCTGAGCGTCGTGGTCGTCGCCGCCGTGTCGCTGGAGAGCGTGTACCGCTACCGCGAGCAGTGGAAGAACTACCGGTCGACCGAGCAGCTGCTCGGGCACGAGCGGGTCTACTTCGAGACCAAGGTGGGGCCTTACCACGGCCTGTCGAAGCGGGAGGCGTTCTCCGCGCTCGTCGCCCGGGTCGAGCGGGCCATCGCCGGCGAGAATTCGGCGACGTTGAATGTGATGACGCTTGGTGGGCAGGTCAATGCCGATGTGGCGCAGCATGGTGTTCCGGCCGCTCGGCAGGAGTCGGAGCCTTCCTGAGGCCGCCGCGGGGCCCGGGGTCGCCGGGCCCCGCGGTTCGTCAGGTGCGGTGCGGGGTCAGCACCACTTGTAGTCGACCCGCGTCGAGTTGTACGAGCAGTTGTCGACCCACGTGCCGTTCGACTTGCGCAGCGTCGCCGTGTCCTTGTCGTTGTTCCAGACGTACGCGCCGCGGTTCTGGTAGACGTTCGCGGACGAGTTCGTCCCGCGGCCCGTGCGGACCGTCACGATCTTGCCCTTGCCGAGGGTGAACGAGCCGAAGGTGTACTTGTGGTTGGCGGCGTCCGTGACCGTCCAACCCCGCAGGTTCACCGCGGCGCCCGTCGTGTTGCGTATCTGCACGTACTCGCCGTTGAGGCTCGTGTTCGAGCGGAGGTCCGAGCCCGGGCTGTCGTAGTAGATCTTGTACAGGTGGACCGAGCCGGCGGCCTGGGCCGGCGAAGGAAGCAGCAGAACGCCGGAGGCGGCGGCCGCGGTCACGGCCGCGAGCGTGCGTGCACGAAGCATGAATGTCCCTCAGTTTCTGCCGGGCACCCGCCGATGGGGCCCGGCGAGCACACAGGATACGCACGCCCTTCACCCCCTCCGCACAATTCGGCCACGGTGGGGGCGGCGCTCTAGGGTGAGGGCATGGAGCCTGATGCGCTGCGGGTCACCGTCCTCGGGTCCGCCACCCCCTTCCCCCGGCCGGACAACCCCTGTTCCGGCCTTCTCGTCGAGGGCGGCGGCGTCCGTGTGTGGGTGGACGCCGGGACCGGCACCCTCGCGGAGCTCCAGCGATACGTCACGCTCGGGGACGTCGACGCCGTCTGGATCTCGCATCTTCATGCCGACCACAGCGCCGATCTGCTCACCGCCTACTACGCGTTGTTGTACGCGGGGCTTGAGGTGTCGGTGCCGGTGGCTCTCTTCGGGCCCGTCGGGATCGCCGACCGCCTCGCCGGCTTCCTGACGAACGGGCCCGAGCGCAGTCCCGTCGAGAAGGCCTTCGCCGTCGAGGAGTTGTACGACGGGCATGTCGCCCGCCTCGGTGGGCTGACGTTGCGGTCGCGGGGCGTCGAACACGCGGGGCCCGACGCCTTCGCCCTGCGCGTCGAGGACGAGAACGGGGGTTCTCTCGTCTACTCCGGTGACTGCGAGCCCTGCCCTTCGCTCGTCGAACTCGCCCGGGAGTGCGATCTGTTCGTCTGCGAGGCCGACGGGGAAGGGTCCGGGCACCACTCCGCCGCACAGGCCGGGCGGAGCGCCGCCGCGGCCGGTGCCGGGCGGCTCGTCGTGACCCATGTGGGGTCCGGCGTCGAGCCCGCCGAGGCCGTCGCGCTGGCCGCCGCCGAGTTCTCCGGCGAGGTCGCCCATGCCGACCCCGGCGCGCGGTTCGAGGTCACGCGTCGAAGTCGTACTCCAGGACGTACGACGACGAGTCGAGCGTCATCTCGTTGAGCTCCACCGCGACCCCCGGCGCCGTGAACGCCGTGCGCCCGATCAGGACCACCGGAGTGCCGAACTCCAGGGCGAGCCGGTCCGACTCGTCCGCCGTGGGCATCCGGCAGCGGATCTCCTCGCGGAAGCGGACCGGCCGGTGCCCCAGCTCGGTCAGCCGGGCGTAGGTGCCGCCCGGACCCGTGTCCGGCTCCGTGATCGGCGTCCCGCGCACCAGCTCCGCGGAGAGGTACGAGACCGACAGCAGGACCGGCTTGGCGTCCAGGACGAAGCGGCGGCTGCGAACGCAGACCGGCGCACCCGGCGCGAGGTTCAGCGCCGCCGCGACCCTCGCTCCGGCCGCCGTCTCCGCCACCTCGATCCGGTCGACCACCAGGGTCCGGTCCTCCACGTCCGCCGACCAGACCGAGCGGCCGCTGCCCCAGAGGTCCCCGGCGAGGCGCGGGATGCCCCGGCGGCGCAGCGGGCGGAAGACCCGGACGAAGACCCCGGCACCCTTGCGGGCCTCGGCCAGCCCCTCGTTGCGCAGGACGGAGAGGGCCTGGCGTGCCGTCATCCGGGCCACCTCGTAGGTCGACATGAGGTCGTTCTCGCCGGGGAGCCGGTCGCCCGGCGCGAAGGCGCCTGACTGGATCGCCGTCCTCAACTCGTCGGCGATGCGCTGGTACTTGGGCCGACGAGCACTGTCCTGGTCAGTCACGGGTGGACCACTCCCTTCATCTGCGGGACACCCTACGGCGCACCCCCCGGCCAGGGTGCACACGTGTGCGCCGTCCCGCCGGGTCGATCCATCCATCGGGGGACATCTCTAGAGATACGTTGACAGGGCGGGGTGTCCCCGCTTCTCTAGGTGGTCCCCAGGATTCGGGATTCGGTACGGACGGGACGGAGGGGACGCGTGCAGCCACTGCCAGAGGTCGGTGACCTCGTCCGCGACACCGCCACCGGGCGGGTCGGTTTCTATATGGAGAGCGTCTCCGGGCGCTTTCTGATCCGCGCCGTCCACGGCGGCGCCGAGTGGCAGGCCGAGCCCGCCGACGTACAGCTCGCCACGCCCCTGCGCGAGCTGCGGGCCCGCGCCGCCGAGATCAACGCGCGCAGCAGACGCGGCCTGTCCTGACAGCGAGGCTCCCCTCGCCCTGGAGCGAGGGGGAGGCGGGGAGCTGTGACGCTCCGTGGCCGTGTGCTCGGTCGCTTGGCGGCGTCAGCGGCGGTTGTCAGTGGGGCGCGCCACACTGGAGGCATGTGCCGCAGCATCAAGACGCTCCGACCGCCCGCGCTGCCCGAGGAGGCGACCGAGGAGGACTTCCGCGCCGCCGCCCTGCAGTACGTCCGCAAGGTCTCCGGCTTCCGCGCGCCCGCCGCCCACAACCGCGAGGTCTTCGACCGCGCCGTGGACGAGATCGCGGAGGCTACCGCGAGACTCCTCGCCGGCCTGGAGGTGCGCGGGGCGCACCCCGGCGTTACGAGACCGGCGCGGGAGCCGCAGCCGGACGCTGTATGAGGTACGCGGCGAGGCCGCCCGCCAGGAAGAGCGCGAGGGTCGACACCCCCGCGCTGAACCAGGTCGCGCCCAGCCACTGCCCGCCCAGCCAGCCGAGCCCCACGCTGTAGGAGGCCCAGGTCACGCCCGCGAGCGCCGACCACGGCAGGAAGTCCTTGATCCTCCGCTTGGCCGCGCCCGCGCCCAGGGAGACCACGGAGCGGCCCGCCGGGGCGAAGCGCGCGAGCACCACGAGCAGCCCGCCGCCCCGGGCCAGCGCGGTGCCGAGACGTTCCTGCGCCAGGGAGAGGCGCCGCGAGCGGGCGATCGCCCTGTCCAGCCTGGCGCCGCCCCGCCGGGCCAGGCGGTACGCCAGGAAGTCGCCGAGCACGGACGCGGTGGCCGCGCAGAGGAGCAGCGGGAGGAGCGACGGTACGTCGGGGGAGGCCGCGGTGGCCGTCGCCGCGGCCGTGGCGGCGGTGATCACCAGGAAGCCGCTCGGCAGCACGGGCAGGAAGACGTCGAGCAGGATCGACGCCGCCACCACCGGGTAGATCCACGGGCCGGCGGTCAACGACCGCAGCGAGCCGAGGCTGTCGAGCAGATTCACAGGGCCAGAGCCTACGCGGGGGTGGGGGAGCCCCTGCCGGGCGGGTGCCGGGCAGATGCCGGGTGGGTGCCGGGTGGGTGCCGAGCGGATGCCGGGACGATGCTGGGCAGATGCCGGGCCTTCCGCCGGGGGCGGGGCAAGGGGCCGGTGTGCGGGCCCGTGCCGGTGTCGTGTGAGGGGTCCGTGGCGGGGTTAGTCGGCGGGTCCTGCGGCCGCGGCCGTGTGCAGGGCTGTGGCGGGTGGGCGCGGGTGCGCGCCGGGGGGCGGGGTTGCGGCCGGGGTGAGGTCCGCGCCGGGGGCGGGTTACGGCCGGGGTCGGGTGCGGGCCGGGGGTGTTCGCGTGTGGGAAAGGCCGGAAACCGTCGTGCGGTTTCCGGCTCCTTCCGTCTGCGGGGGACTCAGGCCGCGATCGGCGCGCTCTGCTTCTCGTTCTCCTGGCCGGTCGTCGTGCCCGCGCCGGTCCGGGCGCCGAAGAGCCCGTCGAGGGCGAGCGCGCCCGGGCCGGTGAAGACGAGCAGGGCGAAGGCCCAGCAGAACAGGGCCGCGCTCTCGCCGCTGTTCTGGAGCGGGAAGAGGGCCTCCGGCTGGTGGACCTTGAAGTACGCGTACGCCATCGAGCCCGAGGCGAGGAACGCGGCGCTCCGGGTGCCGACTCCGGCCATCACCAGCACGCCGCCGACGAGCTGGATCACGGCCGCGTACCAGCCCGGCCAGGTCCCGGCCGGGACGGTGCCGCCGCCCATCGCGCCGCCGAGGACGCCGAAGAGCGACGCGGCGCCGTGGCAGGCGAAGAGCAGGCCGACGACGATTCGGAAGAGACCGAGCGCGTACGGCCGGCCCTGGTTCAGGAAGCTGATGAGGTTGTTCGGGGTGGTGCTCATGGGGGAACTCCTTCGGCCTGACCCCGTCCGTGGGGAGGGCGGGGTGTGGGGGACGGAAACCGACGAGGCCGCAAGGTTAGGCACCCCTCACCAGTACTTGCAAGTTCAACATTCGGCCACCGGGGAGTGTGTGGTGAGGCTCACTCCCCGGTGGCCGCTGTGGTGACGGTGGTTCAGGGGGTTTGCTCAGCAGCCGTTCAGGACGGACTGCAGGGCGCTCTTCTCCGCGGAGTCGATGCTGAGGTTCCAGTGGTACTTCACGTGCACCCACGCCCGGGCGTACGTGCAGCGGTAGGACGTGCGCGAGGGCAGCCACTCCGCCGGGTCCAGGTCGCCCTTGGACTGGTTGACGTTGTCGGTGACGGCTATGAGCTGGGGCCGGGTCAGGTCGTTCGCGAACGCCTGGCGCTGCGAGGTCGTCCACGCGTTCGCGCCCGAGCGCCAGGCCTCGGACAGGGCGACGACGTGGTCGATGTCGAGGTCGGAGGCGACGGTCCAGGTGGCGCCGTCGTACTCGGAGTACCAACTGCCGCTGACGGAGGCGCAGCTGGAGTCGGTGACGACGTTCACGCCGTCGCGCTTGAGGACGGTCTCGCGGGTGTTGCACGCCCCGGACTGGGTGATCCAGTGCGGGAAGAGATCCCGGCTGTAGCCGGTGGAGGAACCTTCCGCCTTGACCGTGAGCGCGGCCAGGTAGGTCCGGGCGGTGGCCGCGCTCACGGGGGTCGGCATGGCGGCCTGGGCGGCCGGTGCCGTGGCGAGGAGGCCGGTGACGGCGAGGGTGGCGGAGGTGGCGAGTACAGCGAGTCGACGCGCGTAGATCATGCCGACGGGCATGTGAACTCCCTTGAAATGGGGGGACCTTGGCTGGTAGCCGTCCCCGCGGGGGTGCCGGGCGCTGGCCCGGTCATCGTGGCGGCGCTAGGTTTCCGTGGGGGGTGCGCCAGGTAACAGGGTGGCGACATGAGCACGTCACATCAAGGGGTGTGACGTGGCTGATGGAGTGCCAGATTCCGCCCGGCGGAACTCCGTTGCGCGAGAGCTCTACTGTGGCCGTGTGCTTCTGGACGTGAACGTCACCTTTGGGGCGGTACTCGCCGTCCTGCTCGCCCTCGCCGCCGGCGTCGTCGCCCTCGCGCACCTCGGCCGGGCCCGCGACACCCTCTTCGCCGGCGTGCGCGCCGCCGTCCAGCTGATCGCCGTCTCGCTCGTGATCGGATGGGTGGTCCGCTCCGTACCGCTGCTGCTCTGCTTCCTGCTCCTCATGTACGCGGTGGCGGTACGCACGGCAGGGCGGCGGGTCGTGCCCGCGCCGGGGCGCGGCTGGTGGTGGGCGGGCGTGCCGATCGCCGCCGCCGTGGTGCCGGTGGTCCTCGCGCTCGCCGTCACCGGACTCGTACCGGTGAAGGGGATCACGCTCGTGCCCGTGACCGGCATTCTCGTCGGCGGTGCGCTCACGGCCACCGTCCTCGCGGGGCGGCGCGCGCTCGACGAGCTGGAGACGCGGCGGGGCGAGGTGGAGGCGGGCCTGGCGATCGGGCTCGTCGCGCGCGAGGCGCGGCTCGAAGTGGCGCGGAAGGCGGCGGCGGACGCCCTGCTCCCCGGCATGGACCAGACGCGCACGGTGGGTCTCGTCACGCTGCCGGGGGCCTTCGTGGGCATGCTGCTCGGCGGCGCGTCACCGCTGCACGCGGGCGCCGTCCAGCTCTTCGTGCTCATCGCGCTGCTCGCGGTGCAGGCGGTGGCCGCCGCGACCACCCTGGAGCTGGTCGCGCGCGGCCGGATCACCCGGCCTCGGGAGGCGGGTGCGGAGGCGAGTTCTGCGCCGGGGCGGTGAGGGGAGTCCTGTGCCGCGGGGGTGGGGGAGTCCTGCGCCGTGGCGGTGGGAGCCCTGCGCCGCGGCGGTCGAGGGCCTACGCCAGGGCGGTGGAGGGGGCCTACGCCAGGGCGGTGGAGGGGGCCTACGCCAGGGCGGTGAGGGTGATCGTGCCGTCCGGCGCGGCCTCGACCCGCAGTCGGGTGAGGTCCTCGACGTGGATGTCGGGCGCGAAGGCCGCCGCTCGCGGGCCCACGCCCACGATCCGCATGCCGGCCGCGCGGCCCGCCTGGATGCCCGCCTCGGAGTCCTCGAAGACGACGCAGTCCGCCGGGGCGAAGCCCAGCTCCGCCGCACCCTTGAGGAAGCCCTCGGGGTCCGGCTTGCTCGCGCCGACGCATTCGGCGGTGACCCGGGTCTCCGGTATCGCCAGACCGGCCGCACCCATCCGCGCCTGGGCGAGGGCCTCGTCCGCCGAGGTCACCAGGGCGTACGGCAGCGCGGCGATCGCGGCCATGAAGGCGGGGGCGCCGGGGACGGGCACGACACCGTCGAGGTCGGCGGTCTCCTCGGCGAGCATCAGCCGGTTGTCGGCGTAGTTCTCCTCCATCGGGCGGTCCGGGAGGAGGACGGCCATCGTCGCGTACCCCTGGCGGCCGTGGACCACCTTGAGGACGGCGTCCGCGTCGAGTGCCTGCCGCTCGGCCCAGCGGCGCCAGCAGCGCTCCACGACGGCGTCCGAGTTGACGAGAGTGCCGTCCATGTCGAGGAGGAGGGCGCGGGCGGTGAGCTGTGCCGGGGTGGTGGCAGCCATCAAGGTCTCCAGAGAGGGGTGCGGAGAACGAAGCGGTCCCGCCCGCCGGTCAGGGAATACGGGCGGGGCCACTTTGTTTTTCTACGATACAAAACCGGGGGCGTCTTGGCCAACCGGTTCGCGTTCCGGGCCGGAGATCCGGGTTCAGAAGTCGGGAGTGGCCCGTTCCAGGTGGCTGCGGGTGGAGGGGCCGTATACGCCCTCCGGGTCCTCCCGGGGGTAGAGCCACTGCTGGTAGGTGGCCACCGCCTCCCGTACCTCGTCGTCGTACCTGCCGTGGAAGTTGCCGTCGTAGATCCACAGGACGGCCAGTCGCCGCTGGAGCTCGCGCACCTCGGACCCTGTCGAGCCGAGGCTCAGCGTGACCGCCGCCTCCTCGGTCTCCGGCTCCTGCGAGGAAGGGGTCGCCGTCGGCGCCGCCGTCGTCGGTTCGGGCGGCGGTGCCGATGCCGAGGTGGTCGTCGGGGCCGCCGGGGTGGTGGCGGCCGGAGGGGCGGCCGCGCCGGTCGTGATGCTGGGGGACGTGGTCGTCCGCGAGGCGGAGGGGGTGGGGGTGGCGGACGGGGAGGCGGAGGCGGTGGTCGGGCGCGCCGACGGGGTGGACGAGCTCGGCTCCGGGCTTTCGGAGGAGGCGGAGGGGGACGGGGACGGGGCCTCCGAGACGGCGATGTTCAGGGACGCGCTGGTGGTGATCTCGGGGCCGCTCGCCCGGTCGTCGGTCTCGTCCCCGCCGCCGAGGACGGCCGCCGCGAGGGCGGCGGTGCCGACCACGGCGACGGCGGCCACCGCGGCGACGATCATGCCGCGTCGGCGCCCGCGTCCCGGCTCGCGGCCGTCCGCCGGGTCGGCGATGCGGCCGATGCCGTGCAGCAGCAGGGGCATCGTCTCGGAGGGGTCGCCCCCGGGGTCCGGGGCGAGGTCCGGATCGAGGTCCGGATCGAGGCGCGCGTCGGAGTGGGTGCCGGAGTGGGTGCCGGAGTGCCCACCGGAGTGGGTGTCGGAGTGCCCACCGGAGTACCCACCGGAGTACGTGCCGGGGTACGCACCGGAGTGCGCGCCGGGGTACGGCGTCGTGGGGTCGTCCGGGCGGATCGCCGCCAGCCGGGCCGTCGGCGGATCCTCCGCCGCGTAGCCCCCGCCGGGACCTCCATGCCCGCCAGGCCCTCCATGCCCGCCAGGCCCTCCATGCCCGCCAGGCCCTCCAGCACCTCCTGGACCACCAGGCCCCGCGGGTCCCCCAAGCCCCCCAAGCCCCCCAAGCCCCGCGGATCCCCCAAGCGCCCCAGGCCCTCCAGGCCCTCCAGACCCCCCAAGCCCTCCAGACCCCTCAGGCCCCCCAGCCCCCGACGGCTCCGTCGCGTCCAGCGTCACGTACGGCCTGATCCGCAGCGGATCGAAGTCCTCGGCCGCCGCCAGCTCCGCCTGGGCGCACGCGCAGCCAGGTCTTTGTCCACCGCATTCAGGACAGATGTGTCCGGTCATGATGGGTCCCCTCCCCGAGACAACTGCGAGCGATTATGCAGCCCGTCCCTGTCCGGCGGAGGGACGGCGGCCGTCGGCGGCGCCCTCCAGCAGGCCATATCAGGACATTCGGATCAGGATGGAGGAGTTGTCCGAGGAGAGGCCCGAGGAGACCCGCCCATGGCCCAGGAAACGAGCCCGTCCCAGCTCGGCGGCGATCCCGTGCCGGGGGAGGGGCAGAGCCACCGCACGGTCCTCGTCGCGATCGGCGCGCTGCTGCTCGGCATGCTGCTCGCCGCCCTCGACCAGACCATCGTCTCCACCGCCCTGCCGACCATCGTCAGCGAACTCGGCGGCATGGAGCACCTCTCCTGGGTGGTCACGGCCTACATGCTGGCGTCCACGGCGGCCACCCCGCTCTGGGGCAAGCTCGGCGACCAGTACGGCCGCAAGAAGCTCTTCCAGGCCGCCATCGTCCTCTTCCTCATCGGCTCCGCCCTCTGCGGCATCGCCCAGAACATGCCGCAGCTCATCGCCTTCCGCGCCGTCCAGGGCCTCGGCGGCGGCGGCCTCATGGTCCTGTCGATGGCGATCGTCGGCGACCTCGTCTCCCCGCGCGAGCGCGGCAAGTACCAGGGCCTCTTCGGCGCCGTCTTCGGCGCCACCAGCGTCCTCGGCCCGCTGCTCGGCGGCCTCTTCACCGAGCACCTCTCCTGGCGCTGGGTCTTCTACATCAATCTGCCGATCGGCATCGTCGCCCTCTTCGTCATCGCCGCCGTGCTCCACATCCCGGTGCGCTCCACCCGGCACGCCATCGACTACCTCGGCACCTTCCTCATCGCCTCGGTCGCCACCTGCCTGGTCCTGGTGGCCTCCCTCGGCGGCACCACCTGGGCCTGGGGCTCGGCGCAGATCATCGGCCTCGCCGTCCTCGGAGCCGTACTCCTCGTCTGGTTCGTGTACGTCGAGCAGCGGGCCGCCGAACCCGTCCTGCCCCTCAAGCTGTTCCGGATCCGGACCTTCACCCTCGTCTCGGCCATCAGCTTCGTCATCGGCTTCGCGATGTTCGGCGCGATGGTCTACCTCCCCACCTTCCTCCAGGTGGTGCAGGGCGTCACCCCGACGATGTCCGGCGTCCACATGCTGCCCATGGTCCTCGGCATGCTCCTCACCTCGACCGCCTCCGGCCAGATCGTCTCCCGCACCGGCCGCTGGAAGGTCTTCCCGATCGCCGGCACCGGGCTCACGGCGCTCGGGCTGCTCCTCCTCAACGAGATGACGGAGACCACCTCCACCTGGGAGATGAGCGTCTACTTCTTTGTCTTCGGCGCCGGGCTCGGCCTCGTCATGCAGGTCCTCGTCCTGGTCGTCCAGAACGCCGTCCCCTACCGGGACCTCGGCGTCGCCACCTCCGGCGCCACCTTCTTCCGCTCCATCGGCGCCTCGTTCGGCGTCGCCGTCTTCGGCACCCTCTTCACCAACCGGCTCACCCGCAAACTCGACGACGTGTTCACGAGCGCGGCGAGCGCCGGAGAGGACCTCCCGCCCGGCATCGGCCCCGAGCGGGTCGCCGCCGACCCGCGCGCCATCGCCGAACTCCCGCCCGAGCTCCGCCCCTCCGTCCTCCACGCGTACGCCACGTCCATCACCGACGTCTTCCTGTACGCGGCGCCGGTCGTCCTCGTCGCCTTCGTCGTCGCCTGGTTCCTCAAGGAGGACAAGCTGCGCGGCTCGGTCACGGCGCCCGACACGAGCCAGACCCTCGCCTCGAACCCCGTCGAGCGCTCCTCGTACGACGAGTGCGCCCGCGCGCTCTCCGTCCTCGGCTCCCGGGAGGGCCGCAAGGCGATCTACGAGAAGATCACCGCCCGCGCCGGGCTCGACCTGCTGCCCGCCGCGAGCTGGCTGCTGCTGCGGATCCGCCGGCACGGCACCGTCGAACCCGCCCGGCTCGCCGAGACCACCCCCGTACCGCTGCGGGCGATCACGGAGGCGTCCCGGCAGGTGGAGGAACGACGGCTCGTCACGCGGGAGGGCGTCCAGCTGTTCCTCACCGAGGAGGGCGTCGAGGCGGCGGTGAAGCTCGACAGGGCGCGGGAGGAGTCGCTCGCGGAACTCCTCGGCGACTGGTGGGGGCCGGACCGGCCCACCGACCTCGTGAAGCTGGTGGAGGAGCTGACGGCCGAGCTGAACGGCTCGGACGGGGAGCGGCCGCGCTCGCCCGAACCGCCCCGCGACCACCACGCCTAGGACCGGCCGCGGGTACGAACTCGGGGACCACGAGCCCTGTATGACGGCTGCTCAGGGCCCCTCAGTAGGCTGTTCCCTCGACGATCGCATCACAGGGGGATGGGCAGGATGAACAGCGAAGAGCCACGTCAGCCGTACGGGGTGAACGGCGCGCACGACGCACACAGCGGGTACGTGGCGAACGGCGCGTACGGTACGCAGATGCCGGCCCCTCCGGCGCGCGCGGCCTCGCACCGAGGGGCCTGGATCGGCGCGGGAGCCACGCTCGTGGCGGCGGTCATCGGCGTCGTCGGTACGTACCTGGTGAGCAGCAACAAGGGCAACGCGAACCCCACACCGCCCGTCGCACAGGGCCCGGCGACGTCGACCACCACGCCCGGCGAGGAGAACCAGGGAGGCGGCGACGCCCTCTCGGACTCGTCGCAGAGCCCGGAGTCCACGGGTTCCGCGGGTTCCGCGGAGTCGTCGGCGCCGACGACCCCGCCCACCACCCCGCCCACGACGCCGCCCGGGAAGCCGGCCGGCACCGTCGCGTGGCAGGGCGCCCTGGCGATCACGTACGCGGACGCCAGGGATCTGGACTCCGCACCCCCCGTCGAGTCCGAGATCAACGAGGAGAACGACCTCTCCGTCTACCCGTTCGGCACCGCCCGCATGCTGCGGCCCGAGAGCGGCGTCAAGGCCCTGGTGTGGAAGGACGCGAAGGCGCCCACGTACGAGGACTGCGCCGGTGTCATCGACACCCTGGGAACCTCGACGGACATGAAGATGAAGACGGGCCTGGTCGTCTGCGCGAGCACCAACGACGGGCGGCTCGCCCGGCTGACCGTCAAGGAACTGACCGGGCAGGCCTCGGACACGAGCGGCGTCTTCGACGTCGTCGTCTGGACCCGCTGACCGTCCCGGACCCGGGGCGGCCGCCCACGGCGGTCAGAGCCCCTTGCCGTACCAGACGTCCATGTACGGGCCCGTGCAGTACGCCGGGATCTCCCCGTACCCGTGCCGCGTGTACAGGGCGCGTGCCTCGACCAGGTCCAGGCGGGTGTTGAGGACCATCCGGCGGGCGCCGAGGCCGCGCGCCGCGTCCTCCAGCTCGCCGAGCAGGGCCCCGGCCCCGCCCAGGCCGCGGAAGGCGTGGCGCAGGAAGACCCGGGTCAGCTCCGCGCGTTCGGCGTCGAGCATCAGGACCCCGCCGCAGCCGGCCGGCTTGCCCTCGTACCGCGCGACGAGGAACCGCCCGGTCGGCGGGGTGAGCAGTTCGACCCCGTCGTTCGTGAGCCCCTCGTCGATCTCCGCGGCGGTCGCGGGCCGCTTCCAGTACCGGCTTGCGACATCGTCGTAGTAGTCGCGGCGCAGGGCGGTGGCGTCCGGGGTGTCGACGCGCTCGGGGGAGAAGTACCAGGTCATGCGCTCCATTGTGCGGCGCGCACGACCCGGGACGCAGCTCAGTTCTTCGGGGACGCCTGCTGCACGACCTCGAACGACCAGAGAGTGGAACCGGAAGCCGCGGGCTTCGGCCGCTCGCCACCCTCACCGGCACCGCCACCGCCGTGCGCGGCCTTCATGGAGCCGTTCATCCAGTTCTGGAAGTCCTCCTCGCTGCGCCACCGGGTGTAGACGAGGTACTGGTCGGTGCCCTCCAGCGGGCGCAGCAGCTCGAACCACTCGAAGCCGTCGGACCCCTCCACGGCCCCGGCGCGGGAGGCGAAGCGCTGCTCCAGGACCTCACGCTGCTCGGCCGGAACGGTCAGGACGTTGATCTTCACCACACTGGGCACACGACACCTCTCAGTTCAGTACGTGCCCGCAGTCTCCTACACGGACCCGTCGGGACGGCGTGAGGACGGCCCCGGGTGCGGCGGCGCCGGCGGGGTAGCGGTCATGATGCCGGTGAGAGACGCGGGACAGGCGAACAGGCGAACAGGGGGCTGGCATGGTCGGGTTCGAGTCGGCGGACGGCGCGATGGACAGTGTGGGTGCGGTGGCGGTACGGGAGCTGGCGGCGCGTTGGCTTCCCCGGCTCGGGGACGGGGATTTCGTCGTGTCACCGGTCGGGTTGTGGATGGCCCTCGGGGCCGTCGCCTCCGGGGCACGGGGGCGGACCGGGGAGGAGCTGGCGGGGCTGCTCGGGGTCGAGGGAGAAGCCGCGGCCCGGGCCGTGACCGAGGCCGGGCGGTGGCTCGGCGGGACGGACGGGGTCGCGGTGGCGACCGGGGTGTGGAGCACGATGCCGGTGCTCGACGGCTTCCGGCGCGGGCTGCCCGGGGTCGGGTTCGGAGTGCTGCCCGGAGCGGCCTGCCTCGCCCTGCCCGACACGGCCTTCGGAGCGACGGACGACATGTCGTGGGGGGAGACCCCCGACGCCCAGGACGCGCTCGACGCGTGGGTGCGGGGCGCCACGGATGGGCGGATTCCGCGCCTGCCGCTCGACCTCGACGGGTCCGAGGACCTCGTCCTGCTCAACGCCCTGGCCCTGAAGGCCTCCTGGCTGACCGCCTTCCCCGCGCACCTCACCCGCGACGAGCCCTTCACCGACGGGAACGGCGACACCAGGCCCGTACCGACCATGCGGCAGCGGATTCCCCCCGGGTGGGTCCGGTCCGTGGGCGGGGTCACCGTCGTCGAGCTGCCGTGCGACGGGGGCGGGGCCGGAGGCAGCCGGGTGCGGTTCGCGCTGGGGCGGGAAGGGGCCGGTCCCGGTGACGTGCTGCCCGCCGCCTGGGCCGGGGCCGCGGAGGGGACACCGCTCGCGGCCGACTCGGTCGATCTCGCGTTGCCGCGCTTCACGCTGCGTACGAGGACCGACGTCCGCCCGGATCTCGACGCCCTCGGAGTCCGTCTCGCGCTGCGGCCCGAGGCCGACTTCTCCGGGATCTCCGCCGCCGACATGTACATCGACAAGGTCCTCCAGGAGGCGGTCGTCGAGGTCGCCGAGGAGGGCGTCGAGGCGGCGGCCGTCACCCAGGTGACCATGACCCGGAGCGCGGCCGCGCCCCGCCCCACCGTGGTGGAGCGGATCGCCTTCGATCGGCCCTTCGGGGTCGTCGTCCTCGACGCGGCGGGGCAGGTGCCGCTGTTCGTGGGGTGGCGGCGGAGCGCGCCGGGGGCCTAACCCACCACGCGGGCCAGCAGCAGGCCGTCGTGGCCCTTCGTGCCGACCGTCTGGAACGCGGTCGCGTCCAGCCGGGGTTCGCGCGCCACCAGCTCGAACATCTCGCGGGTGCCGGTGACCGCCGGGTCGTCCGGGTGCGCGGTGGCGACCTTCCCGCCGCGCACCACGTTGTCGACGATGATCACCGTGCCCGGGCGGGACAGCTTCAGCGCCCACTCCACGTACCGCGGGTTGTTGACCTTGTCCGCGTCGACGAAGACGAGGTCGAACGGGCCCGCCCCCTCCTCCTCAAGCCGCGGCAGACTCTCCAGGGCCGCGCCCGTCCTGACCTCGACGAGCTTGTCGAGGCCGGCGCGGGCGATGTTGGCGCGGGCGACGTCCGCGTGGGCGGGGTCGTACTCCAGGGTGATCAGCCGGCCGTCGGCGGGCAGGGCGCGCGCCAGCCAGATCGTGCTGTAGCCGCCGAGGGTGCCGATCTCCAGGATGTTCCGGGCGCCCTGCATCGCGGCGAGCAGGTGCAGCAGCTTGCCCTGGTTCGGGGCGACCGCGATCTCGGGCAGGCCGGCCGCCGTGGACGCGGCGAGCGCGCCGGTCAGCGCGTCGTCCGCAGGGGCGAGCAGCTCGGTGACGTAGCGGTCGACGTCGGTCCACTGAGGGTTCGTCATGCGGTCGAACGTACACCTGGGGTGGGGTCCGGACGGCGCCTTGACGCCCGTACGGCGAGGAGTGTCGCCGCCGTGGCGAGCAGGGCGCCGCCGCCGGTCGTCGCGAGCCATGCGGGGACCCCGCCGACCGTCAACAGGCGGTCGTTGTAGACGACTTCGCGGTACGGGGTGTCGGCGACCGTGCGGAGGTGGTGGTCGTCGTCGATGCGGTCGGGGTGGGGGAACCTCTGCTCCAGGACCGTCAGGTGGGTCGGCCGTCCGGTGCCCGTGAGTGCCGCGACCGCGCCTTCCGGTCGGTCGATCCGGCCGGCGAAGGTGACCTCCGGGCGGTCGCCGCCGATGGCGGAGCGCGGCTCCATCCGGTGGTCGGCGAGGACGGACAGCCCGAGGGTCTGGGCGTTCGTCGCGAGCCGGGACAGCCTCATGGGGTAGACGAGTTCGGGGGATGCGAAGGTGATCCGCAGCGGGGTGAGTTCGCCGGAGAGGGCGGTGTTCTTCTCCTCGGGCGCGAGGCGGACCGCGACGTACTCCCACGTGCGTTCCACGTACGGCCGGAGGGCGGCGGTGAGCCGTTCGGGCAGCTCGAAGCCGTTGGCGCGCAGCCAGCCGCCGAGGGCGTCGGGATCGGTGGCGGTAAGCCGGGCCACGTCGAAGGGCCCGAGGCGCTCGCGGCCGACGACCCCGACGCCGGGGGCGCTGCCGGGCGGGGCGGCGCCGGCGCCGTCCCCGTAACCGCCGGAGAACGGCCAGTCGTCCCCGCGCGGCCAGAAGTAGAAGCGGTCGCGCTGCTCGGGCTCGGTGAGCCGGTCGAGTTCGTCGAAGAGCGCCGGGTCGCCGAGGGACACGTCGGCCCGGCTGGGCACCGGCATGATCCAGGCGGCCCGCCGGGCGTTCCCGTGGACGCGGAAGCGCATGACGACGGTCTCGGTGCTGCCGTCCCAGTGGACGGCCGACTCCTCCCGGTCGACGCCGATGCGTTCGGCCTTGTCCGGGATCATGGCGCCGCAGCCGCAGGCGTACGCCGGTGCGACGAGCTGGCCGAGTTGGAGCGCGAGCAGCGCGACGACGATGGCGACGACCCTGCTGGTCAGGCTTTTGCTGTGTGTCCCCCGCATGTGAGGTCGGACGCGGCCGGTGGAGATCCGGTTCCCGAGCACCCGGGTCCGAAGCACCCGGGTCCGAAGCACCCGGGTCCGAAGCACCCGGGTCCGAGCGCCCCGGCTACGCCTCCGTTTCTCCGGCCGCCCCGCGTCACGCCGACGCGCGGACCCTGAGTTCCTTCACCCCGTTCAGCCAGGCCGCCCGCAGCCGGCGGGGTTCGCCCACGAGCGTGAGGTCGGGCAGGACGTCCGCGATCGCGTTGAAGATCAGCTCGATCTCCTTGATGGCGAGGGACTTGCCGAGGCAGAAGTGCGGTCCGCCGCCGCCGAAGCCGAGGTGCGGATTCGGGTCGCGGGTGATGTCGAAGCGCTCGGGGTCGGTGAAGACCTCGGGGTCGTTGTTGGCGGAGGAGTAGAAGATGCCGACGCGGTCGCCCGCGCTGATCTTCTGCCCGCCGATCTCGGTGTCCTGGGTCGCGGTCCGCTGGAAGGAGACCACGGGGGTCGCCCAGCGCACGATCTCCTCGGCGGTGGTCGCCGGCCGTTCCCGCTTGAAGAGCTCCCACTGGTCGGGGTGGGTGAGGAAGGCGTGCATGCCGTGGCTGATGGCGTTGCGCGTGGTCTCGTTGCCGGCGACGGCGAGGAGGAGGACGAAGAGGCCGAACTCGTCGGAGGAGAGGTTGCCCTGCCCCTCGGCGGCGACGAGCTGGCTGACGATGTCGGCGGCCGGGCACTCCTTGCGGGCGGCGGCCATGGTCATCGCGTATCCGATGAGTTCCATGGCGGCCTCGGCGCCGACCTCCTCGGTGATGGCGTACTCGGGATCGTCGTACGCGATCATCTTGTTCGACCAGTCGAAGATCCGGGAGCGGTCCTCCTGGGGGACGCCGATGAGCTCGGCGATCGCCTGGAGGGGCAGTTCGACGGCGACCTGGGTGACGAAGTCGAAGCTGCCGTCGGGCCCGGCGCCCTGCCGGGCCTCCTCGGCGATGGCGCGGGCGCGGTCGCGCAGGGCCGTCTCCAGGCTCCGGATCGCCCGGGGCGTGAAGCCGCGCTGGACGATCTGGCGGACCCGGGTGTGCTCGGGCGGGTCCATGTTGAGCATGATCAGCTTCTGGACGTCGATCTGCTCCTGGGCGATGCTCTCGTTGAAGCGGATCACGGCGGTGTTGAGGTTCGAGGAGAACAACTCCGGGTGCGTGGAGACGTACTTGACGTCCGCGTGCCGCGTGACGGCCCAGTACCCCTCGTCCCGGAACCCCGTGATGCCGGCCGACTGGGGGCACCACCACACGGGGGCGGTCTTCCGCAGTTCGGCGAACTCCGGGAAGGGTATGCGCGTACGGAGGAGGTCGGGGTCGGTGGCGTCGAACCCTTCGGGGAGATGAGGGCAGGGCATCGGCAACACGCTCCATTATCCGATGATTATCTGATGGCCCATCAGAAACTGCCGGGAAAGTTAGTAACGAGTTCGCCAAGTAGCAAGAGGCGGAGCGAGAACTGTTGCGGCCCGGACCCTTGCGTACCCGAGGTAGCAGTCATAAGACTGCACTCAGAACTAGAACGCGTACTAGTTCCCCAGGGACGCCGACCGGACGAGGTGCCGGGACACCTCGACCGGTCGAGGAGAGGACGAGCTCATGGCCGCGGAACCCGTCATCGTCGAAGCCGTACGCACCCCCATCGGCAAGCGCGGAGGCGCGCTCGCCAACCTCCATCCCGCCTACCTCCTGGGCGAGACCTACCGTGAACTCCTCGGCCGCACCGGCATCCACGCCGACTGCGTCGAACAGATCGTCGGCGGTACGGTCACCCACGCCGGCGAGCAGTCCATGAACCCCGCGCGCACCGCCTGGCTCGCCATGGGCCTGCCGTACGAGACGGCCGCCACCACCGTCGACTGTCAGTGCGGCTCCTCGCAGCAGGCCAGCCACATGGTCGCCAACATGGTCGCGGCCGGCGTCATCGACATCGGGATCAGCTGCGGCGTCGAGGCCATGTCCCGCGTCCCGCTCGGCTCCGGTTCCAAGCACGGCCCCGGCAAGCCGTTCCCCGACGAGTGGAACGTCGACCTGCCCAACCAGTTCGAGGCCGCCGAGCGCATCGCCCGCCGCCGCGGCCTCACCCGCGAGCGCGTCGACTCCCTCGGCCTCCTCTCCCAGGAACGGGCCGCGACCGCCTGGGCCGAGGAGCGGTACAAGCGCGAGACCTTCGCCGTCCAGGTCCCCACCACCGAGGCCGAGCAGGCCGCGGGGCAGGGCATGTGGCGGCTCGTCGACCGGGACGAGGGCCTGCGCGACACCAGCATGGAAGGCCTGGCCCGGCTCAAGCCCGTCATGCCGACCGCCGTCCACACCGCCGGGAACTCCTCCCAGATCTCCGACGGCGCCTCCGCGATCATGTGGGCCTCCAAGCGCATGGCCCGCGCCCTCAAGCTCCGCCCCCGCGCCCGGATCGTCGCCCAGGCCCTCGTCGGCGCCGACCCGCACTACCACCTCGACGGACCGGTCGACGCGACCCGCGCGGTGCTCGGCAAGGCCGGCATGTCACTGAAGGACATCGACCTCGTCGAGATCAACGAGGCCTTCGCATCGGTGGTGTTGAGCTGGGCGCAGGTCTTCGACCGGGACCTGGACGGTCTCGCGAAGGTCAACGTCAACGGCGGCGCCATCGCCCTCGGTCACCCGGTGGGAGCGACGGGCGCGCGGCTGATCACCACCGCCCTGCACGAACTGGAGCGCACGGACAAGGAGTTCGCGCTCATCACCATGTGCGCGGGCGGCGCGCTGGCCACCGGGACGATCATTCAGCGGTTGTAGCCGCGGGCTCGCCCCGTCAGGCCCGGAGCCGCTTCCCCGCGTCCGCGACCAGGCCGGCGAGGTACGCCCCCGCCGACGGGGACTCCTGGGCGAGGGCCGCCGCCTGCCCGGCCCACAGGTTCACGAACTCCGGCCGGCCCTGTTCGGCGGCGGCCCGGCGGATCGGCCCCATCAGCGCGTTCTGCACCGGGTACGGCGGCACGTGCTCCTCGTGGGCCGCCATGTCCCGGACGAAGTCGTTCGGGATGCCCCGGGCCGTACGACCGGAGAAGAGCCGGGTGAGCACGGTCGTACGGGCCTCCGGGGTGCCGAGGGTCCGCCGGTGGGCCGTGCTCGCCCCCGACTCGCGCGCGGCGAGGAAGCCGGTGCCGATCTGGACGGCGTCCGCGCCCAGGGCGAGCGCGGCGGCGATCCCGCGCCCGTCGGCGATCCCGCCCGCCGCGACCACGGGGACGCTCACCGCGTCCGCGACCTGCGGGACGAGGGAGAAGGTGCCGACCAGGGACTCCCGTACCGGGCGGAGGAAGGCGCCCCGGTGGCCGCCCGCGTCGCTGCCGGAGGCGACGACCGCGTCCGCGCCCGCCCGCTCCAGGGCCACGGCCTCGTCGACGGTCGTCGCCGTGCCCACCACGACGATCCCGCGCCGTCGGGCCTCGGCGACGAGGCGTCGTGGCGGCAGGCCCATGACCAGGCTGATCACCGGCGGGGCCGCCGCGAGCAGGGCGTCCAGCTGCTCGTCGAAGTCGGGCCGTGCCCGTACGTCCCCGGCGTCCGGAGGCCGTACGCCCAGCTCCTCGTAGTACGGCCGCAGGCGCTCGACGTGTGCCGTCATCGCCTCCGGATCCGCCGGATCCGTGACGGAGGCGAGGGCCTCGGCCTCGCCCTCCTGCGGGACCCAGAGGTTCACGGCGAACGGGCGGTCGGTGGCGGCACGGAGCCGGGCCACGAGCGCGGTGATCTCCTCGGGGCCGAGGATGTGCGCCCCGTACGAGCCGAGGCCGCCGCCGTCGGACACGGCCGCCGCGAGCGCGACGGAGGACAGGCCGCCGCCGAAGGGTCCCTGGACGACGGGGAGCGCGGTGCCGACGAGCTCGCCGAAGCGGCCGGCGCCGAGGGGATCGGGTGCGGTGGCGGCTGAGGCGGTGGATGCGGTCGTGGACATGGGGCGGCCTCCGGCGTCGCGGCGGGATCCTGGGTCCGCCGACACCCTGGACACTAGGCGAAGCTAGACGAACGGTCTACTAAACGCGGTTCCCGGTTCGGAAAACGCCGCAGGCCCCGCCCCTCCGAGTGGAGGGCGGGGCCTTGCGGGTGCGCTGTGCGGCGGCGGGACTCTTAGTACCAGCCGTTGGCCTGCCAGAACGCCCAAGCGGCGTTCGGGGAGCCGTAGCGCTCGTTCATGTAGTTCAGGCCCCACTTGATCTGCGTGGCCGGGTTGGTCTTCCAGTCGGAACCGGCCGAGGACATCTTCGAGGCCGGCAGGGCCTGGACCAGGCCGTAGGCGCCGCTGGACGAGTTGGTCGCGCTGGGGTTCCAGCCGGACTCGTGCGTGACGATCTTGCTGAAGGACGCGTACTGCGAGGCGGGGACGATGTCACGAGCGAGCTCCTGCGGGCTGGCGGCCGAAGCCGAGCCCGTCGTACCGAGCACCGCACCCGACGCGCCCAGCAGCACGGCTGCGGTGGCGGCGAAGGTCTTCTTGCGGGCGGCGATACGAGTGGTGAGCGTGCTGATCAACGTTTCTACCTAACGTCGGGAACAAGGGCCGCGCCGGGCGATTTCGGCAAGCCGGAACCAGAGCCCGGGAGACCCGGGAACTGGGGGGAACCGGCCGTCCGAGGCGCTGTGGTGAGCACCGGCTGCCTGGCGACGTCCTCTACAAAACCAGGGCCGGAGCGCCGACGCAACGACCCCCTGTACGAGGAAGGTTCGGACCCGGGCGGAAGGTCCCGGGGGGTGAGTGTGGGGCGTTTCCGCAGGTCATGCCCTGCTGTGGGGTGTTTTGGGAGGGTGTGTCTGGCTACTAGGTCCGCTCGTACGTGACGTAGGTCCTGTGGGGCGGCTCACCCCGAGAGCCCTTTTCCGGGCCTTCGAATGTGACCTGGGCCTCGAAGTTCGCCCGGCGAGTGGCACGGCGGAGCGCCTTCAGGAGCGTGGATCCGATGGTGAGGGTGAGGACGACGGTGAGGGCGGCGCGGCCGAGGTCCCAGCCGAGGGAGGTGGCGACGACATAGGCGAGGAAGCGGACCAGGTTCTCGTGGAGCGGGGCGCCCGGCTCGAAGGAGATCCCGCTGCTCAGGCCCTGGAGCAGGACCCAGCCCTGGAGGTTCATGACCGTTCCGTACGCGAACGCCGCCACGAAGCCGTACGCGGAGAGCATCAGCAGCTCACCCCTGCCCCGGAGCCCCTGCGGGGCGGGAAGCAGCCCGGCGCCCATCGTGAACCAGCCCATCGAGAGCATCTGGAACGGCATCCAGGGGCCCACCCCGCCCGTGAGCAGGGCCGACGCGAACATCGTCACCGCCCCGAGGACGAAGCCGAAGCCCGGGCCGAGGACCCGGCCGCTCAGCACCATCAGGAAGAACATCGGCTCAAGGCCCGCCGTCCCCGCCCCGAGCGGGCGGAGCGCGGCCCCCACGGCGGCGAGCACCCCCAGCATCGCGACGGCCTTCGCGTCCATCCCGCAGTCCGCGATCGTCGCGATCACGACCGCGACGAGGAGGGGCAGGAGGGCGGCGAAGAGCCAGGGCGCGTCCCCGGCGTGCGAGGTGACGGCCGAACCGGCGTCCGCGAAGAGCGGCCAGGTGAAGGCGGCGACCCCGATGAGGGAGACCAGGACCAGCGCGGTGACCGAGCGCGGGCCGAGCCGGACGGGACGGCCGCTCGTGTCCTTCACAGCGCGGCCTCCACCTGTTCGACCGTGAGCCAGTGCTGAGGGGCGAGGATCTTGGCGACCTGCGGGGAGAAGGCGGGGGAGGAGACGACGACCTCGGCGGTCGGGCCGTCCGCGACCACCTCGCCGTCCGCGATGATCACCACCCGGTGCGCCAGCTCCGCCGCCAGCTCCACGTCGTGCGTGGCGAGGATGATCGCGTGACCGTCCGCAGCGAGGGCGCGCAGGTGCGCGACCAGCCGCGCCTTCGCCGCGTAGTCCAGACCGCGCGTCGGCTCGTCGAGCAGGAGGAGCGGCGGGCGACCGGTCAGGACCACGGCCAGCGCGAGCGCGAGCCGCTGCCCCTCGGACAGGTCCCGGGGGTGCGTGTCGTCCGCGACCCCCGGCAGCAGCTCGGAGACCAGGGCCCGGCAGATCCCGGGCGCCGCGCCCGCGTCCGCGTCGGCCGCCGCGCACTCGGCGGCGACGGTGTCCGCGTACAGCAGGTCCCTCGGCTCCTGCGGGACGAGGCCGACCTGGCGGATCAGGTCGCGGGGGGCGGTGGTGTGGGGGGTGCGGCCGGCGACGCGGACCGTGCCGGAGGTCGGCGGGATCATGCCGACGAGGGTGGAGAGGAAGGTGGACTTGCCCGCGCCGTTCCGCCCCATGAGCGCGACGGTCTCGCCGGCGGTGACCTGGAGGTCGATGCGGCGGAGGGCTTCGACGCGGCCACGCCGCACGCCGAGCGCGTCCGCGAGGACGAGGGGGGTGTCGGTGGTGGGGGCGGTGGGGCGGGTGCGGCGCCGTAGGAACGGGAGGATCACCCCACCCCGCCCCTTCCCGAAACCGGAGCTCCGCCCCGGACCCCGGTCCTCAAACGCCGGACGAGCTGGATCATCCAGCCCCCGGTCCCGGGAAGGGGCGGGGTGCGGGACAAGCCCCGCAGGGGCCCCGCCTTCCGCCCGTTCCCCCAGCCGCTCCTTCAGCGCACCCGACCGCCGCCGAGCATCCCGCACCGTCAACGGCAGCGGGTCCCAGCCCGCCAACCGGCCCAGCGCCACCACCGGCGGGTGGACCGGCGAGACGGCCATGATCTCGGCCGGCGGGCCCATGACGCCGTCCGGCAGGAGGATGACCTGGTCCGCGTACTGGACGACCCGCTCCAGGCGGTGCTCGGCCAGGAGGACCGTCGTGCCCAGGTCGTGGACCAGGCGCTGGAGCACCGCCAGGACGTCCTCCGCCGCCGACGGGTCCAGCGCGGACGTCGGCTCGTCGAGGACGAGGACCTTGGGGTGCGGGGTCAGGACCGAGCCGATCGCGACGCGCTGCCGCTGGCCGCCGGAGAGCGTGGCGATCGGGCGGTCGCGGAGCTCCGCGAGGCCCAGCAGGTCGAGGGTCTCCTCCACCCGGCGCCGCATGACGGCGGGTGCCAGACCCAGGGACTCCATCCCGTACGCGAGCTCGTCCTCGACCGTGTCCGTCACGAAGTGCGCCGACGGGTCCTGCCCGACCGTGCCCACCACGTCCGCCAGCTCGCGCGGCGGATGCGTGCGGGTGTCCCGGCCGTCGACCGTCACCCGGCCGGTCAGCGTGCCGCCCGTGAAGTGCGGGACGAGGCCGGAGACCGCCCCGAGCAGGGTCGACTTGCCGACGCCGGACGGGCCGACGAGCAGGACGAGCTCGCCCTCGGGGACGGTGAGGTTCAGGTCCCGCAGTGTGGGACCGGCCTCGTCCTCGTACCTCACCGAGACGTTCTCGAAGCGGATCACGTGCTCTCCTTGCCAACGGACTCCGGGGGGACGGGGGCCACGAACGCCGGGACCAGGCCCACCAGGATCGAGAGGGCCGGCCAGAGCGGCAGCTCCGGCGCCTCCAGGGGCACGACCCCCGGGTGCAGCGCCTCCGGTGCGTACGCGTTCGCCCAGATCATCAGCGACGCGACCGCCACCCCCGAGCCCGCGACCAGCCAGGCCCGCACGCCCCAGCGGTCGGGCCGGTACCGGGTCCGCACGGTCCGCAGCCCGCCGAGCCGGAGGCCCGCCATCGCCGCGAGGAGGCCGGCGGCCAGCAGCGGCAGCCCGTACACCGCGCCCTGCGCCGCGAGCAGCCCGTACGAACCGGCGCAGACGCCGAGCAGCCCGCCCAGGGTCAGCACGTTCGTCGTACGGCGTACGGACGCGGGGACCTGGGCCGTCCGGCCGTAACCCCGCGCGTCCATCGAGGCCGCCACCGCGATCGACCGCTCAAGCGCTCCTTCGAGCACCGGCAGACCGATCTGGAGCACCGCCCTGACCCCGCCCGTGGGGCGGCCCCGGAGACGGCGGGCGGTCCGCAGCCGGACCACGTCGGCGACCATGTTCGGCGCGAAGGTCATCGCCACGACGACGGCGACCCCGGCCTCGTACAGCGCTCCCGGCAGTGACTTGAGGAGCCGCGCCGGGTTGGCCAGCGCGTTCGCCGCGCCCACGCAGATCAGCAGGGTCGCCAGTTTCGCGCCGTCGTAGAGGGCGAAGACCAGCTGCTCGGCGGTGACCCGGCCCCCGATCCGTACCCCTTGCGCCCAGTCGGGCAGCGGCACCTCGGGCAGCGTGAACAGGACGTGCGTCCCCGGGATCGGGGAGCCGAGCAGCAGCGAGAAGACGACCCGCAGGAAGACGACGAACAGGCCGAGCTTCACGAACGCCCCGTACGAACGCGCCCAGGGCGCGTCGGTACGCCGGGCCGCCACGACGTACCCGGCGACCCCGACGAGCAGACCGAGCAGCAGCGGGTTGGTGGTGCGCGAGGCGGCGACGGCCAGGCCGAGCGCCCACACCCACCAGGCTCCGGCGTGGAGGGCGTTCGACCGGTTCGCCACGGGGGCCGCGAACGGCCGGCGGCTACGGGCGGGGCTCATCCGCGACGGCGGGCCTTCCAGATCGCGGCGCCGCCGAGCGCGAGCACGGCCGCACCGCCGGCGAGCACGCCGAAGGAGGGGCCGCCCCCCTCGGCCCCCGGCTCCGGTACGGGGGCGGGGGAAGCCGACGACGGGGCCGGCTGCTCCCCGCCCTCCGCGACCTGCTCGCCACAGCCCCGCGCCGGATACCCGGCGATCCCGCACAGCATGGCCGCGCCGTCGTACCGCAGCGGCTTCGCCACCTCGGCCAGGGCCTCCGCGCCCGTCGCGTCCGCACGGACCTCTACGCAGCCGGTCGTGACCGGCTTCCGCGGCGGCTTCTCGCCGGGCGGGGCGTCCTCCGGACCGCCGAAGTCGACGACGACCGCGATCCGCTTGCTGCCGTCCTTCTTCTCCACCCCCGCGCAGATCGCCGCGAAGCCGGGGGCGGCGGAGGGCTTGGAGGTGTCGCTCGTGCCCTGGCTGAGCGCGAAGCGGAAGCCGATCGCGTCGCCGTCGGCGGGGCGGGCGGTCGCCGGTCCCTGCGTGGCGTACGTCCAGGACTTTCCGCCGTCGCTCTCCCAGAACGACCAGTAGCGGTAGCCGGCGGCCTGCGCGGGGGCCGCGGCGACGGCGGTGAGCGTGAGGAGCGCCCCGGCCGCGGCGCCCGCGATCCGGGCGGCGCGTCCGGCGGTGACCGTCGTCCTGACGGGCTTCCTGACCGGCGTCCTGACAGTCGTCACTTCTTGCGGCCGCTCACGAGGAAGCCGATGCCGACGCCGACGACCATGCCGATGCCGATGATCCACCAGATGTCGAAGCCGGATTCCTCGTCGTCGCTCGTGGCCGCGGCGGAGGTGTCGGGGCTCTTGGGCGCCGGGCCCAGGGCGTTGAGCTGCTCGACCAGGTCGGCCGCGCCGAACTCGCGCGGGTCGGTCTCCGTCGCGCGGGCCGCCAGGATCAGCTGCGCGTAGGCGGCGGGGCCGCTCTCCTTCGCCCAGGCGGCGGAGTTCTTCTCCAGCCACTGGAGCGCGGGCTGGGCCTCCTTGGCGGCACCGGCCGCGGCGAGCGCCACGACCGCGTCGGCGGTGTTGCCGATGTCCGGCTTCTCCGTCGTGTCGGTGGCGCCGGGCATCGGCGGGGCGGTGAGGTGGCCGGTCTTCGCGAGGGTCTTCGCCAGGTAGGAGGCGCCGTTGAGAGCGGCCCGCTCGACGGTCGGCTTCGTCAGGTCCTGGCAGGTCGGGGCCTGCTCGGGGGAGGCCTTGGTGGAGACGACGCTCTTGCCGAGCCCGGCGAGGGTGGCCGCGGCGGTGGCGTCCGCGTTGGCGAGCAGCTTGCCGGTCTTGTCGGGCTGGTACGCGAAGGCGCCGGCGCCGGCCTTGTCGGAGCAGGGCACCGCGAAGGTGAGGAGCGCGTCGTAGGGGGTGCGGCCCTCGGCGGAGGTGAAGGAGCCGGGCCTGACGCCGGTCGCGGCGAGGGCGCCGACGATGACCGAGGTGGAGTTGGCGTCGCTGGGGCCGCCGCCGGGGATGTAGCCCCAGCCGCCGTCCTTGTTCTGCACGGACCGCAGCCAGTCGTGGCCGGACTTGACGGCCTTGTCGACCTTCTCCGGGTCGGCGGCCTGGCGGCGGACGGCGCCGAGCGCCTGGACGGCGAGGGCGGTGGCGTTGGTGTCGCGCAGGGTCTTCGCGTCGCAGGGCCGCGTCGCGTCCGCGCGGTAGGAGCTGAAGGAACCGTCGGCGCACTGCTGGCCGAGGAGCCAGTCCACGGACTGGTCGGCGGGCTGGAAGCCGGTGCCGCGCTGGGCGAGGAAGGCGAGCGACTGGCGCCACACACCGTCGTACGTCGGGTCCTTCGTGCCGTACAGACCGGGCGCCAGGGCGCCGGTCGAGGGGGTCGGGGAGGGTGCGGCGGCGGCCGGAAGGGCTGCTCCGGTGCCGAGTACGACTGCGGCGGCGGCGAGCGCGGCGGCGCCGCGGCGGACGGTGTTCATGGGGCCCTCTCCTGCGGCCGGGCACCGGCACGCCTCAGGGGCACCAGGCTCCGGCTCCGTAATTCCTCGACGGTGCCGGCGGTCACGTCCCGGACGGGGCATTCCGACTCGCCGCCCTCTGGAAGGGGCGGCTTACGGTTGCGGGGTCAGTGCCGGATTCGCACCGGCTTCCCCCCGTACGGGCATGATGACGACCTGCTCACTCTACCGGCCCGTACGCGCCCGGCCCCGGGGGTGCGAGCTGCCTCACACCTGCCGGGTCCGGGCGGGTGCGGGCGGGCACGGGCGGGTGCGGGCGGGCACGGGCGGGTGCGGACGGCTGACACCCGGCGGCATCTCCGGGGCGTGGGCGGGCTCATGCCCGGCGGCCTCTCCGGGGCGTGGCGAGCTCATGCCCGGCGGCATTTCCGGTCCATGGCGGGCTCACCCCCGGCGCCATCCCCGGCCCGTGGAGGCTCACACCGCGACGTACGTCACCGGGTCCGTGCCCGTCACGGCCTCCGCGCGGCCCAGCTTCACCAGGCGGCGGACGTGGGCCTCGGCCTCGCTGACGGCGATGTTCCGGGAGCCGTGGGGGATCTCGTCCCAGGGCCGGTTCCACTCCATCCGCTCGGCGAGCTGCCAGGGGGTGAGCGGGGCGGCGAGCAGGGTGAGGAGCCCGGTGAGCCGTTCCTCGTGGTGGACGAGGAGCTCGTCGACGCGGCCGGCGGCGTCGGCGAACGCGTACTGGTGGGCGGGGAGGACCTCGGCGACGCCGAGGCGGCCGATGCGTTCGAGCGAGTCGAGGTAGTCGCCGAGGGGGTCGGTCTCGTGGATCTCGCCCGGGTTCTCGTACAGCCCGATGTGCGGGGAGATCCCGGGCAGCAGGTGGTCGCCGGAGAACAGCCGGCCGTGACCCGGCAGCCCGGCGGGGTGCTCCTCCTCCAGGTGGAGGCAGACGTGGCCGGGGGTGTGGCCGGGGGTCCAGATCGCGCGCAGCCGCCGGCCGGCCAGGTCGAGGAGCTCGCCGGGGACGATCTCCCGGTCGGGGAGGGCGGACCGCAGCCCCGGCAGGGTCCGCATCCGGCCGGACGCGCGGGCGGCCCGCAGCGGGGCGACGTGCTCCTCGGGGGCGCCGACGGCGGTCAGCTTCTGCGTCATGTAGTCGAGCCAGGTCCCGGGTTCGGCCTCGCGGGTGCGGCGGACGACGGCCGTGTCGGCGGCGTGCATGGCGATCCAGGCCCCGGACTCCTCCCGGACCCGGCCGGAGAGGCCGTGGTGGTCGGGGTGGTGATGGGTGATGACGACCCCGTGTACCTCCTGGACCGACAGCCCCAGTGCGTCGAGCCCGCCGCTGAGTTCGTGCCAGGAGGCGGGGTCGTCCCACCCGGTGTCGACGAGGACCGGACCGCGGTCGGTGTCGAGGACGTGGACCAGGGTGTGGCCGAGCGGATTGTCCGGAATGGGGACCCGCAGGGACCAGACGCCTCCGCCGTGCTCGGTCACCTGGGTCATGTGCCCTCATCTCTCCAAGACCGTACGGGGAGCCTGCTCGACCATGGCCCAGTATACCGAGAACTGACGACTCGTCAGAGACGCGTGGGGTAGCCGAGTTGGGGCTGCCTCGCCCACGCCGTCGACCCTGAAGGGCAAGCGAGGGCGCGGTCTCCCGCTCAGGTCCTGCGGGCAGGGAGGGCGACGCGCCTCCAGGGCGCGCCAGGCACCCCTCCTTGAGGGTTTCAGGAGCGGTGATCTCCTAGCCTGCCCGTATGGCATCCATCACGCGATCTCTTCGCTGGGTAGCAAGTCGCCCAAGTTGGATTCTCGACATGCGACACTTCAAATGGGTCCTATTGATCGATTGTATGGTGTTTTCGATCACTGGACTGGTCGACCTCGCTCTCGTGGGAACCGCGCAAGCGGCCACGAGCATCCTGAGATTCGCTTCCGCGTTCGTCAATGCTGCCGCCTTCGTCCAAGTCCGGAAAAAGCTTGGGCGCTTGAGTGCCATCGGAATCGCGCAGACAGGTTACAGGCCCTGGGATTTCCCTAGTGCTATCGCCGGCCAAGCGTCCGCCATCCCGATCCTGTTGATCCCGATCTGGATCGAGCTCAATAGTGGCCTTCTTGACGCCCTCGACATTCTCGTGTTGGGTGTCGCATTGCTGTTGATGGTTCTGGCCATCGCTGCTGTGATTTCCATTGTCGGGCAGCCGCACGTGCTGAATGTGACCTGGGGGCTGGTCGCGTCGATTCTGCCGCTGGTCGGCCTGCTTCAGTTCTGGTACTTGACGTTCTATAGACCTGTACACGAAGGCCCGCGCGTGAACGTCGTGCCGCAGCTACACGAGTTGCGGCACTACAAGGGCGTCACCCATATGCGCGGAACCGTGACGTTGGAGAATGTGGGTGCCGGTGAACTGGATGTCCTTTCTGCCGTGTATACCGTCACGGGACATGACGTGGCTGCGGCTCGCTACATCACGAAAGAAGAGGCGAGTGTCGTCCTTGCGGCGCCGGGAAATGTGGCGTGGAGGGAGAATCGTCACTATAGGGGGCTGCTCAAGGTTGGTCGCCTGATTCGCAACGGAGGCCACTTCACCCCGGGGCAGAAAAACGAGACATCATTCGTATTCGATGTCAAGAACGACTCGCTGAAGAGTGTGCGACTGACTGTTTTCCTCTATTTCATCATGCACGGTTCGAACTCTTTGGGGAAGTTCACCGAATGTAAAGCCGGTTTCGGGGCGCTCGATGAATGCCTCGAAGTGAAATTGCCTCAGGAAAGCCTCATTCGGGACCTGCTCGGCGACCGTCCGGTAGCGCGCGTGAAGTTTCGCCACCACGACCCGAAGAACGGTATCCCCGTGCCTCTCCTGGAGGCGGAATTCGTGCCGACTTCCTGGTGGAGTAAGGGAGACGCTGCTGCGCAGGTCGAGAGCATCGACCCCTATCGACGCAGTCGCGGGGTGACGCACAGCGTCGAGTACAGAGTGGATCCCTAGTGCTTGATGCCGAGCGGTGAGAGTCGCACGCGGACGCCGTCGACGGCATGCGGTCGGAGGGCCGGCGGGGCGGCTGACGGCCCAGGAGCGGCCCGGGCGGCCCCCGGGTGGCCTGGGAGCGGCCCGGGGTGGCCCGGGAGCGGCCCTGGGGCATGGCGGTGCCCCCACCGGCAGCAAAGCGGCTGGTGGGGGCCTTTTTCGTCCGCTGCATTGCTCCCTATAACTAGAACTGGTATCAGTTCTGAGGCATCGTCAGAATACTCGTCCCCCCGGGAGGCTGCGGTCATGACCGAGCTTGTGGAGCACGGAAAGCTGTTCATCGGTGGGGAGTTGACCGATCCGCTGGGCGATGCGGTCATCGAGGTGATCTCGCCGCACACCGAGGAGGTCATCGGGCGCGTCCCGCACGCCTCCGCCGCCGATGTCGACCGGGCCGTCGCCGCCGCCCGCCGGGCCTTCGACGAGGGGCCCTGGCCGCGGATGACGGTCGAGGAGCGGATCGCCGTGGTCACCCGCATCAAGGACGCGATCGCCGTCCGGTACGAGGAGATCGCCCGCTCCATCAGCTCGCAGAACGGCTCCCCGTACTCCTGGTCCGTCCTCGCCCAGGCGCTCGGCGCGATGATGGTCTGGGACGCGGCAATCACCGTCGCCCGGGACTTCGCCTTCGAGGAGCGGCGCGGCGGCGTCCTCGGCCCGCTGCTCGTCCGGCGCGAGCCGGTGGGCGTGGTCGCGGCCGTTATCCCGTGGAACGTGCCGCAGTTCACCGCCGCCGCCAAGCTGGGGCCGGCGCTGCTCGCCGGCTGCACGGTGGTCCTCAAGCCCTCGCCGGAGTCGCCCCTCGACTCGTACATCCTCGCCGAGATCGCCACCGAGGCCGGGCTGCCGGAGGGCGTGCTCAGCATCCTGCCCGCCGACCGCGAGGTCAGCGAGTACCTCGTCGGCCACCCCGGCGTCGACAAGGTGTCCTTCACCGGCTCGGTCGCGGCCGGCAAGCGGGTGATGGAGGTCGCCTCCCGCAACCTCACCCGCGTCACCCTCGAACTCGGCGGCAAGTCGGCCGCGGTGATCCTGCCGGACGCCGACCTGGACACCGCCGTCGCCGGGATCGTCCCCGCCGCCTGGATGAACAACGGCCAGGCGTGCGTGGCCCAGACCCGTATCCTCGCCCCGCGCTCCCGCTACGAGGAGATCGCCGAGGCCTTCGCGGCGGCGGCCGACGCGCTCGTCGTCGGCGACCCGCTCGACCCCGCCACCCAGGTCGGCCCGCTCGTCGCCCGGCGCCAGCAGCAGCGCTCCCTCGACTACATCGGCATCGGCCAGGCGGAGGGCGCCAAGGTCCTCGCGGGCGGCGGGCGCCCGGCCTCCCTCGACCGCGGCTGGTACGTCGAGCCCACGCTCTTCGGCGGCGTCGACAACTCCATGCGGATCGCCCGCGAGGAGATCTTCGGCCCGGTCATCTGCCTTCTGCCGTACGGGGACGAGGCCGAGGCCCTGCGGATCGCCAACGACTCCGACTTCGGGCTCAGCGGCAGCGTCTGGACCGGGGACGTGGAGCACGGCATCGGCTTCGCCCGGTCCGTGCGCACGGGCACGTTCAACGTCAACACCTTCAGCCTGGACATGCTCGGCCCCTTCGGCGGCTACAAGAACTCCGGTCTGGGACGGGAGTTCGGCCCCGAGGGCTTCGGCGAGTACCTGGAGCACAAGATGATCCACCTGCCCGGCGGGTACGAGTCCCCGGCGGGGGAGTGATGGGGGACCGCTGGCACGTCGAGGTCGACCGGAGCGTCTGCATCGGCTCCGGCATGTGCGTCAACCACGCCCCGACCGCCTTCCGTCTCGACACGGCCCGCCAGTCCCATCCGGTGGAACCGGAGGTGGACGCGGGGGAGACGCTGCTCGCGGCGGCCGAGGGCTGCCCGGTGGAGGCCATCCTGATCGCCCTCGCGGACGGAGGAGAACCGGTGTTCCCGCCGGAGGAGTAGAGCGGGCCCGGCCCGGCGGGAGGTGGCGCTCGTGGTCGGCCCGTCGGCGCCCGGATCGTGACGTGCTGTCGTTCCCTTGTGCAAAACTAGGCCCTTGGTCACGGGGGCAAGGGGCCTTCGTACATGCGTATTTGGGAGTGTTGTGCGCAAGGCGAAGTGGGTGGCCGCGGCCGCCGGTGTGGTGCTGTTGGTCGCTGGTTGCGGTAGCGAGGGCGGTTCGGACAAGGGTGGTTCGTCGTCCGCGGGTTCGGCCGCCACGGGCGGTTCGGGGTCGGGCGGCGAGCGGCTCGACGGGGCCGCGGTCACCAAGGAGGTCGAGGCCGCGGCGACGGGGGCCGGCTTCACGCAGGACGCCTCGGGCGAGGACATCGCGCCGGAGCTCAAGGACTGCATGGTCAGCTGGACGGCCGACGCCGAGAAGGCCGCGGACCCGGTGAAGTCCTACGGGGCCACCGTCGCGGCCCTGACCGCCGGCGGCTGGAAGGAGTTGCGGAGCCACGAGCAGAGCGGCTCCGTGATCAAGTCCCTGCAGAAGAGCGGCTGGACGCTCCAGGCCAGCAACCACGCCCAGGGCCCGCTGAAGATGGTGATGTTCATCGCCGCGGACAGCGGTCCGGAGTGCGCGGCGAAGATCGCCGCCGACAACAAGAAGCCCGCGCAGCCCTGAGCCGTGTCCGGAAAGTAGCGCCGGCTGCCCGGAGGGCGGGAGCCGCGGCTCAGGCGGGACTTTCCGGAAAGGCGGGACCGCCTCCGCCCCCGGCGCGGCCTCGGCCGGGGGTGGGGGCGGACATCCTCAGTCGGCCGTCCTCGGCGCCTGAGGGCGGACGCTCTCAGCCGGCCGTCCTCGGCGTCGGCGCGCCCGGCGCCGTCAGCTCGATCAGTCGGCAGACCGTCTCGATGTCGATCTTCACCTGCGCGATCGAGGCGCGCCCGGACAGCCAGGTGATCAGCGCCGAGTGCCAGGTGTGCTCGATGACCCGCACCGCCGACAGCTGCTGCGGGCTCGGGTGCTCCGCCCCCATCGCGTCCAGGATGATCGCGGTCGTCAGCCGCGAGACCGTGTCGACCTCGGGGCTCACCCCGCGGTCCGCGAAGGTCAGCGCCCGCACCATCGCGTCGGCGAGCTGCGGTTCCCGCTGGAGCGCCCGGAAGGCCCGCATCAGGGTCTCCGCGACCCGCTCCGCCGGGTCGGCGCCCGCGGGCGGCCGCTTCCGCAGCGTGGTGTGCATGTGCTGGAGCTGGTCCTGCATCGTCGCGACCAGCAGGTGGATCTTGGACGGGAAGTAGCGGTACAGCGTGCCGAGGGCCACCCCGGCCGCCTCGGCGACCTCCCGCATCTGTACGGCGTCGAAGCCGCCCCGCGCCGCGAGCTGCGCGCTGGCGTCCAGGATGCGGCGCCGCCGCGCCTCCTGGCGCTCCGTGAGGGCCGGCGCCGAAGGGCCGAGGTCCGCCCTGTTGTCTGCGGTCATGGGTTCCCGTTCCGTGCGGTGGGAGCGGAGGTGGGGAGCGAGAGTATCGCGGTCCGGCCGTCGTGGCGCGAATCACCTGTTCCGGCTCTCACCAGGGAGCTACCTGCCGGTAGATTCTGTCCTCCTTGAGCGATCAGGAAGATCATGCAAGAAGATCGAGAACGATCAAGTCTGTAACTTGTTCTAGATTAGCGCGAGCGGTTACGCTCCGGCGAAACACGCTCGAAGGGGGTCGCGCATGACCGCGGAAGCCATAGAGGCAAGCCCGGCAAGCCCCCGGCAGGGCGCCACCGCGGACGGTGACAGCCCGTTGCGGATCGCTCTCCTCACGTACAAGGGGAACCCCTTCTGCGGCGGCCAGGGCGTCTACGTCCGCCACCTCTCCCGTGAGCTCGCCCGCCTCGGCCACACCGTCGAGGTCGTCGGCTCCCAGCCGTACCCCACGCTGGACGAGGGCGTGCCGCTCACCGAGATCGCCAGCCTCGACCTCTACCGCTCGCCGGACCCCTTCCGGACGCCGAAGCGCGACGAGTACCGGGACTGGATCGACGGCCTCGAAGTCGCCACCATGTGGACCGGCGGCTTCCCCGAGCCGCTCACCTTCTCCCTGCGGGCCCGGCGCATGCTCGCCGCCCGCCGCGGCGACTTCGACGTCGTCCACGACAACCAGACCCTCGGCTACGGCCTCCTCGGCGGCCCCCGGGCCCTCGGCGCGCCGCTCGTCACCACGATCCACCACCCCATCACCGTCGACCGGCAGCTCGAACTCGACGCCGCCGCCGACTGGAAGCGCCGCGCCTCCGTCCGCCGCTGGTACGCCTTCACCCGCATGCAGAAGCGCGTCGCCCGCCGGATGCCGTCCGTCCTCACCGTCTCCGGCACCTCCCGCCAGGAGATCGTCGAGCACCTCGGCGTACGCGAGGACCGCATCCGGGTCGTCCACATCGGCGCCGACACCACGCTCTGGTCCCCGGACCCGGCCGTCGCCGAGGTCCCCGGCCGGATCGTCACCACCTCCAGCGCCGACGTCCCCCTCAAGGGCCTCGTCCACCTGATCGAGGCGCTCGCCAAGCTCCGTACCGAGAACCCCGACGCCCACCTCGTCGTCGTCGGCAAGCGCGCCGAGGACGGCCCCGTCGCCCAGGCCATCGAGCGGTACGGGCTGGCCGGCGCCGTCGAGTTCGTCAAGGGCATCAGCGACGCCGAGCTCGTCGACCTCGTGCGCTCCGCCCAGGTCTCCTGCGTGCCCTCACTGTACGAGGGCTTCTCGCTGCCCGCCGCCGAGGCCATGGCCACCGGGACGGCGCTCGTCGCCACCACCGGCGGCGCGATCCCCGAGGTCGCGGGAGCCGACGGCGAGACCTGCCTCGCGGTGCCGCCGGGCGACGCGGGGGCGCTGGCCGCGGCGCTCGGGCGGGTCCTCGGCGACGCGGAGCTGCGGGCCCGCCTCGGTGCCGCGGGCCGGGTCCGGGTCCTGGAGCGCTTCACCTGGGCCCGCGCGGCCCAAGGCACGGCCGACCTCTACCGCGAGGCCGTGGCCAGGCAAGGCGCCCGTCAGGGCGTCCGCAGGTGACCGTCCCGCTCGCGCGACACCCGCACCACACGTACGCGCATCACCCCCGTCCCGACCGCGAAGGCAGGCCCTCGTGCTGACCGTCGACTTCACCCGCTTCCCGCTCGCCCCCGGCGACCGCGTGCTCGACCTGGGCTGCGGTGCGGGCCGGCACGCCTTCGAGTGCTACCGGCGCGGCGCCCAGGTCGTGGCCCTCGACCAGAACGGCGAGGAGATCCGCGAGGTCGCCAAGTGGTTCGCGGCGATGAAGGAGGCCGGGGAGGCCCCCGCCGGGGCGACCGCCACCGCGATGGAGGGCGACGCCCTCAACCTGCCGTTCCCCGACGAGTCCTTCGACGTCGTGATCATCTCCGAGGTCATGGAGCACATCCCGGACGACAAGGGCGTGCTCGCCGAGATGGTCCGCGTCCTCAAGCCGGGCGGCCGGATCGCGATCACCGTGCCCCGCTACGGCCCCGAGAAGATCTGCTGGGCGCTCTCCGACGCGTACCACGAGGTCGAGGGCGGCCACATCCGCATCTACAAGGCCGACGAGCTCCTCGACAGGATCCGGCAGGCCGGCCTCAAGCCGTACGGCACCCACCACGCGCACGCCCTGCACGCGCCGTACTGGTGGCTGAAGTGCGCCTTCGGCGTCGACAACGACAAGGCCCTGCCGGTCCGCGCCTACCACAAGCTCCTGGTCTGGGACATCATGAAGAAGCCCGCCCTGACCCGGGTCACCGAGCAGCTGCTCAACCCGGTCGTGGGCAAGAGCTTCGTGGCGTACGCGACCAAGCCGCACCTCCCGAAGGCCGCTGCCTCGGACGCCGCCAAGTGACGAGCCCCGAGCGGATCGCCGAGCACCTCGTCCTGTCCGGGGTGCTCACGGCCGAGCAGGCCGCCGAGACCGTCACCGGGATACTCGCGGTCCAGCGCGAGGACGGGGCCATACCGTGGTTCCGCGGCCACCACCTCGACCCGTGGGACCACACCGAGGCGGCCATGGCCCTCGACGCGGCCGGCGAGCACGCCGCCGCGGCCCGCGCCTACGAGTGGCTCGCCCGCCACCAGAACGCGGACGGCTCCTGGTACGCGGCCTACCACGACGGCGACCCCGACGACGTCACCGACCGGAGCCGGGAGTCCAACTTCGTCGCGTACATCGCCGTCGGCGTCTGGCACCACTACCTGTCCACCGGCGACGACGCCTTCCTCGACCGGATGTGGCCCGTCGTCTACGCGGCCGTCGAGTTCGTCCTCGGACTCCAGCAGCCCGGCGGCCAGATCGGCTGGAAGCGCGAGCCCTCCGGCGAATCCGTGAACGACGCGCTCCTCACCGGCTCGTCCTCCATCCACCAGGCGCTGCGCTGCGCCCTCGCCATCGCCGAGGCCCGCGAAGAGCCGCAGCCCGACTGGGAGTTGGCGACGGGCGCGCTCGGCCACGCGATCCGCCGGCACCCCGAGCGCTTCCTCGACAAGTCCCGCTACTCGATGGACTGGTACTACCCGGTCCTCGGCGGCGCGATCACCGGACCGGACGCGCTGGCCCGTATCGACGCCGACTGGGACGCGTTCGTCGTGCCCGGCCTCGGCGTGCGGTGCGTGATCCCGAACCCCTGGGTCACCGGCGGCGAGTCCTGCGAACTCGCCCTCACCCTCTGGGCGATGGGCGAATCGGACCGGGCCCTCACGATCCTCCAGGACATCCAGCACCTGCGCGCGGCGAACGGCATGTACTGGACGGGGTACGTCTTCGAGGGCGACGCGGAAAGCGACAAGGCCATGTGGCCGGAGGAGCAGACGGCCTGGACCGCCGGCTCCCTGCTGCTCGCGGTGGCGGCGCTCGGCGGGGAAGAGGCCACGGTGGCCGTCTTCGGTGGCGAACGCCTCCCCACGGGCCTCGAACCGGACTGCTGCGGGTCGGTCTGACCACGGACCGGGGGACCGGGTCGCGGGACCCGTACGGAGTCGCCCGGGTGGCGGACGTGGGGGACCGGGGTGAGGCTGGCGCCACAAGCCCCAGGGAGGTCCCGTCGTGCCCAGAAGTCCTTCGCGCGCTGTCGTCGCGCTGCTGCTGTCCTGCGTCCTGCTGCTGACCACCGCGGCGTGCGGCGGCGACGACACGCAGAACGCGAGCAGCGCGGCGACGCCGACGAGCACCGGCACCTTCGAGCAGCAGAAGCTGGCGAAGACCCGGTTCGTGGCCAACGCGGGCCTCGCCGCCGGTGCCACGTACCAGTGGATCGTGAAGCCGTACCGCGCGGGCAAGTTCACGAAGGGCGCGGACGGGCGGACCTTCGCCCTCGTGAAGGCGGGTCTCGCGGGTGCGTTCACGTACAACCGGCTCAAGGCGGCGGTGAACAACGCCAAGGGCGACCCGCTGCTCTCGAAGGCGGTCGCGCCGCTCACGGCCGGGATCGAGTCGCTCAAGAACCTCGGGACGAAGCTCCGCAAGGGCGAGGTCGGCGACGCGGACGTCGGCGCCTTCGAGTCCGTCATCAACAGCGTCAAGGACGCCGGCAAGAGCGCCGGCGCCGAGGTGGTCGACAAGGTGCCCAGCACGTCGGAACTGGGCGGTTGACGCTACGAGTTGAGTTCCGCGAGTACGCGGAGCGTGGCGGGGTCCGGTGAGGTGATCAGGAGGTCCGTCACCGGGCCCCGCCGCCATGCGTCGAGGCGCTCGGCGATCCGCTCCCGGGGGCCGACGAGCGAGATCTCGTCGGCGAAGGCGTCCGGTACGGCGAGCACCGCCTCCTCGCGCCGCCCCGCCGCGAACAGCTCCTGGATGCGGCCGGCCTCCTTCGCGTACCCCATCCGCCCCATGAGGTCGGCGTGGAAGTTGCGGGCGGCGTGCCCCATGCCGCCGATGTAGAAGCCGAGCATCGCCTTGACGGGCAGCAGCCCGGCCGCCACGTCGTCGCAGAGCTGCGCCCGGACCATGGGGGCCACCAGGAAGCCCTCCGGGAGGCGGTCGGGGAGCGCGTACACCTCGGCCCAGCGCTCCGGGGACCAGTAGAGGGGCAGCCAGCCGTCCGCGATGGTGAGGGTCTGCGCGATGTTTCTGGGGCCCTCGGCGCCCAGGAGGATCGGGAGGTCCGGCCGGAGCGGGTGGGTGATCGGCTTGAGGGCCTTGCCGAGGCCGGTGCCGTCCTCGCCGGTGTACGGGTGGGAGTGGTGCCGTCCGTCGAGCCGGACGGGCGCCTCGCGGCGCAGGACCTGGCGGATCACGTCCACGTACTCGCGGGTGGCGGTCAGCGGGGAGCGGGGGAAGGGGCGGCCGTACCAGCCCTCGACGACCTGCGGCCCGGACAGGCCGAGTCCGAGCATCATGCGCCCGCCGGACAGGTGGTCGAGCGTCAGCGCGTGCATGGCGGTCGCGGTCGGGGTGCGGGCGGCCATCTGCGCGACGGCGGTCCCGAGCCGGATCCGCGAGGTGTGCGCGGCGATCCAGGTCAGCGCGGTGAACGCGTCGGAGCCCCAGGCCTCCGCCGTCCACACGGAGTCGTACCCGAGCCGCTCGGCCTCACGGGCGAGGTCCAGGTGGGCGGGGGAGGGGCCGCGGCCCCAGTAGCCGAGGGCGAGTCCGAGGCGCATGCCGTGCAACCCTTCTGACGGTCCGTCAGATCGCTTTCCCGGACTGTACGCCAACGGCCCCCCGCCCGGAAGGGATTCCGGTCGAGGGGCCGTCGAAGGTGCTGTGCCGGGCGGATCAGCCGCGCTGGATGCCCGTGGTGTCCTGGAGGACGCCGCGGCGGCCGTCCTGCGTCTGGGCCACCAGGGCCGGACCGCGCTGCTCGACCGCCAGGTACCAGGTACCGGGGGCCAGTTCGGCGATCGGCGCCTGCGAGCCGTCCTCCGCGTACAGCGCGCGGGCGACCGGGACCGCGAACCAGAACGGCGCGAAGTCCGCGGCCGGCTGCGCCGCGCCCTGCGGCTGCGGGGCCGGGGCCTGGGCCTGGGCGGCCTGCGGCTCCGGCTGCTGCGGGGCGTGCGGCTGGGGAGCGTGCGACTGCGGGGCGCCCTGCGCGCCGAACGGCTGGCCGGCACCCTGCGACGGGTCCTGCGGGCCGCCGAACTGCTGCTGCGCACCCGGGTAGCCGTAGCCACCGGGGACGCCCGGCTGACCCGGCTGGCCGGGCTGCATGCCGTACGGCTGCGGGGTCTGCGGACGCGGCGCGCCCACGAGCGGGGCCTTGAGGGCCGGCACCATCGGACCGGCGATGGCGGCACCGGCGACCACGAGCGAGGCGATCAGGCCGAGGATCAGGCCGGCGCCGGCGTTGTTCGCCTCGAAGATCCACATGAGCAGGGTCCAGGCGGACGCGATGGTGAAGGCGGCACCGACCTGGCCCAGCTCCAGACCGGCCACCTTGCGCGGCTGCGGCAGGGCACGGGAGGCGACGACCAGCGCGGCGCCGGCGATGCCGAGGAAGAAGGCGCCCCAGCCGAGGGGCGAGGCCTCCCAGGAGTTCGTGGACGGCACCTGGTCGCAGATGGCCGGAGCGGCGTCACAGCCGGAGATGTCCAGGAAAGAAGCGATGAACAGCACCACCGCTGCACCGATTAGCACGCCATCGCCTCGGGTGAGGGAGCGGATATTCACGTAAGAGTCCTTCGTCGGGTCGTCGTCGCGTCGTCGTCGCGTCGGGGTGGCGCTCAAGGTCGTGGCACGGGGGCGGCCCCATATTACGGAGCGAATCTATCGCTCGCCGGTTCTACCCGTTGAGGTAGGTGGCGATGCCGTCCGCGATGCCCTGGGCCGCCTTCTGCCGCCATGCCGCGGATGTCAGCAGCTCGGCATCCTTCGGATCACGCATATTGCCGCATTCGACGAAGACCTTGGGGACGGTTGAGAGATTCAGCCCGCCGAGATCCTTGCGGACGTCCAACCCCGTACCGGAGCCGAGATAGTTGGCCGGTTCCGTGCCCGTCGCGCGCGCGAACCGGTCCGCGATGTTCTCGCCGAGTTCACGGGAAGGCCCGACGATCGGGGCCGTGTCCGCCGCGCCGGAGCTCACCCGGGCCGGGAGGATCACGTGGAAGCCGCGGTTGCCGACGGCCGAGCCGTCCGCGTGGACGGAGACGACGGCGTCGGCGGCGGCCTCGTTGCCGATCTCGGCCCGCTCGTCGATGCAGGGGCCCCAGGGGCGGTCCGCGTCGTGGGTGAAGACCACCTTGGCGCCGCGCGCGGTGAGGAGGTCCCGCAGCCGGTGGGAGACGTCCAGGGTGAAGGCGGCCTCCGTGTAGGCGGCCTCCGTGGCGGTGCCGTTCGTGGAGGTGCCGGTGGTGTCGCACTCCTTGCGGCCCGTGCCGATGTCCACCTTCGCGTTGATCTCCCGGGAGTGCCGGAAGTTCCCGGGGTTGTGGCCGGGGTCGACGACGACGGTCCGACCGGCGAGGGAGCGGGTGCTCCGCGGCGTGGAGGAGGCCGGGGGCGGGGTTCCGCTCGGCTGTCCGTCCGTGGCGGAGGGGGAGGAGGCGTCGGGCGTCGCGGTGACGGCGGGCGGGGGGGTCTGCGTCCCGCCCTTCCCGGCCGTCGGCGAGGCCTGGGACGCCTGGGAGGCCCCGCAGCCGGCGAGTGCGGCGCAGCAGCCCGTGAGGGCCAGCGCGAGGGCGAGGGTACGGGGGGCGGTCTTCCGGTGGTCGTACGGCACTCCGCGACTTTAGGCCCTGCGTGGGGCGAATGACGGTAGCGGGTAGGTCGCAGGTTGGTCACCGGCTTCGCGGAACCGTGGACGCGTGTGCGGAGACAGTGAAGGGTAGGTGTCCAGAGGCGACGGTGGGGTGTCACCGCGCATGGACCCACGAGGGGGAACCGTGGTGGGGGAACCGAACGACGCACGTCCCGAGCCGTCCGACCGCATTCCGGGAGACGGATCGTCGAACAGACCGCAGCAGGGCACGCCTGACGCCCAGAGCGGTGCCGGTGGCGGTGGTACGAGCGGGGGCTTCGGGGCCCCGGCGCCCTGGGAGGCCCCGCCGCCCGGCGGTCCGGCTCCGGGCGGCCCGGGGGCTTCGAGCCCTTCGGGTGCCTCCGCTCCGGATGCTTCCGCTCCGGGTGCTTCCGCTCCGGGCGCCCCGGCGCCCGGATTCGGCCCGCCTCCCGGGGGCGGACAGGGATACGGCGGACCCCCGCCCGGCACCGGCCCCGCGACCGCCCCCGGCTGGGCCGGCGCGGGGCTGCCGCCGCCGCCCGCCGCACCCCCGGGGTACGGTCCGCCCGGCTCCGGCGGCCCCGGGTCGCGCGGCGAGGCGAACCCGGCGCAGGCCGCCATGATCGGCCTGCTCAACCTCTCCTGCCTGGGCCTCGGCTACGTCTTCCTGCGCAACTGGATCGGTGCCGCGCTCTGCTGGGCCGCCACCGCGGCCCTGCTCGTGATGGCGCTCCCCGCCGACGTCGACGGCGTGCCCTCGGGCCTCCTCATCGGCTACGGCGTGTTCCTGCTCGCCGTCGCCGCCGACGGGGCCCGGCGGGGACTGCGCGCGACCCTCCGCCTCGGCGCCTCCTTCCGGCGCCTGGCGCTCCCGCTCGCCGTCGTGCTGCTCGCCGTCCCCGCGGGCGGATCGCTCGCCTACGGGGCGGCCCGTGACGAGGCGCGCGAGCAGGCGCTCCTCGACCGGCTCGCCGCCGCGGACGCCCAGGTGAAGTCGGCCGACGGCCTGGCCTTCGACAAGGCCCAGCCGATCCTCGCCAAGGCGCTGGACGAGTACGAGGACCTCGGCACGCGGCACACGGGCTCGCGGGCCGGGAAGCTCGTCCCCGAGCGCCTCGACACGTACTACGAGACGGTCTCCTCCCCGTACGAGAAGGAGACGTACTGCGAGGCCATCGCCCCCCTCAAGCACCTGCGCGGGCTCGCCGGCACCGTCGACAAGGACCTGCTGGGCGCCCGGCCCGCCAAGACCGACGAGCCGCTGGCCCACTCCCTCTACGAGTGCGGGACGTCGGCGCTCGGCGTCGCGACCGCCACGCCGACCGCCGCCGAGAGCCTCAACGAGCTCCTGAGCACCTTCCCGAAGTCGTCCCACGCCACCCGCGTCGAGCCGGCGATCCGGGCGGCCGTCAAGACCCGTACGACCGCACTCGACAGCGGCACCGACCCCTGCGCCGCGACCGTCGAGCTGCGCACCCTCCGGACGTCGCTCAGCGACATGACGGACCCCTCCCTCGACGGCGTCACGCGCGAGGCCAAGGAGGGGGTCCAGCGGGGCGACTTCGCCTGCGGGACCGACCAGTTCAAGGACAAGGACTTCGACGACGCGGCCAAGACGATGACCGAGTACGCCAAGGTGTACCCGGACAGCCCGCAGGCCGCGCACGCGCGCTCCATCGCCATCGCGGCGGAGATCGCCGACGAGGAGCCGGCGGCCGGCAAGAGCCTGCCTCCGTCGGAGGTCCCCGGCGGCTCCCGGATGATCCTGGTGGTGAGCAACGACGGACCGGGCGAGGTCGAGCTGCTCTACACCGGCCCGATGACCGGCAAGGTCACCCTCAAGACCTGCACGACCTGCACCAAGTACCCGGGCCCGATCCTCTCCCAGGGCAAGAAGATCAAGGCCTGCACCGGGCCGTCCTCGAAGTACCCGAAGTCGACCCTGCTGCTGCCCGCCGGTGACTACCACTTCCTCCAGAAGCGGGGCGGAAGCCTGACGGCGGCCGGGGACACCAAGACGAGCAAGATCAAGATCGAACCGGGTTACAGCTACACCAACTGCCTGTACGTGACATCGGGGTTCTGAGTGGTCGCCTCCGGAAGCCCTTCGGGGGCGGTCAGGCGGTTCCACTGGATTCGGGTGCACCTTCCCGAACGGGATCCGTGGATTCGGAGTGGCCTCGGCCGCCGGTCGGGGCTGCGTCGCGCAGTGCCGCCTCGACCCGGCGGTTGCTGGTCATGTTCGCCGTGATGGCGGTCATGGCGAGGAGGAGGCCGGCGGCGGTGTAGAGCGGGGTGCGTACGTCGTACGTGGTGGCCAGCCAGCCGCCGAGGAAGGCGCCGAACGGGGCGGCGCACATGGCGAGCATGCGGGAGGTGGAGGCGACCCGGCCCATCAGGTGGGCCGGGACGATCGCCTGCCGGAGGGAGGGCGCGAGCACCATCGTGGCGCCCATGCCGGCCCCGCAGACGGCGAGCGCGAGCCCGGCCACATAAGGATTCGGGGCGGTGGCGAGCCCCAGGACGGCGAGTCCCTCGACCGCGGCCGTGCAGGTCAGCGCGGTGCCGGTGCCGAGTCGTCGGCCGAGGAAGGAGGCGATGCCCGCGCCGAGCAGGCCGCCGGTGGCCTCCGCCGTGAGGAGCAGGCCGAAGCCGAAGGTGTCGATGCCGAGACGGTCGTGCGCGTAGAGGGCGAGGACGGTCTCCACGGCGACGAAGGCGACGTTCCCGACCGCCGGACGGAGCGCGAGCCCGAGCAGCAACCGGTCCCGGAAGACGTAGGCGGCCCCGGCCCGTGCCTGCCGAAGCAGCGACTCGCGGGCCTCCGGTACCGGCCGGGGCGAGGCGGGCAGCGACCGTACGAGCAGTGCGGAGACCGCGAACGACACCGCGTCGGCGAGCAGCGGAACCGCCCGCCCGAGCGCGAGCAGCGCACTGCCCGCGGGTGGCCCGGCGAAGCCGGACGCGGCGGTCTGGGCGCCGCGCAGGCGGGAGTTGGCGCGCTCCAGGAGTGCGGGGTCGCGGCCGAGCAGATCCGGCAGATAGGCCGTGGCGGCCGTATCGAAGAAGAGTCCGCCGAGGCCGAGCGCGAAGGCGACGGCCGCGAGCAGCGGAATGCTCAGCACGTCGAGCGCGGCCGCCGCTGCCGGTATCACGAGCAGCATCGCTCGCGCCGCGTCCGCGACCCACATCGTGCGCCGGCGGTCCCAGCGGTCCACCAGCGCGCCGCCGAGCACCCCGAAGAGCAGCCACGGCAGCGTCCCGGCGGCCGTGACGACGGCGAGCGCCATCGGATCCCGCGTCAACGTCAGCGCGAGCAGCGGCAGCGCGGCATGCGTCACCCCGTCCCCGAGCGAGGACACCGTCTGCGCGGTCCACAGTCGTCCGAACCCGGCCGGCAACTTGCTTGTGCTTGGCTTCACTTGGATCCCCCCTCGATCTCCTCGATCTCCTCGATCTCCTCGGTCTGCTCGGTCTGCTCGGGCGGCGCCGGCCGGAACAGCGCAAAGACGAACGACGCGTCCGGCAGCGCAGGATCGGACAGCGCGCGGTACTCGTCCGCCAGTGCCTGCAGCCGAGCCCCCAGTTCCGTGAACTGCTCCTCGGTGAGCCGCAGGTGCGCCATCCCTACGTGCCGCTCGCCGTCCACCGGCGCCGCTTCCAGGTCCGCCACCGCGTTCCGCATCAGCACATCCGGCTGCCCCGGCCCCGGATCCGGCAGCTCGATCGACCGCGCGGCCATCGCGTAGTACCGCTCGGTGACCCCCCGCACCTTCCGCGTCCGCACCACCTTCACCAGGCCGGCCCGTTCCAGCAGTCGTACGTGGTAGCTGGAGCTCCCCTTCGCCAGGCCCACCCGCCCGGCGATCTGCGTGATCGTCGCCGGCTCGAAGCGGAGCACGGCCATGATCCGGTGACGCGTGAGGCTGGAGACGGCGCGCAGTTGCTCGTCAGTGGTGACGTGAAACGTCTCGGGAAGATCATCCGTAGGCATGCGCCCAATGGTCAACGATTCTTGACCATTGGGCAAGGGCTTTTGTTCATACCGTTTCGTGGCGAAGGGAGTTCAGGGCGGTGACTTCGTCCTCGGACAGGCGCAGGGAGCCGGCGGCCACGTTCTGGGCGAGGTGGCCGGGGTCGCCGGTACCGGGGATGGCCAGGACGTGGGGGCCCTGGTGCAGTGTCCAGGCCAGCCGGATCCGGGCCGTGCCGACCCCGTGGGCGCGGGCGATGGCGAGCACCTCGTCGCTGTCGTCCGTGGTCGCGCCGGCCGTGCGTCCGGTGCCGGCGATCGAGTAGAACGGCACGAACGCGACGCGTTGTTCACCGCACAGGTCCACGAACCGTCTCTGTTCGGGCGACGCCCCGATTCCGTACATGTTCTGCACGCAGACCACGGGCGCGATGGCCTGGGCCTCGGCGAGGTGGTGGGGGCGGACGTTGGACAGACCCAGGTGGCGGATGAGTCCGGCCCTGCGCAGTTCGGCGAGTGCGCCGAAGCGTTCGGTGATCGAGTCGGTGCCGACGATGCGCAGGTTCACCACGTCGAGGTGGTCGCGGCCGAGCTGGCGCAGGTTCTCCTCGACCTGGCCGCGCAGCTGCTCGGGGGTGGCGTGCGGCAGCCACCGACCCGAAGGGTCGCGGCTGGGCCCGACCTTGGTGGTGATGACGAGGTCGTCCGGGTAGGGGGCCAGTGCCCGGTTGATCAGCTCGTTGGCACTGCGCAGTGGCGAGAAGTAGAACGCGGCGGTGTCGATGTGATTCACGCCGAGTTCGACCGCGCGGCGCAGCACCCCGATCGCCTGGCCGCGGTCGCGTGCCACGGCATCGGCCGGGAACGCCTCGCCGGTCTGGGGCAGGCGCATCGCGCCGAAACCGATCCGGTTGACCGTGCGGTCGCCGAGCGTCCAGGTACCCGCTGCCGCCGCGTCGATTGTCTGTGAGGTCATGCCGGGATGATCAGTGCCCGGTAGGCTCAGCCGCCATTGATTCACACATGCCTGAATCCATTGAGGAGTGGTCATCCTGGCGGAGCTGTCGTTCTCGGCGAGCGATCTGGCACAGGTGCGGTTCGCCGTCTCCCCGATGTGGGAGGTGGCGCCCAGCTTCCGGCTGCTGCGCTCCCACGCCGCACATCCGGTGCACCAGCCCTGGGTCGACCAGGTAAGGCCGCGCATGGTGGCCGCCGGACTGGACCGCGGCTGGCTCGCCGAGCTGATCCCGCCCACCGGCTACGTCCCCGACTTCCTCAACCCGGCACCCGCCGGTCCCGCTCCCGCACCGGAGGCGGAGTGGCAGGCGATACGGGCTGCGCCCATCGAGCGGGTACGCCAGGACCTCGACCACCTGGCCCGCCACCAGGGCGGCCTCGGCCCCCGGCTGCGGATGCTGCGCGCCGACCCGCAGACCCGCCTGGCGAAGGTCACGGACGAGCTCGAAGGGTTCTGGGAAGTGGCACTGGCCCCGTACTGGGCGCGGATCCGGGCGGTGCTGGAAGCCGACATCCTCTACCGGGCCCGCATGGTCGCCGAGCACGGCACGGGCCGCCTCTTCAACGACCTGCACACCTCGGTGAGCTGGGACGCGGACGGACTGCGGATGGCCCGCCGAAAGCACCCGCTGACCCGTGAAACGGCGGGCACGGGACTGCTGCTGATCCCCTCGGCCTTCACCGGACCGGCGCTGCGCACCCGAACGTCACCGCCGGACCCACCGCAACTCGCCTATCCGGCGCGCGGTGTCGGCACGCTGTGGCAGGCGCGACGCACCACCCGGGTCGACGCCCTCGCCGCCGTGGTCGGCCGCTCGCGGGCCCTGCTGCTGACCGAACTGGAGACCCCGGCCTCCACCACCCACCTCGCCCACCGCACCGGACTCTCCCCGGCCGGGGTCTCCCAGTACCTCACCGCGCTGCGCAACGCGGGCCTGGTCAGCGCCCACCGCGCCGGCCGCTCCGTTCTCTACGCCCGCACCGCCGCAGGAGAATCCCTCCTCAACGCCGCATCCACCTGACACTCGGTCCCCCCGAAGGGCTTCCGGAGCCGACCACTGAGCCCCCGCCCATGCCCCCGCCCACGCAACGTGGCCCCGGCGGCCGTGCCCGCGCCGGCGGGCGCGCGGGTTCGGGCGGGTGCGCGGCCGGGCGTGTTCCGGTCCGCCGGTGGAGAGGTTTCGTGGGCGCGCATCAGAGCCTCCCGGGAGGAGAGGTCGGGACCTCCCTGGATACGCGTGGGGCCGGCTCGCAGGTCCAGGTACGCAAGGGCAGCCTTGAGTACCTGGACGGTCAGCGACCCGTACGGCCCCTTCAGCCTCTGGCTCAGCCCCGGCGGCGCAGGACCCGCAGCGAGTCGGTGACCGAGACCTCGTCGAAGTCGCCCGACTCCAGGGCGCGGAGGTAGATCCGGTACGGGGCCTGGCCGCCGTCCTCCGGGTTCGGGAAGACGTCGTGGATGACGAGCAGGCCCCCGGGGGCGACCTTGGGGGCCCAGCCCTCGTAGTCGTTCGTGGCGTGCTCGTCGGTGTGCCCGCCGTCGATGAAGACCAGGCCGAGCTGCCCGCCCCACGCCTTCGCGACCAGCGGCGACCGGCCGACGACCGCGACGACGTGCTCCTCAAGACCCGCCTTGTGCAGCGTCCGGCGGAAGGTGGGGAGCGTGTCCATCAGCCCCACCTCCGGGTCGACGACGGTCGGGTCGTGGTACTCCCACCCCGGCTGCTGCTCCTCGCTGCCCCGGTGGTGGTCCACGGTCACCGCGACCGTCCCCGCCTGCCGGGCCACGTCCGCGAGGAGGATCGTGGACCGCCCGCAGTACGTCCCGACCTCAAGCAGCGGCAGCCCGAGCTTCGCGGCCTCCGTGGCCGCCTCGTACAGCGCGAGCCCCTCCCCGACGGGCATGAAGCCCTTCGCGGCCTCGAAGGCGGCAAGGATCTCGGGCGCGGGCACGGACATGGTGTCTCCTACTGGCGAGTACGCGGGTACGGCGCCCATCGTGCCCTACACGTGCCCTACGCGTCGCACTCGAACCACACCGTCTTCCCGCCGGCCGTCTCGTCGACCCCCCATCGGTCCGTCACCGCCTCCACGAGCGCGAGCCCCCTCCCGCTCTCCTCCAGCGGCCCGGCGAGCTTCGCGATCACGGTCCCGGCGACGGAGTCCGCGACCTCCACCCGCAGCCCGTGCGGCTCGCGGAGGATGAGAACGGAGCACCGTCGGCCGGGCACGTGCCGCACGACGTTGGCGACGAGCTCGGTGAGCGCGAGCGTGCCGGAATCGGACAGCCGGTCGAGTTCCCAGCGCGTGAGGAAGATGCGCAGGATGTTGCGCATGTGACCGGCCGAGTGCTCACCCACGGTGAACCCCATCCGGTAGCTGGAGGTAAGTACCGGAGGATAGAGGTCAGTTGCGTGATTCATGCCACCAGGGTGGAGCGGTGTCGTTACGCTCGGCTACGGACTGAACGCAACGCCTCACCGCGTGAGCTTGGGGGTGGCCCCGTCATGGTCAACATCCGCAACCTGGATCCGAGCGCCTCGCCGCTGGACTATTACGGCTCGGAACTCCGCCGCCTGAGGGAGGAGGCGAAGCTCGGCCAGGCCGAGTTGGGTTCGATCCTCTACTGCACGGCGTCGCTCGTGGGGCAGATAGAGACGGCGAAGAAGGTCCCGACGCGCCAGTTCTCGGAACGGGTCGACGCGGCGCTGCTGACGGGCGGGGTGTTCTCGCGGCTGGTGGGGTTGGTGCTGAAGAGCCAACTGCCCACGTGGTTCCAGGCGTACGCGGAGCTGGAAGCGAAGGCGACGTACATCTCGACGTACCAGTCGCAACTGGTCTACGGCCTGCTCCAGACGCCCGCATACGCCCGGGCGGTGCTGAGCGTCGAGAACCCGGGGCGGCTGGAGGAACTGGTGGCGGCCCGGATGGAGCGCCAGCGCATCCTGGAACGGGAGCACCCGCCGGTGCTGTGCGTCGTCCTCGACGAGGCGGTGCTGTACCGGGAGATCGGCGGCGCCGAGGTCATGAGGAACCAACTCGCCCACCTGTTGGGCTTCCTGGACCATCCGTGGATCCAGGTGCAGGTGCTTCCCTTCGAGGTGGGGCAGCACTCGGCGATGATGGGTTCGTTCAACCTCCTCCGCTTCGACGACGATCCGGACCTCTTCTACGCGCCGGTCTACGGCGGGGGCCACATGACCGCTGATCCGCAAGTGATCAGGGAGCGGTCCGTCAGCTACGCTCGGCTGCAAGCCTCGGCCCTCTCCCGAGAGGACTCGGCGGCGCTGATCGAACGCGTGATGGAGGAACGGTATGGGCACCAGCCGGGACCTGCGGTGGCGTAAGTCGTCCTACAGCGGCCCCAACGGCGGCGAATGCATCGAGTGCGCCCCGCTCGGGCCCGCCGCCTGGCGCAAGTCCTCCTTCAGCGGCTCCGACGGCGGCGATTGCATCGAAGTCGCCGACCTCACCGCCCACATCGCCGTCCGCGACTCCAAGAACCCCGAAGGCCCCGCCTTCCGCGCCACCCCCGCCGCCTTCGCCGCCTTCGTGAGCGCCGCCGCCGAGGGGCAGCTCTGCTGACATGAGCGGCGGGGGCTGGTGGGTCCTGGCCGAGACGCAGAGGTACGGCGACGGGAAGCTCGCCCGTACCGTACCCGTCGACGGCGGCCGGGACTGAGGGCCTACGGCCCCCGCCGGGGTCGCCGGTCCGAGGAGCGAGAAGCGCATGGAGAGTCCCGAGTTCGACCTGCCTCCCCACGCCCCGGCCGACGCCGTCGCCGAGTGGAACGATCTGGCCGACCGGGTCTGCCGTGAACTGGCCCGGGCCGGACTGCCCGCCCACAGAGGCGACGTCGACGGTGGCCCGCCGGAGCTGCCCGGTGCGGAGGTCCACGTGGATCGCCTCGCCGACGGCGGGGTGTACGTGGACTGGAGGACGGACGCGGAGTTGACCACCACCGCCCTCGAACTCTTCGCGAAGGGGATCGACTACACGAATCCGCCTCCGGCCGTGCGTCACCACCGGGACGTTCACACGTTCATGCGGGACGCCTTGATGGGGATTCTCGCCTCGGCCGGATTCCAGGTCGAGGAACCGGATCCGCATGCGTACGGCAGCGCGGTGTACGTGAAGGGCCTCCTGCGCTGACCTGCCGGGCGGCGGCGGGTCAGGCCCCGGCCAGGACCGCGCGGAGCTTCCGTATGCCCGCCTTCCACTCCTCGCCGTCCGACTCCTCCCACAGCTCCAGGAGCTCCGACTCCGGGGCGAGGATCCGGTCCAGCGCCGCGACGGCCAGTGGACGCAACTCCGCCGGGAGTTCGGGCAGGGGCTTCTTCGGGCCGTACGCGGTCGTGACCGGGTCGCCGCCCGGGCACTGCGCGGCGACCAGCGCCGCCGAGGCGATGGCCTCCACCGCGAGGTGCGAATCCAGGTAGTCGTCCCCGGTCGCGGTCACCTCGCGGAAGGCCTCACGCAGCACCTCGGCCCGCTTCTCCGTCGGGGCCTCGTCCACGCGGTACGAGAAGTCGGCTGCGGTGTCGTTGTCGAACGGTCCGATGTCCCAGGTGCCCATGGTGTGTTCACTCCGTCTGTTCGCGTGCTGTCCGCGCTGTCTGTGTTCTGCGCATCGTGACAGGACCCACTGACAACGCCCCGGGGCGCGGGTGGCCGTGCGAGGATGCGCCGTCCATTACCGATCATGAAAGGACGTGCCCATGCGCGCGTCGTTCAGAGCGCTGCTCGCCGCGCTCTTCTCGATAGGTCTGCTCCTCACCGCCGGGACGGGGCCCGCCACGGCCGACGAGGTCACCCCGGAGACCGCGAAGCCGCTGCGCTTCATTTCGTACAACGTGTGCGGCGCGAAGTGCCCGCTCCCGGCGGAGACGAACACGGCCAGGTCCGCCTGGGTGGCTGGTCTGGTCGAGGAGATCGACACCTGGGACAGCGACCTGGTCATGCTCCAGGAGCTCTGCTACGGGCAGTGGAAGCTGATCCGTGACGCGCTGTCGCCGCATTGGCGCGTCGGAACGGACAGCTACGACACCGTGTGGGGCTCGTCGCTGGCCACCGCATCAGGCTGCGACCAGTGGGACCCGGCCGACCGTCGCTTCGGGCTTGCGATCTTCTCGAAGGGGACGGGGTCGATCGTCGCCGGGTCGCGGAGCGTGACGTTCCTGCCCGAGGTGGGCACGGTCCCGACGGAGGACCGCATCCTCCTGTGCGCCCAGGCCGGTCTGGACGGCCGCGTGGTCCGGGCTTGCAACACCCACATCGACTTCCACGACGCGACCACGAAGATTCAGGTCGCCAAGGTGGCGGATCTCGTCGAGGCCGCCCGGACGGACGGCGAGGCCGTGGTCCTCGCGGGGGACTTCAACCAGCGTCCCGAGCACGAGCACATGAACGTCCTCTACAACCACGGGACGGGTTCGGCCGGCCGGTTCCAGGAGGTCGACGAGAACGACAAGGCGGAGTTCGGCGCCGACTGCTCCCAGGAGGCGGACCGCTGCCGCAGCGGTGAGGAGACCGCCAGCCCGGGCTGCTCGGCACACACGACGGAGACCAGCAAGATCGACTATCTCTTCCTGAGCTACGAGTGGTTCAAGACCGTGCAGGGAGACGCGCTGCCCTGCACGAAGGGTCTGTCCGACCACCACCTCCTCCGAGGCGCGGCGGCCTGGGAGAAGTAGCCCCGACCTCCGTCGCGCGTCGAGCGCGTGCCCCGTAGTCTCGTCGACGTGTCCCGGAAGGCCGTCGTGGCGGTCGCCGACCGTCGACGCCTGCCGGCTCATCGAGCGGGGCGAGGCGCGCCTCGACACGGTCGCGCGGAGCAGCGGGCTCGGCACGGCGGCGCACCTGCGCGCGCTGATGCGCCGCGAGACGGGCCTCGCCCCGTCGGAGTACCGGCGCCGGTTCGGCCCTGTGGCCGCTACCGGCCAGGGGCGTCTTTCTGATCGCCGGATCCCCGGATCCCCGGATCCCCGGATCCCCGGATCCCCGGATCCCCGGATCCCCGGATCGCCGGATCGCCGGATCGCCGGATCGCCGGATCCCCGGATCCCCGGATCGCCGGATCGCCGGATCGCCGGATCGCCGGATCCCCGGATCGCCGGATCCCCGGTCCGGCGGCTCGCGGTCAGAGCTGGATCAGGGAGTCCTTGTAGTAGACCGACGCCTTGCGCTGGCCCGGTGTCTCTCCCGAGGCGAATCCCATGCAGAGGCGGAACACGTCGGGTCGGGACGCCTGGGGGATCTGGATGGCCAGGCCCTCGGGCTCACGGAACGGCAGGGTGTAGCCGGCCTTGGAGTGGAACGTCGTGACGATGCTCCCGGTGTTCAGGTCGACCGAGGTCAGATGGGTGTTGCCTTCGCCCGGCGGCGATATGACGATCTTGGGCGTCGACGGGTTGCCGTCGTGGTCCTGGGTGTAGCCGTAGGAATTGCCGTGCAGCATGTACAGGTACTGCCCGGCCGCCGCGTATCCCTGGAACGAGGGCTTGCCGTACAGGTTGCGGTCGATCGAGATCGCGGGCTCGGCGATCTCCACCAGCGGAGTGCTGAAGTCCCCCGCGCGGGCCTTGGCCAGGTCGTAGATCCGGTAGTGCATCCCGTTCAGGCTGTACCGGACCACCAGTCGGTTGCTGATCGGGTCGATGCTCGCGGTGTTGTTCACGCTGCCCGGGACGGGGGTGAACTTCTGGAGCGAGGTGCTGGTGGCGTCCAGCGGCGTGCTGGAGGAGGCGAACTTGAACCGGCACAGCCGCCGGCCCCGGCTCGTCTCGTTCGCGGTGTCCTGGACGGCGTCGACCTCGGTCCACAGGTAGGTGCTGGTGCCGGACGGCTCGACGCCGAAGCCGACGCCGTGCCCGAAGCCGCGCAGGTACATGTAGCCCGTGATCCGGCCGGTTCCGCCGCCGTCCGCGGCGTCGGCGCCGAGGGTCCACTCGGTGATCGCGAGGTCACCGTGCAGATCGCGGGTGCCACCGGAGAGGGGCGCCGACTCCCCCGCCAGCTGACGGCCGCCGCCGATGAGCTGGGCGTAGTAGAGCCGACGGTTGACGTTGTCGAACCCGATGGACTGGATGACGGTGCCCTCGTGCAGGGCCACCTCGCGGAAGTAGGACGGGCCCGTGTTGCCTTCGACCCTGATCAGCGGGGACGCCGGCAGACCCTCCGCCGCGCTCGCGGGCCCGGCTCCCGCTCCGATACCCGCGACGGAGAGTGCGGCCACGCCGCCCAAAGAAAGAAAATTGCGCCGATTCAGCTGAAAATCGCTCATGTTGCTTCCCATTTTCGAAGTTTGGCGAAACGGAAGCATCCTTTCAGGCAGTTGAAGTGGCTGAACAGTGCCGAGAGTCGCGAGGTCCAGACCTTCGTGGTCCGGATCGGCGACCCGGATCCGATCGCCATCTGACCTTCCGTCAGAATGGAACGTGTTCTAGTCTGCGGCGCATGGGCATCGCCATCACGCACGAACAGCGGGAGCTCGCCCGATCCGTCCGCGGCTGGCTCACCCGCGCCGTACCTCCCGAAGAGGTCCGCAAACACCTGGACGTCCCCGACGCCGCCGCGGGCCGGCCCGCGTACTGGGACGCCGCCGTCGAGCAGGGGCTCCTCGGGCTCCATCTCCCCGAGGAGTACGACGGCGGGGGCGGCGATCTAGTGGACCTCGCCGTCGTCGTCGAGGAGGCCGCACGGGCGCTGCTGCCAGGGCCGTACCTGCCCTCCGTCCTCGCCGCCGAGGTCCTCCACCGGGCCGGGCAGGGGGAGCCGGCCGCCTCCATCGCACGCGGCGAGCGGATCGCCGCCGTCGCCCTCGGCGGTACGGGGAGCCTCACCGCCGTACGGACCGCGAGCGGCTGGCTCCTCGACGGCGCCGCGCCCCCCGTCCTCGGCGGTGGCCAGGCCGACCTCGTCCTCCTCCGGGCCGCCACCGCCGACGGCTCCGTCTGGCTCGCCGTCGACACCGAAGGGCTCGCCGTCCGGACCCACGAGAGCGCCGACCCGACCCGGCCCACCGGCGAACTCACCGCCCGCGCCGTCCATGTCCCCGCCGCCCGCGAACTCACCTTCGGCGCCGACGCCCGGACCGGCACCGACGCCCGGACCGGCGCCGACGCCGGGGTCGGCACCGGCCTCGTGCGGGACCTCGCCGCCGTCCTCCTCGCCGCCGACGCCTGCGGCACCGCCGCCCGCGCCGTCGAGACCGCAGCCGAACACGCCCGCACCCGCGAACAGTTCGGGCGGCCCATCGGGCAGTTCCAGGGCGTCAAACACCTCTGCGCCGACATGCTCGTCCGGCTCGAACAGGCCCGCGCCCTCACCTGGGACGCCGCCCGCGCCGGCCACGACGAGGCCCGCTCCCTGACCGCCGCTCTCGCCGCCGCCACCGCCCTCGACGCCGCGTACACCTGCGCCAAGGACTGCATCCAGATCCTCGGCGGCATCGGCTTCACCTGGGAACACGACGCCCACCTCCTGCTCCGCCGCGCCGTCGTCGCCCGTCAGCTCCTCGGCACCGGCGACCACCACCGCCTCGCCGCCCTGCGGCACGCCTCCGACGGCGTACGGCGCGGCCTCCGCCTCGACCTGCCGCCCGAGGCCGACGCGTACAGGAGAGCGGCCCGCGAGGCCGTCGCCCCGGCCGCCGGACTCGAACCGGCCGCCGCCCGGCGCGCCCTCGCCCCCACCGGCTACGCGGCCCCGCACCTCCCGGAGCCGTACGGACTCGGCGCCGGACCTCTCCAGCAACTCGCCGTACAGAGGGAACTGGACGAGGCCGGGATCGCCCTTCCCGGGCTCGGGATCGGCGCCTGGGTCGTGCCCTCCCTCCTCGCCCACGGCACCCCCGAGCAGCAGGAGACGCACCTCGGGCCGACCCTGCGCGGCGAACGGCTCTGGTGCCAGCTCTTCTCCGAACCCGGCGCCGGCTCCGACCTCGCCTCCCTCCGCACCCGCGCCGAACGCACCGAGGACGGCGGCTGGCGGATCACCGGACAGAAGGTGTGGACGAGCGCCGCCCAGTGGGCCCACCACGGCATCCTGCTCGCCCGCACCGACCCCACCGCGCCCAAGCACAAGGGGCTGACCTACTTCCTCGTCGACATGCGGAACACCCCGGGCATCGACATCCGGCCGCTCAAGGAGATCACCGGGGACTCCCTCTTCAACGAGGTCTGGTTCGACGACGCGGTCCTTCCCGCCGACGCCGTCGTCGGCGAGGTGAACGACGGCTGGCGGGTCGCCCGCAACACCCTCGGCAACGAACGCGTCCACATGGCCGACCAGGTCGCCTTCGACACCGGACTCGAAGCCCTCATCGAGCAGGCCGCGCAGCACGACAGCTCCGTCCGCGCGCGGATCGGCGGCCTCGTCGCCGAGGCGCACGCCCTCGCCTGCATCGGCCTGCGCACCACCCTGCTCCAGGTGTCCGGCCTCGAACCCGGCGCGGGCGCCAGCGTCCGCAAGCTCGTCCAGACCCTCCACCAGCAGAAGACGGCCGAACTCATCCTCGAACTCCTCGGCCACGAGGGCGCGTTGCGCGAGGGGCCCGGCGAACGGGCGCTGCACGGCATGCTCATGTCCCGCTGCCTCACCATCGCGGGCGGCACCACCCAAGTACAGCTCAATGTCGTCGCCGAGCGCCTGCTCGGCCTGCCGAGAGACTGAGACCGAGAGACTGAGGGGAACAGCTGATGGGCAAGGCGTACGTCGTCGGTGTCGGGATGACGAAGTTCGAGAAGCCGGAGACCCGGGACTGGCAGTACTGGGACATGGCGAAGGAGGCGGGCACGGCCGCCCTCGCCGACGCGGGCGTCCCGTACGCGAGCGTGGAACAGGCGGCCGTCGGCTACTGCTTCCAGGCCTCCACCGCCGGGCAGCGGGCCGTGTACGAACTGGGGCTCACCGGCATCCCCGTCTACAACCTCAACAACAACTGCGCGACCGGCTCCACCGCCCTCATGACCGCCCGGCAGTTCGTCGAGGGCGGCATCGCCGACTGCGTCCTCGCCCTCGGCTTCGAGAAGATGGCCCGGGGCTCGCTGGGCGGGGGCGGGTCGGCGGGTGCGGACGCCCGCGGCGGAGCCGCTGATGTCGGGGGCAAGACCTCGCCGGTCGCCCGCCACTACGGGATCATGGCCGCAGCCCACGGCTTCGAGATGTCCCCGCCCACCGCGCAGATCTTCGGCAACGCGGCCCGGGAGCACATGGAGCGGTACGGGACGACCGAGGTGCAGCTCGCGGCCGTCGGCGCCAAGAACCACCGGCACTCGGTGAACAACCCGAACGCCCAGTTCCAGGACGTCTACACGGTCGACGAGATCCTCGCCGCCAGGACCGTCCACCGGCCGCTCACCAAGCTCCAGTGCTCGCCCACCTCCGACGGCGCGGCGGCGGCCGTCGTCGTCTCCGAACGGTTCGTCGAGGAACACGGGCTGCGGGGGAGGGCCGTGGAGATCGCCGCCCAGGCGATGACCACCGACACCGGGGAGTCCTTCGCCTCCGGCTCCTGCATCGACGCCGTCGGCCGCCCGATGTCCCGGGCCGCCGCACACCAGGTGTACGAGCGCTCCGGGCTCGGCATCGAGGACGTCGACGTCATCGAGCTCCACGACTGCTTCTCGATCAACGAGCTGCTCACGTACGAGGCGCTCGGCATGTGCGAGGAGGGCGCCTCCGGCAAACTCGTCGAGTCCGGCGCCACCACGTACGGCGGACGGTGGGTCGTGAACCCCTCCGGCGGGCTCATCTCCAAGGGTCACCCGCTGGGCGCGACCGGCCTCGCACAGGCGACGGAGCTGGTGTGGCAGCTGCGGGGCGAGGCGGGTCCGCGCCAGGTCCCGGGGGCGCGGGTCGGGCTCGCGCACAACATCGGCCTGGGCGGTGCGGCGGTGGTGACGCTGCTGCGGAAGGCGTAGGGCGGCCAGGACGGCACGGGGGGTGCGAAGGTCGTAGGACCGAATGCCCATGTACGGGGCGGAGTCGGTCTGCGACCATGACATTCATGCCGCAGACCGACTCCGCCACGAGTGAATCCCTCACCCCATCGATACGCGTGCCCCGCCCGTGGCTGGTCGTCCTGACCGCCTGTGCCGGCCAGTTCCTCGTCGTCCTCGACGTCTCCGTCGTGAACGTCGCACTGCCGTCCATGCGGACCGACCTCGGGCTCTCCGCGTTCGGCCTGCAATGGGTGCTCAGCGCGTACTCGATCGCCTTCGCCGGCTTCATGCTGCTCGGCGGACGGGCCGCCGACCTCTACGGGCGGAAGGCGATGTTCCTGCTCGGGCTCGGGCTCTTCACCGCCGCGTCCGTCGTCGGCGGCCTCGCCCCGGAGGGCCAGTACCTGATCGGCGCCCGCGTCGTGCAGGGCCTCGGCGCCGCCCTCGTCTCGCCCGCCACGCTGACCCTCGTGACCGGCGCCGTCGCGGCCGGACCCGCCCGCACCCGGGCCATCGGCACCTGGACCGCGGTCGGCGCGGCCGGCGGCGCCGCGGGCGGCTTCGTCGGCGGCGTCCTCGTCGACCTGCTCTCCTGGCGCTGGGTGCTCCTCATCAACGTCCCCATAGGCGTCCTCGTCCTCGCCGCCGCGCTGTTCTGGCTCCGCGAGGGCGCCACCGGCACCGGCCGCCGCCTCGACCTGCCGGGCGCCGTCCTCGTCACCGGCGGGCTCGCCACTCTCGCGTACGGCATCGTCCAGACCGAGGAAGCGGGCTGGACCGACCCGGCCACCCTCCTGACGCTCCTCGGCGGCCTCGCCCTCCTCGCGGTCTTCGTCGCCGTCGAGGCGCGCACGGCGGCCCCGCTGATGCCGCTGAAGATCTTCCGCAACCGGGCCGTGTCGGCGGCCAACGCGGCGATCCTGCTGTGCGGTTCGAGCTCCTTCGGCATGTGGTTCTTCATGACGGTGTACGCGCAGAACGTCCTCGGCTACACCCCGATCCAGGCCGGCCTCGCCCTCGTCCCCAGCTCCCTCAGCGTCATCCTGGGCTCCAAGCTGGCCCCGCGCCTCATGCCGGTCCTCGGCGCCCGGAACGTCGCCGTGATCGGCGCCCTCATCGGCGCGGCGGGCTTCGCCTGGCAGTCGACGCTGACCGCCGACGGCACCTTCCTCGGGACGATCCTGGGCCCCGGCATCACGATGATGGCGGGCATCGGCCTCGCCACCACCCCCCTGGCCACGCTCGCCACCTCCCACGCGGAACCGGGCGACGCGGGCCTCGTCTCCGGCCTCGTCAACACCTCCCGCACGATGGGCGGCGCCCTCGGGCTGTCCATCCTCTCCACGGTCGCCGTCGCGGCGGCGGGAACGCCCACGAGCGGCTACGTCCCGCTCGAAGGAGCCCCGGACCTGGCTGCCCTGGCCTCCCAGGCCTACCTCGTCCCCGGCTACGCCATGGCCTTCCGCGTCTCGGCCGGGGTCCTCGTGGCGGCGTCGGTGCTCATGCTCCTCTGGCTCCCGAAGCCGGTCCGACGCACCGGGTGACCATGCCCGGGGCGACAATGCCCCGGTGATATCGATCAAGAGCAAGTTCAGAACGGCCGTGACCGCGCTCGCCGTCGGCGCCGCCCTGACGGTCGCGCCGTCGGCTTCGGCCGAGCCGGTCCTGGCGGTGACCACCGGCGCGCTGTTCAACGAGCCGAACAGCACCGACGCCGCCGCCCGCGGGCGGATCCTCTTCCACCTGGGGGACCTCGTCGACGGCGCGGAGGCCGGGTCGTCCATCCGGATCTCCCTCTACCTGTTCCAGTCGGGGTACCTGGCGAACAAGCTGGGAGACGCCCACAAGAGGGGCGTCGCCGTCCAGGTCGTCGTCGACGACGACAGCAAGTCGGCGGGGCTCGACACCCTGAAGACCCGGCTGGCGGACCCGGCGGGCAGCCCCGACTCCTGGGTCCGCGGCTGCAAGGCGGAGGAAGCCTGCCTGGCCCTGGACCCGGGCACCACGGAGACGGACCCGAACGGCACGTACGACAACGTCAACCACAACAAGTTCTTCCTGTTCTCCCGTACCAAGGGCAAGGGCGACACCTACGTCGACGACGTGCTCGTGCAGTCCTCCGGGAACCTCACCGGGCAGGACCTCGACGACTGGTGGAACGACGCGCTGACGGTCGCCGGCAACACGGCACTGTTCGACGCGTACGCCCGGTACTTCGACGACCAGGCCGCCGCCGCCATCGGGCAGACGCCACAGGTCGCCGACTACGCGCACGACACCCAGGCGGGCAAGGCCAAGGTCTACTTCTTCCCGCGGGCGACCATCGACCCCGTCGTCAACATCCTCGCCACGGTGGCGCCGGTCGGCACCGCGGACTCCTGCGGCGGCAACTCCCCGGGGTTCGGCACGACCGACGGCCGTACGAAGATCCGCATCGCCCAGGGTCACATCACCCGCACCGACGTGGCACGGAAGCTGTGGGAACTCGCCAACGCGGGCTGCCACATCGAGATCGTCTACCGGTCGCTCGACAACTGGACCACCGACGACAAGCCCATGGGGCAGGTGGCCAACTGGCTCACCAGGCCGGTGACCGGCAAGGGCCGCATCACCCTGCACCAGCTCGACAACGACCGCCGCGGCGGCTCCGACTCCCACACCAAGTACCTGCTGATCGAGGGCACGTACTACGGCGGCGCGAACAAGAAGATCGTCTTCACCGGCAGCCACACCTACACGACGACGGCGCTCCGGTACAACGACGAGACGCTGCTCAAGTACGAGGACGCGGCGGTCTTCGACGCGTACGTGCGGAACTTCGAGGCCCAGCGGGCGGCGGCGCTCTCCGAAGGTCTCTAGAGCCCGTCCGGCGGATCAGGGTCGGACAGGTCGGGACCACCATCGAGCGCGGCGGCCGCGAGGGCCGGATCGATGACCGTCTCGCCGCGGAGCGCCTTGCGGACCGCCTCGGCCAGCTCCTCCACGGGCCCGTCCTTCACCAGGAACCCCGCCGCACCGGCCTCCATCGCCCGGCGCAGACCGCCAGGCCGGCCGAAGGTCGTGAGGATGAGGACCCGGCACTCCGGGGCCTCGTCCCGGAGGTCGGCGGCGGCGTCGAGACCGCCGCGTCCCGGCAGCTCGATGTCGAGAAGGGCCACGTCGGGCCGCGAGAGCAGCGCCGCGTCCACGATCTCGTCGCCCCGCCCGACCTGGGCCACGACCTCGATGTCGTGCTCCATCCCGAGCAACAGGGCCAGCCCCCCGCGCATCATGCCCTGGTCCTCCGCCAGCAGGACTCTGATCATCGCGTCCGTTCCCCCTCGTCCTCGTCCTCGTCTTCGCCTTCGTCCTTCGTGTCCAGGGTGCCGCCTGCGGCTGCCACGCGCTCGCTCAGGCACCGGAGGCCGTTTCCGGGCGTGTCCTCCGGCGTGTCCTCCGGCGTGCCCCGGCCGTCGGTCGCGCCGTCGAGGCGTCCGGCCCCTGCCTGACGTACCGTCAGGCAGGGGGTGTCGGGAGGGTTCCCAACTTCTCCCGCCTCGGCTATACATGGGATCCACCGACCTAGAACGCGTTCTAGAACGGCCGCGTTCGGGACGGTCCCGCACGGCCTCGGTGCGACCGACGGTGCGGACGGTCGCGCCGAGGTCTTTCCCGCCACCTCGCCCACGAGGAGCAGCAGCCCGATGCCGATCGACCCCGCCAAGGCCGTCGCCGCCGAACCCCGCAGCGCCGAGATCTCCTGGGACCACAAGGACGTCCAGCTCTACCACCTGGGACTGGGTGCGGGCGTCCCCGCCACGGACCCCGACGAGCTCCGCTACACCCTGGAGTCCAGGCTCCACGTCCTCCCCAGCTTCGCCACCGTCGCGGGCGCCGGCATGGGCGTCGTCGGAGGGCTCTCCGCCCCCGGCATCGACATCGACCTCGCCGCCGTCCTGCACGGCGGCCAGTCGGTCACCCTCCACCGGCCCGTCCCCGTCAACGGCCGCGCCGTCTCCACCTCCCGCGTCGCCGCCGTCTACGACAAGGGCAAGGCCGCCGTCCTCGTCCTGCGCTCCGAGGCCTCCGACGCCGACGGCCCGCTCTGGACCAGCGACGCCCAGATCTTCGTCCGCGGCGAAGGCGGCTGGGGCGGCGACCGCGGGCCCTCCGAGCGGCTCGCGCTCCCGGACCGGCTGCCCGACGCCACCGTCGAGCGGCCGATCCGCGAGGAACAGGCCCTGCTCTACCGGCTCTCCGGCGACTGGAACCCCCTCCACGCCGACCCCGAGTTCGCCAAGCTCGCCGGCTTCGACCGGCCGATCCTGCACGGCCTCTGCTCGTACGGCATGACCCTCAAGGCCGTCGTCGACACCCTGCTCGACGGGGACGTCACCCGAGTCCGCTCGTACCGCACGCGCTTCGCCGGGATCGTCCTCCCCGGCGAGACCCTGCGCCTGCGGATGTGGGCCGGCGAGGGCAGCGTCCAGGTGGCGGTCACCGCCGTGGAGCGCGACGACGCCCCCGTACTCGCCGACACCGTCGTCGAGCACTCCTGACACCTCGTACCCATTCCCGTACTCCTGAGGGGAGCCGCACCATGCGCGCAGCCGTACTGCACGAGATCGGCCAGGACAAACTCGAAGTCCTCGACGACGTCGAGGCGGTGGGCTTCGGCCCCGGCAAGGTGCGGATCCGCGTCCGCGCCACCGGCCTCTGCCACTCCGACGTCTCCGCGATGAGCGGCGTCCTGCCGCAGCCCGCCCCCTTCATCCCCGGCCACGAGGGCGCGGGCGAGATCCTCGACATCGGCGACGGCGTCACCCACCTGACCCCGGGGCAGCGCGTGCTGCTCTGCTGGCTGCCGGCCTGCGGCAGCTGCCCCGCCTGCAAGCGCGGCCAGACGCAGCTCTGCCTGGCCGGCTTCATGAACGCCGGCACGCCCAACTTCAAGCGCCCCGGCGGGGACGTCTTCGGCTTCGCCGGCACCGGCACCTTCACCGAGGAGGTCGTCGTCCCGGCGGGCTGCGCCGTCCCCATCCCCGACGACGTGCCCTTCGACATCGCGGCCCTCATCGGCTGCGGCGTCACCACGGGCCTCGGCGCGGCCATCAACACCGCGAAGGTGGAGGCCGGTTCGTCGGTCGCCGTCATCGGCTGCGGCGGCGTCGGCATCTCCACGATCCAGGGCGCCAAGCTCCAGGGCGCCGCCCAGATCATCGCCGTCGACCCCGTCGAGTCCCGGCGCGAGGCCGCGCTGCGCTTCGGCGCCACGGAGGCCGTCGCCCCGGACGCGCTCGCCGACGCCAAGCAGCGGATCACCGGCGGGGAGGGCTTCGACTACGTCTTCGAGGTCGTCGGCAAGTCCGCCACCGCCCGCACCGCCTACGAGACGACCCGGCGCGGCGGCACCCTCTGCGTCGTCGGCGCGGGCGCCCTCGACGACTTCCTCCAGTTCAACATGTTCGAGCTGTTCTTCGACGAGAAGAAGATCCTGCCCTCCATGTACGGCGGCGGGGACGTGCTCACGTCGTACGAGCGGACCATCGCGCTCTGGCGGGCCGGTCGCGTCGACCTGGAGTCGCTCATCACCCACCGGGTGCCGCTGGCCGGGATCAACGAGGCACTGGAGCAGATGCGGACGGGCACCGCACTCCGCACCTGCATCGAGATCTGAGACCCGAGATCCGAGACCTGAGATCCGAGACCTGAGACCTGAGATCCGAGAGGACTTCTGCGAGATGTCACTCCCTCTTGAGGGTTTGAGCGCGATCGTCACCGGCGCCGGACGGGGCCTCGGCCGCGCCGAGGCGCTCGAACTGGCCCGGCTCGGCGCGGCCGTCGTCGTCAACGACTACGGGCAGGCCGGCCGCGACGGCTCCGGGGAGGCCTCCGCCGCGCCCGCCGAGGAGGTCGCCGCGGAGATCCGCGCGGCGGGCGGCCGGGCGGTCGCCCACCTAGGCGACGTCTCCGACTTCGAGACGGCACGGGGCCTGATCGACCTGGCGGTGGCCGAGTTCGGGAAGCTGGACGTCCTGGTCAACAACGCGGGCATCCTGCGCGACCGGATGGTCTTCTCGATGAGCGAGGACGAGTGGGACTCCGTCGTACGGGTCCACCTCAAGGGCCACTTCAACACCACCCACTTCGCGGCGGTGCACTGGCGGGGCCGCTCCAAGGCGGGGGAGACCGGCGTCTACGGCCGGATCGTCAACACCTCATCCGAGGCCTTCCTCGCCGGCTCGGCCGGCCAGCCCAACTACGCGGCGGCCAAGGGCGGCATCGTGGGCCTGACGACCTCGTCGGCGCTCGCGCTCGCCCGGTACGGGGTCACGGCCAACGCGATCTGCCCGCGGGCCAGGACCCGCATGACGGAGGACGTCTTCGCCGGCTTCGCCGAGCCAGGGGAGGGGGACCTCGACCCGCTGTCCCCGGAGCACGTGGCGCCGCTCGTCGGCTACCTCGCCTCACCGGCGGCGGCCGGGGTCAACGGCCAGCTGCTCGTCGTCCACGGCGGGATGGTGGCGGTCGTGGACAGGCCCAGGGTGTCGGCCAAGTTCGACACGGCCAAGGAGGCGTTCACCTACGAGGAACTGGACTCCGTGCTGACCCCGCACTACGCGTCCCGCCCGGCGGGCGAGACCTTCGCCGCGGCGGAGGTGCTGGGCCTGAAGAAGGGCTGACGCGGGGGGCAAGGGGAAGGTGGGGAACGGTGAAGGGCCCCGGGGAGACCCGGGGCCCTTCACCGTATGGACGTGCTGATCGGACTACTCGGTCACGGCGCGTCGGGTTCGCGACGGTGGCGACCGTGCGGCGAGGACGTGGAGTCCTCCGCCGACGACGCCGCTCCGCGATGCCTTCCGGAGCCGTTCGGCTCCTTACCCTCCGTGCTTGCTTCCGACATGCTGGAACTCACCCCGTAGAAATCGGTCTTGCGGCCTTGCTGTGCAACGGGTGAGTTTAATGACGCGGACTCCGTCACGTCCCGTCGTAGGCGACGCGGGCCCGGTCGATCGCCTCGACGTGCCGCTCGGCCCAGCCGCGAGGCCGACCAGCGAGTCGTACAGCTCCCGCGCCATCGGCGTCGCCGTGTCGAGGTGCACGGGCGGGCGGGCCGGGTCGTCCTGCGCTCGACCGACGACTCGCTGGTCGGACCCGAGTTCGTCCTCACGCACGCGAAGGTCAACGGCGGCCCCGTCGAGACGCTCACGCTGCCCGAGCGCTACCGCCCGGCGGCGGGCGGGGTGCCGTCGCCGGTGGGCAACGTGCACCAGGTGTACGCGGATCTGGCGCGGGCGATCCGTACCGGCGAACCCCTCGACCCCGACTTCGGCACGGCGGTCCGCACGCACCGCCTCCTCGACGCGATCAAGCGGTCCGCCCGGACGGGCCGGCGCGAGCGGCTCGGCCGAACGCCCGTCCGTACGGAGTCCCGTCTCAGCCCGCGGGCCTGCGGTCGGCCAGTGGAGCCTGCTGGAGAGGCACCGGGCGGCACACGCGGGGCTCGTCGGGGGTCACCACCACCCGTACCGGCTCCGGTTCCGGCTCGGGTGGTGTCTCCAGGTCCGCGAGGCCGCACGGCGCGCCGGCCGTCGCGTACGGCAGTCGCAGGACGCCCTCGGCCGTCCACAGTCCCGCACCGGTCAGCCAGCCCAGGGGCGCGGCCGACTGGACCATCCGGCGGGACGAGGGCTCCCAGGTCCCCACCCAGCTCCCGCCGGCCGCGTCGATCCGCAGCGCCACCGAGCAGCTCTCCGGCATCAGGACCTGGCCGGGCTGCACCGCGAACGGCGTCACCGTCGCGTCGTCGAGCCGCAGGCACTCCGGGAACCGCACCGGCAGCAGGCTGCCGAGCACCCCCCAGCCGAGCCGCTCGCGCCCCGGCGCCGGCGCGTCGGAGCCGATGAGGAGCAGCCCGCTGTCCGGGTCGGCGAGGAGCAGCCGGTCGTCGCTCTCCTCGGTGATCTGGAGCAGCGGTGTCACCTCGCCGCCCCGCTCCAGGTCGACGGCGACGGCCTTCACCGGTCCGTCGTCCAGCCGCCGGTCGAGCGCGAGCATCCGGCCCGTGCGGTCGAGCCACACCCCGCCCGAGCAGCGGCCCTTGACCTCGGCGACCTGCTCGGGGCCGAAGGCGCCGCCCGCGACGAGCCACAGCGTCGTCGTGTCGGGGCCGACGCACATCGCGTACCCGCAGATGCCGTCCGGGGAGGGCGGCAGCAGGACAAGACGCTCGGAGCCGGGCGCCTCCACGGCGCCGAGCTGGAGCTCCCCGGTGGCCGGGCCGGTGGGGTAGAGCAGCGAGAACGTGTTCCGCCGCCCGTCCACGCGGCGGGCGACGAGCACCCGGCCGTCCGCGAGGGGCAGCAGCCCGGTGTGGGGCTCCTCCGGCTGGCCGAGGGGGAGCGGGACGGCGTACGGCTCGGGGCCGTCGAGCGTCCACCGCTCCACGTACAGGGCGTCACCGGCGCCCGCGAGCCTGGCCGCGTACGCGCCGTTGGCCGTGATCGTGAAGCCGGCCGACCCGGTGGGGTCCTTGTCGCGGTCGTCGTCCTCGGCCGCGGTCTCGATGGCACACGCTGTCATCGACTCGTCACCTCCGGCCACGAAGCTAGTTTTCGCACTTCCTGCCGAACAACACGAGCCGGGTCACTTCACACATAAGGGTGGTCGTGCGGCGGTTCTGCTGAGGGGGAGGGGGCGGCTGTGCTGGAGTGACCGGTGGTGAGTAAGGTAAGGCGATCCTAAGCGGAGTCTGTGACTCCGATCGGTCGCCCCCATATCCCCGTACAGCAGCGCGTACAGAAGCACGTACAGGAGCCTTCTCATGTCCCTCCGCCGTCGCGGCACCGCCACCGTCGTCGCCCTCGCCGCCGCGCTCTCCCTCGCGGCCTGCGGAGGAGGAGACGGAGGGTCCGACACCTCCGCGAAGGAGGACGCGACCAAGAAGAAGGACGTCGCCACCGGCGGCAAGGACTTCGGCGACGCCGCCGCCAAGACCGCGGCCATGGGGACCGACGCGAAGCCGGGCCGGTTCCCCCGCACGCTCACCCACGCCCTCGGCACGACCGAGCTCAAGGCCGCCCCCAAGCGGGTCGTCGTCCTCGACGTCGGCGAGCTCGACAACGTCGTCTCCCTCGGCGTCCAGCCCGTCGGCTACGCCCCCTCCGAGGGCGACGAGGCCATCCCCGGCTACCTCAAGAAGGACGCGGGCGCCCCGAAGTCCGTCGGCACCATCAACAACCTCAACCTGGAGGCCATCGCCAACCTCCAGCCCGACCTCATCCTCGGCAGCCAGCTGCGCGCCGCCGACAAGTACGACGAGCTGTCGAAGATCGCGCCGACCGTCTTCTCCATCCGCCCGGGCTTCACCTGGAAGGAGAACTACCTCCTCAACGCCGCCGCGCTCGACAAGACCGCCGAGGCGAAGACGAAGCTCTCCGCGTACGAGACGAAGGCGAAGCAGCTCGGAGCCGACATCGGCACGGACAAGCCGACGATCTCCATGGTCCGCTACCTCCCCGGCAAGATCCGCCTCTACGCGAAGGCCTCCTTCATCGGCACGATCCTGGAGGACGCCGGTCTGCCCCGGCCCAAGAACCAGCAGATCGACGAGCTCGCGGCCGAGATCAGCCCGGAGAAGATCGACGACGCCGACGCCGACTGGATCTTCACCGGCGTCTACGGCGATGCCAAGGCCACCAAGAAGGACGCCGCCCAGGCCAATCCGCTCTGGAAGAACCTGAAGGCCGTCAAGGCCGGCCAGGCCAAGGACGTCCCGGACGAGACCTGGTACCTCGGCCTCGGCGTGACCGCGGCGAACAGCGTCCTCGACGACCTGCGCGAGGACCTGGTGAAGTAGGCCCGGACGAGGTTGTCCACAGGCCGGGACTTCGGCCAGAGCAGGCGGGCGCGGGAGCCAGGTAGCCTTTCCTCCGTGCCCCGCCTGTCTGAAGTCATCTCCGCGCTCGACGCCCTCTGGCCGCCCCAGCGGGCCGAGCAGTGGGACGCCGTCGGCACCGTCTGCGGCGACCCCGACGCCGAGGTCACCCGCGTCCTGTTCGCCGTCGACCCGGTCCAGGAGATCGCCGACGAGGCGATCGCCCTCGGCGCCGACCTGCTCGTCACCCACCACCCGCTCTATCTGCGCGGTACGACGACGGTCGCGGCCGGCCACTTCAAGGGGCGCGTCGTGCACGGCCTCATCAAGCACGACATCGCCCTCCACGTCGCGCACACCAACGCGGACACCGCCGAGCCCGGCGTCTCCGACGCCCTCGCCGGCGCGCTCGACCTCCGGGTCATCGGCCCCCTCGTGCCCGAGAGCAACCTCGGCCGGATCTGCGAGCTCGACCAGCCCGAGACCCTCGCCGAGTTCGCGGCCCGCGCCGCGAAGCGGCTGCCCGCCACCGCGCAGGGCATCCGGGTCGCCGGCGACCCCGGCATGACCGTCCGCCGCGTCGCCGTCAGCGGCGGCTCCGGCGACAGCCTCTTCGACGCCGTACGGGCCGCGGGCGTGGACGCCTTCCTCACCGCCGACCTGCGCCACCACCCGGTCTCCGAGGCCACCCAACACGCGACACGGTCCGGGCCGCTGGGCCTGGTCGACGCCGCCCACTGGGCCACCGAATGGCCCTGGTGCGAGCAGGCCGCCGCCCAGCTCGACGAGATTTCCGACCGCCACGGCTGGGACCTCCGCGTCCACGTCTCGAAGACGGTCACCGACCCCTGGTCCTCCCACCACACCTCCCCTGGAGCCCCCAACTGAATGCCGCGCCCGCCGACCAGATCCGCCTCCTCGACGTCCAGGCCCTGGACGTCCGACTCCAGCAGCTCGCCCACAAGCGCCGGTCGCTCCCCGAGCACGCCGAGATCGAGTCGCTGGCCAAGGACCTCACGCAGCTGCGCGACCTGCTCGTCGCCGCGCAGACCGAGGAGAGCGACTGCGGCCGCGAGCAGACCAAGTCCGAGCAGGACGTCGACCTGGTCCGCCAGCGCGCCGCCCGCGACCAGCAGCGGCTCGATTCCGGCGCCGCCTCGCCGAGGGACCTGGAGAACCTCCAGCGCGAGATCGTCTCCCTCGCCAAGCGCCAGGGCGATCTGGAAGAGATCGTCCTGGAGGTCATGGAGCGCCGCGAGTCCGCCCAGGAGCGCGTCGCCGAGCTGACCGAGCGGGTCTCCGCCGTCCAGGCCAAGACCGACGACGCCACCGCCCGGCGTGACGCCGCCCAGGGCGAGCTGGACGCCGAGTCCGCGTCCGTCACCAAGGAGCGCGAGCTCATCGCGGGCTCCGTCCCGGCCGACCTGCTCAAGCTGTACGAGAAGCTGCGCGAGCAGCAGGGCGGTGTCGGCGCGGCGCGGCTGTACCAGCGCAAGTGCGAGGGCTGCCACATCGAGCTCAACATCACCGAGCTGAACGACATCCGGGCCGCCGCCCGCGACGCCGTCGTCCGGTGCGAGAACTGCCGCCGGATCCTGGTCCGCACCTCGGAGTCCGGTCTGTAATGCCGTCTCCGTCTTCGCGTGAGGTGATCGTCGAGGCCGACGGGGGGTCCCGGGGCAATCCGGGGCCCGCCGGTTACGGGGCGGTCGTCCTGGACCCCGTGACGGGCGAGACGCTCGCGGAGGCGGCCGAGTACATCGGCGTGGCGACGAACAACGTCGCCGAGTACAAGGGCCTGGTGGCGGGGCTCACGGCGGCCCGGGCGCTCTTCCCGGACGCCACCGTCCACGTCCGCATGGACTCCAAGCTGGTCGTCGAGCAGATGTCCGGCCGCTGGAAGATCAAGCACCCGGACATGAAGCCGCTGGCCGCGGAGGCGGGTCGCGTCTTCCCGGCCGGCCAGGTCCGCTACGAGTGGATCCCGCGCGAGCTGAACAAGCACGCGGACCGGCTCGCCAACGAGGCGATGGACGCGGGCAAGCAGGGCCGCCAGTGGGAGCCGTCCGGCTCGACGGCGGCCCTGGGCGCGGCGAGCTCCGCGGTCCTGGCCCCGTCGGGACCGCCCGGCGACGCGACGGCGGGCGCGGCCCGCGCGCGTGCGGCGCTGGCGGGGACCTCCGGGGGCGGAGCTCCCGGGGTCGGTACCGCCGGGGTCGGTACCTCCGCCACCTCCGAACAGCTCGACGACGGGCTGTTCGCACCCGACGAGGCCGTCGCGGCGCAGGCCCGCGCCTCCCTCGCCTCGGCGGCGCGGACGGAGGCGACCACCCACGCGGAGAAGGCTCCGCAGGGCTGGTCCGGGCCCGACATGGGGGCTCCGGCGACGTTCGTGCTGCTGCGGCACGGCGAGACCGCGCTCACGCCCGAGAAGCGGTTCTCGGGGAGCGGCGGCACCGACCCCGAGCTGTCGGCGGCCGGGCTGCGTCAGGCCGAGGCCGTCGCCGAGGCGCTCGCCGCGCGCGGCACCATCCAGGAGATCGTCAGCTCGCCCCTCACCCGCTGCCGCCAGACCGCCGCCGCCGTCGCCGCCCGCCTCGGGCTCGACGTCCACGTCGACCGGGGGCTGCGCGAGACCGACTTCGGGGCCTGGGAGGGCCTGACCTTCGGCGAGGTCCGCGAGCGGTACCCGGACGACCTCGACGCCTGGCTGGCCTCCCCGAAGGCCGCGCCGACCGGCGGGGGCGAGAGCTTCGCGGCCGTCGCCCGGCGCGTCGCCGCCGCCCGGGACCGGCTGACCGCCGCCCACGCGGGCCGTACCGTCCTCCTCGTCACCCACGTCACCCCGATCAAGACCCTGGTCCGGCTCGCGCTCGGCGCCCCGCCCGAGTCGCTGTTCCGGATGGAGCTCTCGGCGGCCTCGATCTCGGCGGTGGCCTACTACGCCGACGGCAACGCGTCCGTGCGGCTCCTCAACGACACCTCGCACCTGCGCTGAAAACGGCTGGACGCCCCGTCCGGGGGCGCACCACCATCACCTCCCATGACGTGGTACTTCACCGAGGACGCCGCCGCCTTCCGCGCCGCCGCGGGCGGCCTCCTGGCCGCCGAGGCGGCCCGTAACACCGCCGTGCTCACCCTCATGGACTCCGCCGGACTGCTCGGCTGGTGGGCCGGGCCCGACGGCCGGGTCACCGGGGTGCTCGCGGTGTCCCCGTCCCGCGTGCCGGTCTTCGGGGCCGTGACGGTGGAGGCGGCCCGCGCCCTCGCCTTCCCGGCCGGCGAGGAGCCGACGGCCGTGCGCGGGGAGACCGCGGCCGTCGAGGCCTTCGCGGAGGCCACCGGCCTCCCGTGGACCCCGACGGGCCGCATGCGGCTCTTCCGGCTCGGGGAGCTCGTCCCGCCCGACCCGGCCCCGGCCGGCCGCGCCCGCGTCGCCACCGCGGCGGACATCCCTCTCACCGCCACCTGGGCGTGGGAGTTCGCCCGGGACATCGGGGAGGCCCCGGGGCAGGACAAGGACTTCACCGGGCCCGTCACGGACCGGGTCTCCGACGGCCGGCTCGTCCTCTGGGAGGCGCCCGACGGCCGGCCGGTGTCGATGGCGTGCGTCTCGCCCACGATCGAGGGCCAGGCCCGCGTCCACCTCGTCTACACCCCGCCCGCCGAGCGCGGACGCGGATACGCGGCCGGTGCCACGGAGGCGGTCAGCCGGGCCGCGCGCGACGGCGGCGCCGCGCAGGTCCTTCTCTTCACGGACCTCGCCAACCCCACCAGCAACGCCCTCTACCAGCGGCTCGGCTACCGCCCGGTGACGGATCACCTGGGCGTGGAGTTCACCGGCCCCGGCCGCTGACAGGGCCCCGGAGCGCCGCCGCCCCGCGCGCGAGGGCCTCGACCCGGGGCCAGTCGCGGGCCGCGAGGGCGTCGGGCGGCAGCATCCACGTACCGCCGACGCAGCCGACGTTGGGGAGGGACAGGTAGGCGGGGGCGGAGGCGAGGGAGATGCCGCCCGTCGGACAGAAGCGGGCCTGCGGGAGCGGGCCCGCGAGGGACTTCAGGTACGGGACGCCGCCCGCCGCCTCCGCCGGGAAGAACTTCATGTCCTCCACCCCGCGTTCGAGCAGCGCCACGACCTCCGAGGCCGTCGAGACGCCTGGCAGGAAGGGCACGCCCGACTCCCGCAGCGCGTCCAGGAGCCGCTCGGTCCACCCGGGGCTCACCAGGAACCGGGCCCCGGCGCCGACCGCGTCCGCGACCCCGGCCGGGGAGACGACCGTGCCCGCGCCGACGACCGCCTCCGGCACCTCGGCCGCGATCGCCCGGAGGGCGTCGAGCGCGGCGGGGGTGCGGAGGGTGACCTCGATCAGCGGCAGCCCGCCGGCGACGAGGGCGCGGGCCAAGGGGACGGCGTCGGCGGCGTCCTCGATCACCACGACGGGGACGACGGGGACGGCCGCGACGACAGGGACGGCCGTGACGACAGGGACGGCCGCGACGACGGGGACGGAAGAGGCTTCCGCGGCCTCCGGGGCAAGGTCGAACACGCTCGTCATGGGCCTCATCGTGCCCATGGCGAGCGTGACGCGCAACGAACGTTGCGCAGGGTGCAACAGCGTCTAGTGGATCTCGTCCACCAGGACGTCAAGGGCACCCGCCTTGCCGCCCTCCTCCACCACGTACCGCAGATCCCGCAGCGCCACGGCCAGCTCCTCCGGCGAACCCGGCTCCGCGCCCGCCTCCAGGAGGCTCCGCACGATCCGGCCCTTCGTCGCCTTGTTGAAGTGGCTGACCACCTTCCGGGTCGGCGCGTGCAGCACCCGCACGGTCGCGGTCCGCGCCGCCACCTCGCCCTTCGGCTTCCACGCCGACGCGTACGCCGACGAGCGCAGGTCCAGGACGAGCCCGTCCCCGGCCGCCTCCGGCAGCACGGACGCCATCGCGCCCCGCCAGTGCGCGCCCAGCGCGCCAAGACCCGGCAGCTTGACCCCCATCGAGCAGCGGTACGACGGAATCCGGTCGGTCACCCGCACCGCGCCCCACAGCCCCGAGAAGACGAGCAGGGACCGCCCCGCGCGCTTCCGGGCCGCCGCGTCCAGGGTCGCCAGACCCAGCGCGTCGTACAGGACGCCCGTGTAGACCTCGCCCGCGGGGCGCGCGCCCGCCGTCCGCAGCTCGACGTTCTTCGCGACCTCGCCGCGCAGCCCCTCGCTCAGCCCGAGGACCTCCCGCGCCTTCTCCTCGTCGGCCGCGCACAGCTCGACCAGCTCGTCCAGGACCGCGGCCCGCGCCTCCGCGAGCCCCGGCAGGGACAGCGACTCCGGCTTGAGCGGCGCCCCGCGCCCCGAGGAGGCCTTGCCTTCGGAGGGCGGCAACAGCACGAGCACGGTGGTTCTCCTTCGTACGGACGGGGGTGGGGGTGCGGCCCCGGCCGTCCAGCGTACGAGGTGCCGGGCCCCACCCCGAGCCATAGGCTCGGTCCATGCCACGCCGCCACATCCACGTGACCGGCGCAGCCGAGGCTCCGCTGCGGGCCGCCCTGCGCGCACTCCGTACCGAGCTCGCGATCCCCGAGGCCTTCCCGCCCGCCGTCCTGGCCGAGGCCGAGGCCGCCGCGAAGGCCCCCCGGCTCCCCGCGTACGACGCCACCGACCTGCCGTTCCTCACGATCGACCCGCCGACCTCCACCGACCTCGACCAGGCCATGCACCTGACCCGGCGGGCCGACGGCGGCTACCGCGTCCACTACGCCATCGCCGACGTCGCCGCCTTCGTCGCACCCGGCTCCGCGCTCGACGCCGAGGCCCACCGGCGGGTCCTCACCCTCTACTTCCCCGACGGCAAGGTCCCCCTCCACCCCGCCGTCCTCTCCGAAGGCGCCGCCAGCCTCCTCCCCGGCGAACCCCGCCCCGCGCTGCTCTGGCGCATCGACCTCGACGCCGAGGGGCGCAGGGTCGCCACCGACGTGCGCCGCGCCCTCGTCCGCAGCCGCGCCAAGCTCGACTACGCGGGCGTGCAGCGGCAGATCAACGCCGGCACGGCCGAGGAACCCCTCGCCCTCCTCCGCGAGATCGGACGGCTCCGCGAGGCCCTCGAAGGCGAGCGCGGCGGCATCTCCCTCAGCGTCCCCGAGCAGGAGATCGTCGAGACCGACCACACCTACTCCCTCGCCTACCGGGCGCCGCTCCCCGCAGACGGCTGGAACGCCCAGATCTCCCTGCTCACCGGCATGGCCGCCGCCGACCTCATGACCGCCGCAGGCACCGGCATCCTCCGCACCCTGCCCACGGCCCCCGACGGCGCGGTCGCCCGGCTGCGCCGCTCCGCGCGGGCCCTCGGCGTCGACTGGCCGCACCACGTCTCGTACGCGGACGTCGTCCGCTCCGTCGACCCCACGAACACGCGCCACGCCGCCTTCCTCCAGGAGTGCACGACCCTCCTGCGCGGCGCCGGGTACACCGTCTTCACCGACGGCCACATCCCCACCCCGGCCGTGCACGCCGCCGTCGCCGACGAGTACACGCACTGCACCGCCCCGCTGCGCAGACTCGTCGACCGGTACGCGGGCGAGCTGTGCCTGGCGGCGGTCGCGGGGAACGAGCCGCCCGAGTGGGTACGGGCCGCGCTGCCCGCGCTCCCCGACGAGATGGCGGCGGGCACGCGCCGCGCCAACACCGTCGAGCGCGAGAGCGTCGACATCGTCGAGGCGGCGCTCCTGAAGGAACGGATCGGCGAGGTCTTCGACGCGTACGTGATCGACGTGAAGGAACGCGAACCGGCCGTCGGCACCGTCCACCTGGAGGACCCGGCGGTCGTCGCCCGGATCGAGGGCGGCGGCTCCCGGCTGCCGCTGGGGGAGTGGCTGCGGGTCAGGCTGGCGGAGGCGGACCCGGGGTCGGCGAAGGTGCTGTTCGCGCCCGCGTGAGGGCGTCGGTCAGGGCCTTCGGGTCGTCGGCGTGGACCCGCACGATCCGTACGGGCCGGGGCGCGCCGAGCAGCCGGGGCGCGTCGACCGGCTCGGTCAGCTCGATCGTGACGGAGGTCTGGGCGCCGACGGCGAGATTCAGTTCGCCGTCGGTCTTCTCGTGCGAGAACAGCGACTCGCGGCGGACGGAGGCGATCAGACCGAGCGGTACGGGTACGTCGACGTGGGCCGCCTGCCGCAGCCGCAGGACGTCACCGCTCAGCACGTGCGGCCGGGTCACGGAGGCCGCGTGCAGCCCCAGGACGAACAGCACGGTGTAGACGTCGAGGACGAGGACGACCGCGTGGACGACGGGCCAGTCGGCGAGCAGGTACGACATGCCGACCGTCTCGACCAGGCAGACGAACGCGAAGCCGTAGAACAGGGCGGCCTGGTCACGGGCGTGCGGGAAGACGCCGTCCGCGCCGCCGACGCCGTGCGGCCGCCGCGCGACCCACCGCACGAGGCTCGTCATCAGCCGCAGCTCGTGGCCGACGAGCCGGAGCACGGCCTCGGGCACGAGCTCCGCCACGGCCTCCCGGGCGGAGAGCCCGCGCCGCCGCAGCCGCAGGTAGACGAGCCCCTCGGTGACCAGGAGGACGACGACCAGGAGCTCGGCGACGGCGAGGACGGCGCCGGGTATCCGCACCCCGCCGACGAGGCAGACGGCGAGGACGAGCTCGGCGGGGAGCGCGGTGTAGGCGACGAGCCGCAGGATGCGGATGATCCCGGCACGCTCACGTGCGTCGCTGGTCATCGGTCACCCTCCTGCGGGTCCTGTCGCTCCTGCACGAGCCGCAGCGCCAGGCGGACGGCGGCGGCCTGGGCGGGGGCCAGGTCGCCGAAGAAGACGTCCGCGAGCCCGCCCGCCCCCTCGGCGGGCAGCTCCACCCCCGCCTCGTCCGGCAGACAGGCGGCGAGCACGTGGGCGGCCTCGGCCACCCGCGGGTCGTCGGGCTCCGCCCCGGCGAGGGCGTCGAGTCGCGCGTACACCTCGTGCGCGTACTCGGCCGTCCCGCGCAGCAGGCCGATCAGCCGGGCCCGCTCCTCCTCCGGGACGACGGTGTCGAGCAGGGCGAGGATCTCGCGGTCCTTCGCCGCCATGGGCGAGTCGGACACCGGGCCGAGGCCCGCAAGGAGCTCGCCGAGCTCAGCCGACACGGGCCCGTCGGCGGGCAGCAGCCCGTCCCGCGCCCGGTCGAGCAGCGCGGCGAGCCGCTCCCGCCGCTCCCGGATGACCGCCTCCTGCCGGGCGAGGTCCTCCTCCAGCTCCCGGAGCACCTCCACGAGTCCGCGCCCCTCGTCGTCCGCGAGCACCCCGCGCACCTCGTCGAGGCCGAGCCCCAGCTCGGTCAGCCGCCGGATCCGGGCGAGCAGCACGGCGTCCCGGATCCCGTACTCCCGGTATCCGTTGGCCCGCCGCGCGGGCTCGGGCAGCAGCCCCGACTGGTGGTAGTGCCGCACGGCCCGCGGGGTGACCCCGACGAGCGCGGCGATCTCGCCGATACGCATGCGATCAGTAGAAACCCTGACGCTGCGGCAAGGTCAAGCGGTGGTCCGCCGTGCCGTCCGGATCATGTGTCACGATCGGGGGAACGACCTCGATCACAGGGACGGCGGGTGCCTCGATGTCCGACGATCACGACATGACTGCCATGCCGCACGAACCGCTCACGCAGGCGGAGTTCCTGCTGGAGGGCTTCCTGGCGCTGGCACCTTCGCGCCGCGAGAACTGCGTCTGTACCGGACTGCCGACTCCTGGATGCCCTGCGACGGCGTCGCGATGGTGCTCGAGGTCACTTCGACGCGCCCGCAGGCGGACCGTGAGACCAAACGCCGCTGCTACGCCCGGGGAGGTATTCCGTTCTACCTTCTGGTGGACCGGGACACCTCATGCCTGACCCTCTTCAGAGAACCCGAAGGTGGCGACTACCAGGAGTCGCACATGGTGGCCTTCGGCAAGAGGCTTGCGCTGCCCGAGCCCTTCGGCTTCGACCTGGAGACGGCCGACTTCCTCTGAATCGGCGGGTAGCATGGTCGGCACGGCAGACGAGCCGGGCGGGCGGCCGCGTGGAGATCCTCGGATCTTCCCGAGGAACGTCCGGGCTCCACAGAGCAGGGTGGTGGCTAACGGCCACCCGGGGTGACCCGCGGGACAGTGCCACAGAAAACAGACCGCCGGGGACCTCGGTCCTCGGTAAGGGTGAAACGGTGGTGTAAGAGACCACCAGCGCCTGAGGTGACTCAGGCGGCTAGGTAAACCCCACTCGGAGCAAGGTCAAGACGGGACACTCCGGTGTCCCTGCGCGGATGTTCGAGGGCTGCTCGCCCGAGTCCGCGGGTAGACCGCAGGAGGCCGGCGGCAACGCCGGTCCTAGATGGATGGCCGTCGCCCCGACGACCGCGAGGTCCCGGGGCACAGAACCCGGCGTACAGCCCGACTCGTCTGTCGGCCCACGTGGGGAGAGCCCCTGATCAGGTTGATGCCTGGTCAGGGGCCCTTCTCGTGTGCCGGTCACCGGCGAGTCGACTCCCGGCGCGAGCCGGTGTCAGCGGCGGCAGAGGGCCGTGTCCACGACGGTTTCGACGCGCCTCGTGCCCGAGATGTCGGCCGGGATGCTCGTCACCGCGATGTTCGCGGCGTAGCCGTCGTCGGTCGCTCCGCCGCGGGTCTCGTATCCCACGATGTCGCCGCCGTGGCCCCAGTAGACGCCGCCGCACGACAGCTTCCTGCTCATGAGGCCCAGGCCGTAGTGGGCGCCGGTGTCGCCGACCGGGACGGTGGTGCGCATCTGGGCGAGCTGGGCGGCCGGGAGGAGGTCGCCGTCGAGGAGCGCGGTGAAGAAGCGGTTGAGGTCGGAGTTGGTGGAGATCATCTGGCCCGCCGCCCAGCCTGCCGACGGGTCGATCTCGGTGTACTCGCGCAGCGGCTCGCCCGCCGGCATCACGCGGTAGCCCTTCGGGTGGGGTTCCCTGATGGTCCTGTCGCCGGGGGCGGGGAAGTAGGTGTGGCGCAGCCCGATGTGCCGGACGACGCGCCGGTCGATCTCCTCGGCGAGGGGGCGGCCGGTGACCTTCTGGACGATGAGGCCGGCCAGGACGTAGTTCGTGTTGCTGTAGCTCCACTTCGTCCCGGGCCGGAACTCGGCCTTGTACTTGAGGGCGATGTCGACGAGGTCGCGAGGCTCGAAGTACCGGTGCGCGATCTCGTCGTCGCTGATGTGCGCCCCGTACTCGGGAAGCCCGCTGGTGTGCTGCAGGAGCTGACGGACGGTGATGCGGCGGCCGTCGTTGCCCTTCCCGCGCACGAGGCCCGGGAGGTAGGTGTCGACGGAGGCGTCGAGGGCGATCTTCCCCTCGCCGACCAGTTGCAGCACGACGACCGCGACGAACGTCTTGGTGTTGCTGCCGGCCCGCACCTGGCCGTCCCTCGGCACCTGCGCACCGGTGGCGAGGTCGCCGACGCCCGCGGTGTAGGTACGGGTACGGCCGTCAGGGCCCTGGACGGTCGCCAGCGCGGCGGGTTGGCCGTCGCGCACCAGACCGTTCAGGCCCTGCTGGACGGTGTCCGGCCGGGCGGCGGCGGATGCCGTGGGCGGCGCCAGGGCGCCCGTGGCCATGACGGCGACGGCCACCGCGGCCGCGGCCGCCAGCACTCCGCGGCGCCGCGTCGTGGAGGTACGGGGCCCGTGCCAGGTCTGCTCACGCATGAGTCAACTCCAGGGGAATCGTGGGGTGCTGTCGGATGGGCCGCCCGTCGACCGGGCAGGGCACGATCATGGATTCCCGGGCTCCGGCGCGCATCGCGGGAAAGCGGGAGAACGTGCTCCCCCGATCGGGGGAGGCCGCGCGTGAGCCGCCCGTACATACTGGTCGATCATGATCAAGGGACTTCGGCCGCTGCTGCGCCGCTCCACGTACTCGGGCGCGCTGTTCGCCTACGGCGCCGTTCTGGCGAGCCTTCCCCTGCTGTCCTTCGCGCTGCTGCCGGCGCTGGCGTGGCGCTCCGCTCCCGAGGGCGTGCAGATCGTCGTGGTCCTGCTCGGCTGGGCGGCACTGATCGGCCTGGTCGGTCTCGCGCGCACCACGCGGCGGGTGCTGGTCGTGTCCGCCCGACGGCTGCTGAGGGTGTCGTTGCCCGAGCCTGTCGCCGTACGCACGCCCACGAGCCGGCCCGGCGACGGGCCGGCTGCCGCCGTGCCGTCCCGCGTCGACCGCTGGCGGACTCCTCTCTGGCTGCTGCTGCACGTGGCGCTCGGATGGACGGGAGCACTGGCGAGCGGCGTGCTGCTCTTCGCGGGCCTGACCCTTCCGGGGGGTTGGCTCGACGCCGAGGTGGGGCTGAGCCTGTTCGGCCGGACGGTACGGGTGGAGGGCGGCTGGCAGAGCTGGGCGGTCGCGCTCGGCTGCCTGCTGCTCGCGGCGAGCGTGTGCGTGGTGGTGACGAAGGTCCTGCGCTGGTCGGCGCCCCGGCTGCTCGGGCCGTCCTCGGCCGAGCGGCTCGCGCTGGCGGCCGAGCGGGAACTGCGGCTGGCCGAACGCAACCGACTGGCCCACGAACTGCACGACTCGATCGGGCACACGCTCACGACGACCACGATCCAGGCGGCGGTGGCCGGCGAGATGCTCTCCGCCGACCCGGTGGCGGCGCGGGCCGCCCTGCGCAGCATCGAGGAGGCGTCCCGGGCCGCGCTGGAGGACCTGGACTACGTGCTCGGCGTCCTGCGCGAACGAGAGGCCGAGACGGCGCCGACCCGCACCCTGGCCGATCTGCCCGAGCTGCTCGACCGGTTGCGGCACACGGGCGCGGTGGTGGAGCTGGAGCTGTCGGGGGACCCGGCGCAGGTGCGGGGGACGCTCTCCCGCGCGGCCTACCGGATCCTGCAGGAGGGGCTGACGAACGCGATGCGGCACGGAGCGGGCGGTCCGATCGAGGTCCGCGTGGCGGCCGCGCCGGACCGGCTGGAGCTCGGTGTGGTCAACCGGACCGGGGACGGGCCGCGTACGAGCACGGGGCGGGGCGCCTTCCCCACGTCCGGGCACGGCCTGCCCGGCCTCGCCGAGCGCGTGCGACTGCTGCACGGCGAGATCGACGCGGGCCCGGACGGGCCGCGGCACTGGCGGTTGGCCGTCCGGCTCCCCGTACGGTTGTCGCCATGACCGGCACCGGCGGCACACCCGTCACCCTCCTGATCGCGGACGACGACGAGGTGACCCGCAGCGGTCTGCGCACCTTGCTCGCGGCACAGCCGGGGCTCACGGTGGTCGGCGAGGCCGCCGACGGCGTCGAGGCGGTCGAACAGGCACGGCGGCTGCGTCCGGACGTGGTCCTGATGGACGTACGGATGCCGCGCCGCGACGGGATCGAGGCCACCCGGCACCTCCTCGCCGGGTCGGCCGAACCGCCGAAGGTCGTGGTGATCACCACCTTCGAGAACGACGACCACGTCACCGCCGCGCTCAGCGCGGGCGCCAGCGGGTTCGTGCTGAAGCGGCTTCCGGTCCGGCAGATCGCGGAGGCGGTGCGGGTGGTGGCGGCGGGGGAGGCGATCCTCTTCCCGACGACCCTGCGCCGGATGGTCGCACCCCGACCGCTGCACTCCGCCGAGGCCCTGCCGAGGGCGGCGCTGACGGGGCGGGAGGAAGGAGTGCTGCGGCTGATGGCCACCGGCCTGTCCAACCCGGAGATCGCGGAGTCGCTCACGGTGAGCCTGGAGACGGTGAAGACGCACGTCGGGAACGTGCTGACCAAGCTCGGCGCACAGAACCGGACCCACGCGGTGGTGATCGCGTACGAATCCGGCCTGGTGGTCCCGGGGTTCGCCGGCTGAGCCCCGTCACGTCGTCGGGATCCGCACCGGAGCCGCCCCTCTGATTCCCCGCCCCGGGGGACCGGAGCGGCGGCTCTCGTGCACTCCGGGGGCGGGGCCGTTTCGTGTGCTTCCCCCATGAGGGACCCGCCTCCGGACCACGCCCCGGCACGCTTCAGAAGGTCTCCAGTGGTGCGCTATCGCCCGGGGCGACCTTCTTCACGGCAGCAGTCGACGTTGTGAAGAAGGAGAGGGTTCCCACGATGGCCTCCATCGACGTACCGCCCATCGGGGCCGAGGTGACACACGGCCATCCGGGACGGACCGCCGCCGTCGCCGCGGTCGCCGTGTTCATGGTGTCCCTGGACAACCTGGTCGTCACCACCGCGCTTCCCGAGCTCCGGGACAGCCTGAACGCGAGCCTCAGCGCCCTGGAGTGGACGGTCAACTCCTTCACCCTGGTCTTCGCCGTGCTCCTGCTGTCCGCCGCCGTCGTCGCCGACCGGTTCGGGCGCAAGCGGCTCTTCACCCTCGGCATCGCCGTCTTCACCGCCGGCTCCGTGATGTCCGCGCTCGCCCCCGGCATGGGACTGCTCATCGCCGGACGCGGTGTGCAGGGCATCGGCGCCGCGATCGTCCTGCCCCTCACGCTGACCCTCCTCTCGGCCGCGTACCCGCCGGAGAAGCGCGGAGCCGCGCTCGGCATCTGGGGCGCGGTCGGCGGACTCGCGGTCGCGCTCGGGCCCGTCGTCGGCGGTGTGGTCATCAACTACCTGTCCTGGCAGTGGATCTTCTGGATCAATGTGCCGATCGGCATCGCCCTGCTCGCCCTCGCGCCCGGCTGGCTCGCCGAGAGCCACGGCGAGCGCAAGCCGCTCGACCTGGCCGGCACCGTCCTCGCCAGCGTCGGCATGCTCGGCCTCGTCTTCGGCCTCGTCGAGGGCAACGCCGCCGGGTGGACCAGCCTGCGGGTCCTCGGGAGCTTCGCCGTCGGCGTCCTCGCCCTTGTCGCCTTCCTGGTGTGGGAGAGCCGTACCCCGTACCCGATGATGCCGCTCGCCCTCTTCCGCAACCGCGGCTTCAACGCCATCAACGGCGTCTCGCTCCTCATGTACTTCGGCATGTTCGGCTCGATCTTCCTGGTCACCCAGTACGTGCAGACCGTCCAGGGCGCCTCGCCGCTCGGCGCCGGCGTCCGGCTGCTCGCCTGGACCGGCATGACGCTCATCGCCGCGCCCATCGGCGGCATCCTCTCCGACAAGATCGGCGGCCGGCCGATCGTGATCGCCGGCATGGTGCTCCAGGCCGCGGGCCTCGCCCTCCTCGCCGCCACCGTCACCGAGACCTCCGGGTTCCTGACGCTGCTCCCCGGCTTCGTGCTTAACGGCCTCGGCATGGGGCTGTACTTCGGGCCCGCCGCCAACCTGGCGCTCGGCGCGGTACGCCGTGAGGAGGAGGGCATCGCCTCCGGCGTCAACAACACCATCCGGGAGCTCGGCGGCGTCTTCGGAGTGGCCGTGCTCGCCGCGGTCTTCGCCTCCCACGGCGGCTACACCGACGCGCACACCTTCGTCGACGGCATGGTCACCGCCCTCTGGATCGGCGCGGCGGCCGTCGCCTGCGCGGCCGTCTGGTCGCTCTGGCTCGACGGACGCAAGGAGGGGGTGACCTCCGGTGGTCAGGGCGTGACCGAGGCCAGGACCGCGGTTCCCGGTGCGGAGACCCCCGCCAAGGAGCCGGTGGGCGCGCGGGGCTGACCGACCGCCCCCGTACACAGCCCGAGCATCCCTGTGGAGGGACCCAGTTGAGGTACGAACGCGACGTCTTCATCGCCGGGGTCGGCAGCAGCGTCCCGGCAACCCGCCGGGTGCGCGACGCCGTCGCCGAAGGGCGGATCGACGAGCGCACCGCCCGGCAGATGCGGATGGACAGCGTCGCGGTGTCCGCGTCCGAGCCCGGACCGGTGCTCGCCGTCACGGCCGGCCGCCGGGCCATGGCCCACGCCGGGCTCGGCCCCGCGGACATCGACCTGCTGCTGCACGCCACCGTGCACTACCAGGGCCACGACCTGTGGCCGCCCGCCTCGTACATCCAGCGCGAGGTGCCGTGCGGCGAGGGCCCCGCCCTGGAGGTGCGGCAGATGTCCAACGGCGGCATGGCCGCGCTCGACCTGGCCGCCGGATACCTGCTCGGCGGCGACACCAGGTCGGCGGCGCTGCTCACGGCCGGAGACCGGTTCTGCGAACCCGCCTTCGACCGGTGGCGCTCGGACCCGGGCACCCTCTACGGCGACGCCGGGGCCGCCCTCGTCCTCTCCCGGCGCGCCGGGTTCGCCCGGTTGCTGAGCCTCGCCACCGTCGCCGACTCCGACCTGGAGGGCATGCACCGGGGCGACGACCCGTTCGGCACGGCGCCGTTCGGCCGGCACCCCGTCGTCGACATGGAACGCCACAAGCGGGCCTACGTCGGCGGGGCGGGCATGTCGTTCACCGTCGCCCGCGTCGCCGCCGGACAGCGCGCCGCCCTCAAGCGGGCGCTCGCCGAGGCCGACGTGACCCTGGACCGGATCGACCGCTTCGTCCTGCCGAACCTGGGGTGGCGCCGCCTGGACGCCGCCTTCTTCCAGCCCTTCGGCATCCCCGAGGAGCGCACCGTCTTCGACTGGGGCCGCACGGTCGGCCACCTGGGCGCCGCCGACCAGTTCGCGGCCCTCGCGCACCTCGCCGCCACGGGCGCGCTCCGGCCCGGCGAGCACGTCCTGCTCGCCGGCATCGGGGCCGGCTTCACCTGGTCCTGCGCCGTCGTCCGTGTCATCGACACCCCGCCGGTGCCGCCGGCTGTCTCCGCCGCCGCCCCGTCCGTGCCGCCGGCTGTCTCCGCCGCCGCCCCGTCCGTGCCGCCGGCTGTCTCCGCCGCTGCCCCGCCCGTATCCGTCCACGTGGAAGGACAAGAGAAGTGACCCGAGTCGTACGCGTCGTACGAGGAGCCGCCGAGGCGCTCCGCAGCCGCGCGGGGGTGCGCCCGTGACCCGCAGAGTCGTCATCACCGGCATCGGGGCCGTCGCCCCGGGCGGCGTGGGCGTCAAGGCCTACTGGGAGCTGCTGACCGCCGGCCGCTCCGCCACCCGCACCATCACCCACTTCGACGCCTCGCCGTTCCGCTCCCGGCTCGCCGCCGAGGTCGACTTCGACCCGCGCGCCGCCGGGCTCGGCCCCCAGGAGATCCGCCGCCTCGACCGGGCCGCCCAGTTCGCCGTCGTCAGCGCGCGGGAGGCGCTCGCCGACAGCGGGCTCGACCTCTCCGCCCACGACCCCGGCCGGATCGGCTCCACCCTCGGCAACGCGGTCGGCTGCACCACCAGCCTGGAGCGCGAGTACGTCGTCGTCAGCGACGGCGGACGGAAGTGGGAGGTCGACCACGAGTACGCGGTCGCCGACCTCTACCGCCACTTCGTGCCCAGCTCCATGGTCGCCGAACTCGCCTGGCAGGCCGGCGCCGAAGGCCCCTCCGCCGTCGTTTCCACCGGCTGCACCTCCGGCCTCGACGCCCTCGGCCACGCGGCCGAACTCATCCGCGAGGGCAGCGCCGACGTGATGATCGCCGGAGCGACGGAGGCCCCGATCTCCCCGATCACCTCCGCCTGCTTCGACGCCATCCACGCCACCACCCCGCGCAACGACGAGCCCGGCGCCGCCTCCCGGCCCTTCGACCTCACGCGGAACGGTCTCGTGCTCGGCGAGGGCGCCGCCGTCCTCGTCCTGGAGGAGCTGGAGAGCGCCCGGCGCAGGAACGCCCACATCTACGCCGAGATCGCCGGCTACGCCTCGCGCTGCAACGCGTACCACATGACCGGACTCAAGCCCGACGGACGGGAGATGGCCGAGGCCATCGACCGCGCCCTCGGCGAGGCCCGGATCTCCCCGGACGCCGTCGACTACGTCAACGCGCACGGCTCCAGCACCAAGATGAACGACCGCCACGAGACCGCCGCCTTCAAGCGGAGCCTCGGCGCCCACGCCTACGACGTACCCGTCAGCTCCATCAAGTCGATGATCGGGCACTCGCTCGGCGCCATCGGCGCCCTGGAGATCGCGGCCTGCGCGCTCGCCATCGAGCACGACGTGGTGCCGCCGACCGCCAACCTCCACACCCCCGACCCCGACTGCGACCTGGACTACGTGCCGTTGACCGCGCGCGACCACCGCACCGACGTCGTCCTGAGCGTCGGCAGCGGCTTCGGCGGCTTCCAGACCGCGATGGTCCTCGCCGACCCCGACAGGAGGAACCCGTGACCGCGGTAGTGACCGGCATCGGCGTCACCGCGCCCAACGGCCTGGGCGCCGAGGCCTACTGGAAGGCCGCGCTCGACGGGCGGGGCGGTCTCGGACCCCTCACCCGCTTCGACGCCACCCAGTACCCCACCCGGATCGCCGGCGAGGTCGACGGCTTCGACGCCGCCGAGCACCTGCCCAGCAGGCTCATCCCGCAGACCGACCACATGACCCGGCTCGCCCTGAAGGCCGCCGACGAGGCGCTCGCCGACGCGGCCGTCGACACCGCCGCGCTCGACGAGTACGGCATGGGCGTCATCACCGGCGCCTCCGGCGGCGGCGTCGAGTTCGGCCACCGCGAGCTCCAGAACCTGTGGAGCAAGGGCAAGGAGTACGTCTCCGCCTACCAGTCCTTCGCCTGGTTCTACGCCGTCAACACCGGCCAGATATCCATCCGGCACGGGCTGCGCGGCCCCAGCGGAGTCCTGGTGACGGACCAGGCGAGCGGCATCGACGCGCTCGGCCACGCCCGGCGGCAGCTGCGGCGCGGCACCGGGCTCGTCGTCTCCGGCGGCGTCGACGGGGCGCTCTGCCCCTGGGGCTGGGTCGCCCAGATCGCCACCGGCCTGCTGAGCCGCGTCGACGACCCGGAGCGCGCCTACCTGCCGTTCTCCGCCGAGGCGTCCGGCTACGTGCCCGGCGAGGGCGGGGCGCTCCTCGTCGTCGAGGAGGCCGAAGCGGCCCGCGCCCGCGGTGCCCACCAGGTGTACGGGGAGATCGCCGGGTACGCGGCCACCCTCGACCCGAAGCCCGGCTCCGGACGGCCGCCCGGCCTGGAGCGGGCGATCCGCGCGGCCCTCGCGGAGGCCGGGACCGACCCCGCCGACGTGGACGTCGTCTTCGCCGACGCGTCCGGCGTACCCGCGCAGGACCGGGCCGAGGCCGAGGCGCTCGCGGCGGTGTTCGGCGCGCGCGGCGTGCCCGTCACCGCGCCGAAGGCCGGCACCGGCCGGCTCTTCGCCGGCGGCGGTTCCCTCGACACGGCGACCGCGCTGCTCGCGCTGCGCGACGGCGTGATCCCGCCGACCCCGTACGTCGACGCCCCCGACCCCTCGTACGGCCTCGACCTGGTCACCGGCACCGCCCGCGAGGTCCGCCTGCGCACGGCCCTGGTCGTCGCCCGCGGCCACGGCGGCTTCAACAGCGCCGTCCTCCTGCGCGGGAGCGAGCGATGAACGGGGCGGCGCCCGGCCGGGCGGTCCCGTCAGCCGGAGCTACGCCCAGTGGCAGTGGCAGTGGCAGCAGCGGCAGCGGCGGCGGCAGCGGCGTTGCGGTGGACCGGGCCGTGGCCGTGGCCGTGCCCGGGTCTCCGGCGCATGGCGCCGCGCCCGTCCCCGCCCCCGTCGCCTCGCCGCGCGGCTCCGCCCCCACCCCCGTCATCCTCATGCTGCCGGGGCAGGGCTCCCAGTACCCCGGTATGGCCCACGGGCTCTACGGCACCGAAGCGGTCTTCACCCGGGTCGTCGAAGAGGTCCTCGGGCTCCTCGGGGCCGAGGGGCGCCGGGTGCGGGACGACTGGCTCGCCGAGCGGCCCCTCGTCGACATCGACGACGTCCGCCGCGCGCAGCCCCTGCTCTTCGCCCTCGACGTCGCCTACGGCACGCTCCTCGCCTCCTGGGGCGTCCGGCCCGTCGCGCTCGTCGGGCACAGCGCGGGCGAGTACGCGGCCGCCGTCCTCGCCGGGATCATGAACCTGCCCGACGCGGTGACCGCGCTCGACGCCCGCGTGCGGGCGCTCGCCGGCGCCCCGCGCGGTGGGATGGTCGCGGTGTCCGCCAGTCCGGCGCTGATCACGCCCTGGCTCACGTCGCAGGTCGTCGTCGGCGCGGTCAACGCACCCTCCCAGGTGATGATCGCCGGCCCCGAGCCCCACCTGTCCGCCGTCACCGACGCCCTGGACGCCGGATCGCTGACCTGGATGCGGGCCAAGGCCACCACCGGCTTCCACAGCCCCTCCGTCGAGGCGGCCTGCGCGAGCACCCGCCCCGCGTACGAGCGGATCGCCTACAAGGCGCCGCGGACCGTCGTGGTCTCCGGTTACACCACGCGCCCGCTGGCCGAACCGCAGCTGAGCGACCCGGGGTTCTGGGCGATGCAGCCCGCCAGGACCGTCCTCTTCGGCCCGGCGCTCAACCACCTCCTCGGCGGGGACGGACCCGTCGGCGGCGGCCCCTTCCTCCTGGTCGAGGCAGGTCCCGGGCAGGGGCTCTCCATGCTCGCCCGCCGCCATACCGCCGTCACCCGGAACGGATCGGCCGTCGTGCCCCTCTCCCCGGTGCGGGCCGGCGCGCAGCTCGACGTCAGGCAACTGGCCACCGTGGCCCGGAAGCTGCGGGACCACGGGCATCGGCTCGGGCACCGCGCCCCCACCGACCTCGTAGACCCCACCACCCCTTCCACGCGACAGCGAGAGGACCAGAGATGGACAGCAACAGCGGGCGCCGCGTAGCCCTCATCACCGGCGGCACCAGCGGGATCGGTCTCGCCTGTGCCGAACTCCTCGCCGAGCAGGGGCACGCGGTCTTCGTCTGCTCCCGCAACGAGGACGACGTCCGCGCCGTCGTCGACAAGCTGCGGAGCGCCGGCCACGAGGCCGACGGCGTCCGCGCCGACGTCACCTCCAAGCAGGACGCCAAGGACGTCGTCCGGGCCGCCGTCGACCGCTTCGGACCCCTGCACGTCCTCGTCAACAACGCGGGCCGGGGCGGCGGCGGCATCACCGCCGAACTCTCCGACGAGCTGTGGGAGGACGTCATCGAGACCAATCTCAACGCCGTCTTCCGCCTGACCCGCGAGGCGCTCACCACCGGCGGCATGCTGGAGCGCAAGGCCGGCCGGATCATCAGCATCGCCTCCACCGGCGGCAAGCAGGGCGTCGTCCTCGCCGCCCCGTACTCCGCCTCCAAGCACGGCGTCGTCGGCTTCTCCAAGGCCCTCGGCCTGGAGCTCGCCCAGGCCCGCGCCGGCATCACCGTCAACGCGGTCTGCCCCGGCTACGTCGAGACGCCCATGGCGGGCCGGGTGCGCCAGGGGTACGCCGACCACTGGGGCACCACCGAGGAGCAGGTCCTGGAGCGCTTCCAGGCGAAGATCCCGCTCGGCCGCTACTCCACCCCGGAGGAGGTCGCGGGTCTCGTCGGCTACCTCGCCTCCGACACCGCCGCGTCGATCACCGCGCAGGCCCTCAACGTCTGCGGCGGCCTGGGCAACTACTGACCCGCCCGCCACGGCCGCACCTGGCCGTGCCCGTCCGCCACGGCCGGGCCTGGCCGGCCTCGGCCGTCCGCCGTCGCCCGCAGTCTCTTCCCGGCGCCGCCCCCCCCCGCGGTGGCGCCGGCCCTCGCCACCGGAAGGAAGACCGCCTTGACCGCCACCGCCCCCACCATCCACGTCACCCGGCACGAGACCGTCGTCGCAGCCCCGCCCGAGGAGGTCTTCGCCCTGGTGGCGGACGTGACCCGATGGCCCCAGGTCTTCGGGCCCACCGTGTACGCCGAGGTGACCCAGGACGACGGCACCGAACAGGCCCTGCGCATCTGGGCCTTCGCCAACGGCGAGGTCCGCTCCTGGGCCTCCCGGCGCACCCTGGACCGGACCGCGCGCACGATCGCCTTCCGCCAGGTCGTCTCCTCCGCGCCGGTGGCCGCGATGGGCGGCGAGTGGCGCGTGGAGGCCGACGCGGCCGGCGGCTGCCGGGTCGTCCTGCTGCACGACTACGCCGTCGTGGACGACGACCCCGAGGCCGCCGAGTGGGTGGCCAGGGCCGTCGAGACCAACAGCGTGAAGGAGCTGGCCGCCCTGCGGGACACCGCCGAGGCCGCCGAGGGCGGCGAGCTGACGTTCACCTTCAGCGACAGCGAGCGGATCCAGGGCTCCGCCCGTGACGTGTACGCGTTCCTCGACCGGGCCGACCAGTGGCCCGAGCGACTGCCGCACGTCGCCGCCACCCGCTTCACCGAGGAGGACGGCGGCATCCAGGTCCTCGACATGGACACCCGCAGCCCCGACGGCTCCCTCCACCACACCCGATCCGTCCGCGTGAGCTTCCCCGAGCGGGGGCTGCTCGTCTACAAGCAGCTGAAGGTGCCGCCGGTCATGGCCGGCCACACCGGGCGCTGGACCGTCGTCCAGCACGGGGACGAGGTCACGGCCACCTCCTGGCACACCGTGACCCTGGACCCGGCCGGCGTCCGGCAGGCCCTCGGCGAGGCGGCGACGCTCACCGAGGCCCGGGCCCTGGTGCGCCACGCCCTCGGCACGAACAGCTCCACCACGCTTCGGCACGCCAAGGCGTACGCCGAGGCCGCCCGGGCGTGATCCATGGGCCCGGGGCGCTGGGGCCGGGGTCCGGCCGGGGAGTCGGCCGAGGCATCGGGCGAGGCATCGGTCAGGGTGCCGGTCGGGGCTTCGGCCAGGGTGCCGGCCGAGGCATCGGGCAGGGTGCCGGCCGGGGCTTCGGCCAGGGTGCCGGTCGGCGTCCCGGTCGGGGTCCCGGTCGGGGCGCGGATCGACGCCGTCGAGGCCGCGCTCGGTGATCCCCGCGATCCCGCCAACCCCGTCGGCTGGGCCGCGGTGCTCGCCGCCGACGAGGCGCGCGTCCTGCCCCCGGCGGGCGTCGCGCTCTACGACCGGCTCGGTCTGAACTCCGAGTTCGTGCCGGCCTCCCTCGGCGGCCGGCTGCGCGGCACCGACGAGCTCGGGCCCGTCCTGCGTGCCCTGTTCCGCCGCGACGCCGCACTGGGCGTGGGCAGCGCGCTCACCTCCTTCATGGCCGCCACCGCGGTCTGGGCCTTCGGCGACGACACCCAGCGGGCGAGGACCGCCGAGGTCCTCCTCGACGGGGGCCGCGCCACCATCGCGTACCACCGGTTCGCCCACGGCAACGACTTCGTCAGCGACGAACTGCACGCCCGGCACGCCCCGGACGGCTATCTGCTCGACGGCCGCAAGCGAGCCGTCCACAACGCGCAGGACGCCCGGCTGGTCGTGGCCTTCGCCCGCACCGGCGAAGGCGAAGGCGAGGGCGAGGGCGAGGGCGAGGGCGAGGAAGATGGTGAGGGCGAGGACGGCGGTGGCGGCGGGCATTCGCTCTTCCTGCTCGACGCGGCCGACCTCACCGGCCCCCGCGTGCGCCGCGGCGAGACCCGCCGGGCCGCCGGCATGCGCGGACTACGCGTCGGCAGCCTGGAGTTCACCGAGCGCCCGCTGCCCCGCACCGCGCTGCTCGGCAGCTGGGGCGGCGGCGTGCGCCACAGCCTCTCCGTCTTCCCGCTCATCCACGCGGCCGTCCCCTCCATGGTCATCGGGGTCTCCGACACCGCCCTGCGCACCGCCGCCCTGTACGCCGTGGAGCAGCGGCCCTTCAGCCGCCCGCTGCCCCAGGTCTCGTACGCGCGGACCGCCGTCGCGGGCGCCTTCGCCGACCTCCTGCTCGCCGACGCCCTCGCCCGCACGGCGGCCCGTGCCCTGCACCTGCTGCCGGGCGGCTCCCCGGTCCTGGCCGCCGCCGCCAAGTACCTGGTCCCGGCGGGGGTCGAGGAGAACCTCAACGCCCTCTCCGTGATCCTGGGCGGCGCCTTCCACGCCCGGGACGGCGCCTACGCCATCCTCCAGAAGCACGTACGGGACTTCCCCACGGTCACTTTCGGCCATGTGGGCAACGTCGTCTGCCAGACCGTCATGGCCCAGCACCTGGGCTGGATCGGCAGCGGCCGCTGGACCGGCGAGGCACCGCCGCCCGCCGCGCTCTTCCGCCCGGGCCCCGTGCTGCCGCTGGACCCCGCCGTGTTCACCGCCGCCGACGGCCGCGACGGGCTCTGCGCCCTGCTCGCCGAAGCACCGGGCGAACGACGGCTCGCGGGCGGCGATCCCGTGCTCCGGACCCTCCGCGCCCAGCTCGGGCTGCTCGCCGCCGAGACCGTACGCCTCCAGGAGGCCTGCGACGGTCTCGGGAGATTCGGGGCCGGCCCCTACCCGTCCCGGGTGTTCCCGCTCACCGACCGGTACGCCCTGCTGCTCGCCGCCGCCGCCGGCTTCGGCGTCTGGCGGGAGAGCCCCGGGGAAGCCCGCGCCGCCGACCCCGGCTGGCTCGCCGTCGCCCTGCACCGGATCCTGCGCCGCCTCGGCCGGGCCGCCCCGCCGCTCCCGCCCGGAGTCGAGGCCGCCCTCTGCGAGGAGGTCCTGCGCCGCGCCGCCGAGGCCCGCAGCTACGACCTCGACGACCGGGTGCTCGCGGGATGAGCGCGGCGAGCGACGGGGGGCCGATACCCGCACCCCGGCACGTACCCGGACCCGGACCCGGACCCGTACCCCGGCATGTGCCCGGTCCCCGCGGGCCGTGGGGGCCGGTCGCCGGGGACCTGGCGCGGTGCGGAACCGCCGTCGTGTGGTCCCGGGTGGCGCCGTGGCACCCCGCCCTGACCGCCCCCTCGCGACTGCGGGCGCTGCTCGGCGACGACCGGGCGCGGTACGAGGCCCGGCACGGGGCCGACGCCGAGCGGTTCGCGGCCGGACGGCTGCTGCTCAAGTACGCGGCGGCGCGGGCCCTGCGGGTGGAGCCGGACGGCCTCGAACTGGCCTACGGGCTCACCGGCCGCCCCGTCGTGCGCGGCAGGCCCGGGGTCGCGCTGAGCCTCAGCCACACCGGTGACGTGCTGTGCGTCGCGGTCACCGTCCTCGGCTGCGTCGGCGTCGACGTGGAGAGCGCGGGCCGGCGGCTGTACGGCACGGGCCTGGAGCCCCGGATGTGCGCACCCGCCGAACGAGACGCGCTCGCCCGGCTGCCGGAGGCGGAGCGCGACGCCCGGCTGCTGCGGCTCTGGGTGCTCAAGGAGGCGTACACCAAGGCCTTGGCCCAGGGGCGGTTGCTGCCCTTCACGTCGTTCGGATTCGTCCCGGAGGAGGGTGGGGGTGGGGGAGAAGCCGTGCTGCTCCGGGACGACGGCACCCCCGTCGCCGACCCGGCCTGGCGGTTCACGGCGCTGCCGCTGGACGGCACCCACCTCGTGGGTCTCGCGGTGCGCGACACACGGGAAAGGGGGAACGCCGGGGATGCGGAGTGTTCAGATCCGCTCGATCGGTTGTCGAGGAAGTCGGCTGAGAATCTTCTGGTAAGTGACTCGACAGAGCTTGTAGGGAAGGGACTTCCACCATGGCCCGGCTGACGCTTGACACCCTGTTGCAGATCCTCCGTGAGTCCGCGGGCGAGGAGGAGGGCGTGGACCTGGGGGGCGACATCCTCGACACCCCCTTCGTGGAGCTCGGGTACGACTCGCTGGCCCTGCTCCAGGCGACCGGCCGGATCGAGCGCGACCTCGGGGTCGCCCTGCCCGACGACGTCGTGGCGGAGGCGGAGACGCCGGCCCTCCTCCTCGCCCTGGTCAACGGCGCGGAGGCGGTGCCCGTCGCCGCCTGAACGAGGCGACCGAGGCAGAGGGGCGGGGCCCGGCCACCTTCCGGTGGTCGGGCCCCGCCCCTTTCGCCGTGCGTGCCGCCCGCGGACATGACCGTGCCCCGGTCACGGGGGATGAGACCGGGGCGCGGAGTCGGGACGGGTGGCGCTGGTGGTGCTGGTGGTGTGGTCAGAGCGTGGACGTCGGCGGCAGGTCGTCGCGGTCGACGTGTCGGGAGAGGATGCGCAGCGCGCCGTCCTCCCGGTTCAGTACGTCGGTGACGAGGGTGCTGGCCAGCAGGGCAGGACCGCCCTCGCGGGGCGTCGAGACCACGAGGACGTACGAGCGGGTGAGCACGGTGCCGTCCTCGCGCGGCTCGACGGTCAGCTGGGTCAGCATGTGCCGGTGCTGCACGCCCTCCGCCGTACGGGCCGCGAACATCGCGGTGACCGCCGGCAGGATGACGGCGCGCGAGACCACCGGCTCGGGGCGGGCGTTGGAGCTGAAGGAGCCGTCCACGGCGAAGCCCTCGGCCCAGGCGACCGCGTCGCCCCCGTCCCCGGCCTGGAAGTGCCGGGCGTAGAACTCCTCGACCTCGTGGCGGAGTTCGGTCTGCGCTCCGGTGACCGGGGCGTCGGACGTGACGGTCGGCATGGTGTTCCCTCCGGTGATGGGACGGTCGGCGGACGCGGTGGCCCCGTGCCGCCGTCACCAAGGTCGCCGGGGCCGCTCGAAGAGGACTCGGCCGTTTCTGAAGGGGTTCCGAAGGCGTTCTGAAGGCGTTCCGAAGGGCGGCGGGGGGTTCACACATCCTCCAGGGACGTACGAGGCCCGCCACCGACGATGGCGACCGCCCGCGCCTGATCGCGGCCTCCCGCCCCGACTGCCAAGGAGCACGCCCATGCCTCTGATCGATCTGTCCTCGCCGGTGGACGGCGAGTTCTGGGAGCCGGACACCGTGACCCACACGATCATGTCCGCCGAGGAAGGCGCCCGGCACATGGCCGAGGGCATGAAGCGGGTCTTCGGCGTCGACTTCGACACCTCGGTGCTGCCCGACGGCGAGTTCCTCACCAACGACTTCCTGACCCTCACCGCGCACACCGGCACTCATGTCGACGCCCCCGCCCACTACGGGTCGCGCGGCACGTACGGGGTGCCCCGCACCATCGACCAGATGCCGCTCGACTGGTTCCACCGCCCGGCCTTCGTCCTCGACCTGCGGGACGCGGGCACCGGCACCGTCGGCGCCGACCGGCTGCGCAAGGCGGTGGCCGAGACCGGGTACGAGCCGCAGCCGCTGGACATCGTGCTGCTCGACACCGGCGCCGCCGCCCGCGTCGGCACCCAGAGCTACTTCACCGACTTCACCGGGCTCGACGGCTCGGCCGTGCGGTACCTGCTCGACCTGGGCATCCGCGTGATCGGCACCGACGCCTTCAGCCTGGACGCCCCCTTCGGGCACATCATCAAGACCTTCCAGGAGACCGGCGACCGCGACGTGCTGTGGCCCGCGCACTTCGCCGGCCGGGAGGTCGAGTACTGCCAGATCGAGCGGCTCGCCGGCCTGGAGGCCCTGCCGCGCCCGTTCGGCTTCACCGTCAGCTGCTTCCCCGTCAAGATCGCCCGGGCCGGGGCGGGCTGGACCCGGGCGGTGGCCCACGTCCCGGAGTGAGCGGCGGCGTCGCGGGACGAGGTGCGGGGGGGGGGCCCGCGCGGGGGGGGGGGCCCCCCCCCCCCCCCCCCCCCGGGCCCGGCGCCCCCCCCCGCCGGGCGGGGGGAGGCCCCCCCCAAGGGGGGGGGCCCCCCCCCCCCCCCCGTGGCCCGCTTTTTTTTTTTTAAACCCACCCCCCGGCCCGGGGGGGGGGGGGGGGGGCGGGGGCGGGGGGGGGGGGCCCCCCCCCCCGCGCGGGCCCCCCCCCCCCACCTCGTCCGCCGTCGGGCCGGTTCAGCCCAGCGGCGGGAGGTCGTCGCGCAGCACGTCGCGGCGGCGCACCCGCCATCCGCCGTCCTCCGCGACCACCTCGTCCTCCATGACCGTGCTCAGGTACGCCTCCGGGGCGCCCTCCCGGGCCGTCTCCACCAGGAGCACGTACCCGCGGGTGGCCAGCGCCCCGTCGGCCAGCTCGGTCACGGCGAGGGAGGCCAGCAGGTGACGTCGTACGACCCCGCCGGCGCGGCGCGCCTCGCCCAGCCTGCGGGTCGCCTCGCGGATCCTCTCCCTGCCCTGGACCGGGCCGGGCAGCGCGTTGCTCCGGAAGACGGTGTCCTCGGTGAACGTGCCCGCGTACGCGTCGACGTCGTCGCCGTCGGCGGCGTGCATCTGGCGGGCGTAGAAGTCCAGGAGGGACTGGCGGCGGGCGGCGGCGGTAGCGGACACGAAGGCTCCTCGGTCGGGGCACGGGGCACGGGGCACGGGGTGCGGGGTACGGGGTGCGGGGCACGGGGCACGGGCGCGCAGGGCGCGGGGCGTCGGGTGCGTAAGGCGTGGGGACGCAGGCTGGTCCCGGCGGCTCGGCGGGCGCTCGGGCCGGCCTTGTTCACCGTCGCTCGACGGCCGCTCAAGGACGGCTGGAGAGGCTGCCGGAATCTGCCGGGATCTGCCGGGATCTGCCGGGTGAAGGGAATGGGGGAGCCGTCGTGGTCGTACAGCGTCGTGAGTTCTCGGAGGGAGCACCGGGCCTGCTGGGCGCGCTGCCGCGCGAGGCAGCCCGCCGGTCCGGGCGGCACCTCGCCGTGGAAGCCGCCGGCACCGCCCTGACCTACGCGGAGCTGGACGCGCGGGTCGACGCGATCGCCGCCCACCTCGCCGGACTGCTCGGCACCGGACGGCCCGAGGTCGTCGCGGTCTCCTCGGTCCTCGGAGCCGACTTCCCCGCCGTCTACTACGCGGTGGCCCGTGCCGGTCACATCGTCGCGCCCGTCAACCCCTTCCTCCCGCCGCCCGTCTGGCAGGGCCTCCTCGGCTCCGTCGGGGCCGCGGCCGTCGTCCTCGCGGCGGACGTACGGGACGCGGTGGGCCCGGCCCTCGCCGCGGTGCCGTCGCTGCGGGCCGTGGTGACCTTCGAGGAGCTGCCCCGGACCGCGGAGGCGGGAGCGTACGAGAGCGTCCCGGCCGGTCCCGACGACATCGCCGCGATCATGTTCACCAGCGGCAGCACCGGCCGCCCCAAGGGCGTCGCCCTGACCCACCGCAACCTGCTCACCGGCGCCCGGCAGATCGGCGCGGCGCACGGCGTCGGCGCGGACGCCGTCGTGCTCAACGCACTGCCGCTCTACCATCCGATGCACCTCAACGCCGCCGTCACGGCCGGCGCCACCCAGCTCCTCGCGGCGGGCCGGGACCCGGCCGGCGCGGTCCGGCTGGCCCGGGAGCGGCGGGCCACCCACTTCTACGCCCTGCCGTTCCAGCTGGCCGGCCTCGCCGAACACCCCGAGCCACGGGCCCTGGCCCTGCCGGACGTCCGGCTCGTCGGCACGGGCGGGCTCCCGCTGCCCCCCGCCACGGCCGACCGGCTGAGCACGTCCTTCGGCGCGCCCCTCGTCCAGGGGTACGGGCTGACGGAGACGGCGGGCCTCGCCCACTCCGCCGGTGCCGAGGGCGCCCCCGAGGGCTCGGTCGGCCCCGCCCTGCCGGAGGCCGCGACCCGGATCGTCGACCTGACCACGCGCGAGCCGGTGACGGACGGCGGGCTCGGCGAGATCGAGATCGCCGGCCCGCACGTCGCGCTCGGCTACGTCTCGCTGGACGCCCTGGGGCGGCTCGCGGTGGCGCCGGCCGCCGGGGCGGACGGCTGGTTCGCCACGGGCGACGCGGGCCGACTCTCGCCCGAGGGCGACCTGTACGTCCTCGATAGGGTCGTCGACCTCTACCACCACGCGGGCGCGCTCGTCTCGCCCGGCCGGGTGGAGCGCCGCCTCGCGGCGCACCCCGCCGTCCGCGAGTGCGCGGTGCTGGGCATGCCCGCGCCCGGGACCGAAGGCCCGCTCCTGACCACCGCGTTCGTGGTGGCACGGGACGGGGCCGAGGACGCGTGGGAGGAGCGGCTCGCCGCGGCGGACGGCCCCGAGACCGAGCGGGTGCACCGCGTGGTCCGCGTCGGCGCCCTGCCGCGACTGCCCAACGGCAAACTCGACAAGGCCGCCCTGCGCGCACTGGGCGCCCGCCCCGTGGAGTCGGCGGAGTGGGCGGAGTCGGCGGAGCCGGTGGAGGCGGCGGTGTCAGGATGACCGGCGTCCGGCCGACCGCCCCGGACCAGGACCCGGGCGCTGACCCCGTGGTCGTACGGCGGCCGGTCGGTGCGCGGTGCGACCGGGCCGATGGGTACCGGCACCGGCTCGCCGATCCGTTGCCGAGCCCCCGCGACATGCTGGCCGCCGTCGTCGCGGGGAAGCTCCGGCCGGACGACCGGTCGCAGGCCGCGCTCATCCCCGTACACCCGGAGCGGAGCGGCGGGTCCGGCTTCGATCCGGCCGGGACCTCGGCTACCTGGGTGGGGCACGCCACCTATGTCGTACGCATCGGCGGGCTCACCGTCCTCACCGACCCCGTGTGGTCCTCCGCCATCCTCGGGGCGGGCCGCAGGCTCACCCCGCCGGGAGTGGAGTGGGACGCCGTCGGGCCGGTCGACGCCGTGGTGATCAGCCACAGCCACTACGACCACCTCGACGCCCCCACGATCGACCGGCTGCCGCGGACGACACCGGTGTTCGTGCCCGCCGGGCTCGGACGGTGGTTCAGGAAGCGCGGGTTCGGCGGGGTCACCGAGCTGGACTGGTGGGAGGAGGCCGAGCTCGACGGGGTCCGGTTCGGCTGTGTCCCGGCCCGCCACTGGAGCCGCCGCGGCCCCTTCGACCTGTGCCGCACGCTCTGGTCGGGGTGGGTGCTGTCCGGCCCCGGGCACCGGGTCTACTTCGCCGGGGACACGGCGTACGGGCCGCACTTCGGGGAGATCGGAGAGGCCTTCCCCGGCATCGACCTGGCGCTGATGCCGATCGGCGCGTACGAGCCGCGCGCGCTGCTCTCGCACGCGCACGTCAGCCCGGAGGAGGCCGTGCGCGGCTGCCTCGACGCGGGCGCCGCGCGGATGGCGACGATGCACTGGGGCACGTTCGCCCTGTCGGGCGAGCCGCTGCTCGACCCGCTCGAACGGGCCCGCGCCGCCTGGCGGGAGACCGGCCGCGCGCCGGCGGACCTGTGGCCGCTGGCGGTCGGGGAGGGCCGGACGCTGCCACCGGGGCCGTAGACACCGCGCCGTACGGGAGGTGAGGGCGTCCCGTACGGCGCGTACACGTATCCGGCCACCCCGGGCCGGACGGCGGTGTCCGGCTGTCCGGGCGGTCAGCGGCCCCGGGGCACCGAGCGCCAGGAACCCGCCGCCTGCGAGCTGTGCGGCCTGCTCCAGCGCGCCGCGCTGTCGGTCCCGGTGCCCGCCGGGCGGGGCGGCTCGCGGTGCAGCGTCGCGAGCAGGGCGGCGGTCACGGCGGCGACCTCCTCCGGCGTGGGGTTGCCGTTCAGGATCCGCAGGGGGCGGACCGGCGTGGCGGTGGACTCCGCCGGGTGCGGCGGAAGCGGGAACGGGGTCGATGCGCTCATGGCGGTGGCCTCCTGCGGGGAGGGGCGGGCCCCTCGGACGGATGGATGGCTGGTGTGCGGGGCGGGCCTGGGGCCAGGTGTACGGGGCCCGGCCGGACGGCAGGTGTACGGGGTGGGGCCGGACGCCCTCTATCGGGCGGCGAGGTCCTCCAGATGCCCGGCGAAGTCCTCCGGCGAGGGCAGGGCGGCGATCGCCGAGCGCAGCCGCTGGGCGGTCGCCAGGGCCCGGCCGCCGTAGAGGAGGTCGGCGAGATGGCGGCGCAGCCGCAGGGAACTCCCGGTCTCCCGGGGCTCCTCGGCGGCGACGAGCCGGCGTCCGGCGCCGATCCGGTCCAGCCGGTCGCCCGCCGGGCGGGTGTCGGCGATCACCAGCTGCGTGACGCCGTGGGCCGCGGCCTCCAGGATCACGTCGGGGCCGCCCTCGTGGGCGACGGCCACACAGGTGGCCAGGACCGGGCCGAGCAGCTCCGGTTCCGCGAACCGGAGCTGGGCGCCGGACCGGCCGAGGGAGCCCAGGACGCCGGTCACCCGCGCCCGCTCGGCGGCGGGCACGAGGACGATCACCTCGACGTCGAGGCCGAGCGCGGCCCGGGCGACGCGGAGCAGCCGCTCGGGCTCCCAGCTCCGCGGGGAACCGGGCGGACCGGGGCGCAGACACACCCGCAGCAGGTGGTTCGGCTCGCGCAGCTCGTACGGCAACTGCCCGGCGTGGCAGGTGGGCTGGCGTACGGACAGGGCGTCCCGCTCGGCGTCCGACGCGGCGCCCCCGCGCAGCCCCGGCGGGCAGGGGTCGATGCGGACCGGCGTCGGTCCGTCGGCGCTCCGGTGGTCGAGCGGCGTCCACCGCACGACCCGCGCATGAGGACGCTCCCCGGCCGGCGTGCCGTCCTCCGCCGACACCACCAGGTCGGGGTGCCAGTCACGGCCGGGCGGCGACGTGCCGCGCAGCGCCGCGGAGAGGGGGGCGCCGGGCGGTCCTGCCGTCCGGACCTCGTGGCCCGCGGACGCGCAGGCCTGTGCGGCGGCCGTCATCGCGAGCAGGTGCGACACGGAGTGCCGCGCGGTGAACAGGACACGCATGGGTTCCCCCTCGGCCGCGCCGTGCGCTCCTCGCGCACGCTCTTGCGACCAGGGGACCCCCAGGCGGTCCAGCCTCGTTAGGGGGACGCTGGAGTCCGTACGTCAGGCGTGGTGAGAGGCCTGCCCGGCGCGCTCCCGCAGCTCCTGACCGAGGCGCCGGAGGTCGGGCGAGGGGAGCAGGCCGAAGCGCTCGTCGAGGCGGGCCGTGACCGACTCGTACACGCCGAGCGCGCCGGACACCCGGCCGGAGCGCGCCAGAGCGGTCATCAGCAGCCCGTGCAGCGCCTCGTGGTGCGGGTGCTCCTCGACCAGGGCGGACAGCTCGGGCAGCAGCCGCTCCCCGGCGCCGAGCCGCAACTCGGCGGTCAGGCACCGCTCCAGCACATCGGTACGGCTCTGCTCCAGGCGCATCGCCTCCAGGCCGAGGGCGGGACCGTCCTGGACGCCGTCGAGCGCGCGCCCCTTCCACAGGGCGAGGGCCTCCCGGAACCGGGCGGCCGCGGCCGTGTCGTCGCCGGTCTCGAAGGCCGACTGCCCCTGGGCGCACAGCCGGTCGTACGTGTGGACGTCCACCGTGCCCTCGCCGACGAGGAGGGCGTAGCTGCCGGGCCGGGTCACGAGGACGTCCCGGGCGGCGCGCGGGTCCTTGAGGGCCTGGCCGATGAAGTTGCGGAGCTGGAGCACGTACGTCTGGACCGTGATGTGCGCCTTGGGGGCGGCGGCCGCCCCCCACACCTCGTCGACGACGGCGGAGACCGGAACGGCCTGACCGGCGTGGAGGGCGAGCAGCGCCAGGATCCGGCGGGGCTTCCGAGCACTCGGGGTGATCGGTACGCCGGCGATCGCCGCGGAGAACGGGCCCAGCATGTCGATCCTCATCGGTGCCTCCTCCTCGTCGTGGGTTCCACCGTCGCACGCGGCCGTGGCGGTGGACCAGTGAGCCCGAAACAGGCCGAGGATGAACCGTGCCCGGCCACACCATGACGGATTCATGGTCCGGGTGCACGGCTCCGGTGCACGGCCCCCGGTGTTCGGCTCCGGTGTACGGCCTCCGGCGCACGGCTCCGGTGCACGGCCTCCGGCGCACGGCTCCGGTGCACGGCCCCCGGTGTACGGCTCCGGTGCACGGCCTCCCTTCACCGTCCCGGTGGAGGGATCACAGCCAGCCGGAGGTCTGCGCGATGCGGATGGCGTCCACCCGGTTGCGGGCACCGAGTTTGTAGACGACGGCGGTGAGGTAGTTCCGGACGGTGCCGGACGAGAGGTAGAGCGCGCCGGCGATCTCGTCGACGTCGTCGCCCTCGGCCGCGAGCCGCAGGACGTCCGCCTCGCGCGGGGTCAGCGGGGACTCGGCGGCGCCGAGCGCGGCGAGCATCAGCTGCGGGTCGAAGACGCGCTCGCCCTTGGCGATGGCGCGGATCGCCTCGGCGAGCCGGCCGGGCTCCGCGTCCTTCAGGAGGAAACCGCGCACCTGCGCCTCCAGGGCCCGGCGCAGATTGCCGGGCCGGCCCAGACTGGTGAGGATCAGCACCCGGGCCCCCGCGCCCCGCCGGTGCAGCGCCTCGGCCGCCGCGATGCCGTCGACACCGGGCAGTTCGATGTCGAGGACGGCCACGTCGGGCTTCAGCTCCTCGACGCGCGGCACGATATCGGTGCCGTTCTCCAGCTCGGCGACGACCTCGATGTCGGGCTCCAGGGAAATCAGTTCCACCAGAGCACGGCGCAGCATGCGCATGTCTTCGGCGATCAGGATCCTGATCAAGCTTCGTTCCACCCCCGCGGACTCCGTGGACTCCGTGCGCACGCGCACGACGACGCGCGCACTCGCACGACGGGGATGGAGCGTACTGGCTATTTTCGATCGCCGCGCGGGGGTGGGACGGCCGAATTCGAACGACGACGGAGGCGGCCGTCGGGCGGCCGCCTCCGTCGTCTTGGACTGTTCACACGATCTTCAGGAGGTACTGGGGAGTAGCCGGGGTCGGAGGGACATTCAGAGGAACAGGGGGACCGGGTTGAGATCTTCGTACGGCGTCGGGGCGGCCAGTCTGCCGAGGCTCACGGGCACGTCGTAGAGACGGCCGGGGGCGAAGCGGTCCCAGAAGTGCCGCATCCCGGGCACGATCACCTTGACCACCGGGAGCCCGACGTCGGGGCGGGTCTGGTCCAGGACGAGGAGCTCCATGCCGCGCTCGCGCACCGCCGCCCCGATCGCGGCGATGTCGTCGCGGAGGTCGGTGCGCGGTACGTACGCGAAGTCGGCGGGGCCGCGCAGCGGGGCCTGCGGATCCGGCAGCAGATAGGGGAGGGCCGCCGTGGTGGCCGACTGCCACCAGCGCAGCAGCTGTTCGTCCCGGCAGCCGTATCCGGTCCCGTCGGCCCGGACCTCGGCGACGGCCGGCATCATCTGGTTCGCCTCGGCGAGCGCGCGGCACAGCGCGACCTTCGGGTCGAAGTGCGCGCCGAAACCGAACAGGATGTCCTCGGCGGCCTTGTCGGTGCGCCGCGTGACGGCGGCGAACGTCGGGACGCCGAAGTCGGCGGTCACGTCGAGGACCCACACCTCGCGGCCGAGCGAGGCGTGCAGCTCCCGCATCCGGCCGATCCAGGGCTCGTCGAAGGCGTCGAGGTCGACGGCGGGCTGACGGGTGCGGTTGTACCACCAGAGGGCGACCGCGTCCCGCTCGACGAGTTCGAGGAACCCCTGGACGATCGCGTCCTCGGGGCTGCTCCCGGCGGCGTTGCCGTTCGAGTCGGCCCGGACGTGGCCGAGACCCGCGGTGCGCGGGGCGTCGAAGTAGAGCAGCGCGGTGGGCAGCAGCCGGTGCTCGCCGCGGGTCAGCGACCAGACGGGCGTCCAGTCGACGGGCGCGTCCTCGTCGAAGGGCTCCATGCCCTGGCGGGGGTCGTACAGCTGGCAGGCGGCGGGGTGGACGGCCCGGTCCGCGACCTCGCGCCAGCTCGCCCGTACGGTCGGCTCGTCGCCCTCGTACATCCCGGAGTGCCGCTCCAGGGACTCGCACAGGGCGCCGACGCGGGCGTCGAGTTCGGTCATGCCCTTGCCCCCGCTCTCGCTGCGCAGGTGGGAGGAGGGCCCGGTCAGGCCGCGCGGTCCCCGGGCGTGGTTGTGTCCGGCGCGGAAGGAGTTGAGCCCGGCGGGGCCCCGGGTGTCGCGCTGCACGGCCTTGACGACGCCGGTGATGGGGCTGATGAGGTGCTCGTACCGCCGCAGGGTCTGTTCGGCGGTGGCGGAGCGGTGGCCCGAGCCGGTGAGGTCGGTCTTGGGGCGGGACCGCACGGTGACGGGGGCGAGGACCCGGCGCGCCACCAGGCCGGGGTCGCCGCACCCGGGGCACTGCGGGCGGGCCCGCAGGGGGTGCACCCGGGTCGTGAGGCTGAAGGTGTCGAAGGTGAGGACGCCGTCCTGGCCGGGGTGGCGGTGCCCGCCCAGCCACTTCACGCACTCCGCGACGGCGAGCTGGTTGCCGAGGAGGAGGCTCGCGGGCGTCTCGGCCGGCGGGTGCGCCACCGGGCGGCCCAGGGCGTGGCGCAGATGGGTCTCGGCACCCCGGTGGCCCGAGAGCCGGTGGGACAGGCACTGCCAGCAGGGGCCGTCGCCGGGCCGGAACAGCGGCCCGATCCAGGGGGTGGTGCCGTGCGGTTTCGCGAGCAGCCAGGGCGTGCCCGTCGCGCGCTGTTCCGCGTCGACGGCGGCGAGCTCGGGGTCGAGGTAGTTGTCGCAGACGACCAGGGTCAGTTCGGCGGGGCCACCCGCCGCGGGGCCGCCGGCCGCCGGGCCGCCCGCGCCGCCCAGGCCGCCCAGGCCGTCCGTCAGGAGCAGGCCGGACGCGGTGCAGGCCCGCTCGGCGGACCGGGCGTCGGCGCCGCCGACCGCCCGGACCCGTACGGTCGAGAGGGATAACGGGCCGGGAGCTCCGGCCAGTTCCCAGTACGCGGCGGCCGCGGCCGCCGTGGGGGTCGCCGGCGCCGGGTCGCGGATCAGGAGATCGGCCTCGTTGAGACGGCCGATCGCCAGGGCGACGTCCCGGGGCGAGCAGTGGGGAGAGGCTTCGGCGACGAGGGACCGGAAGTCCCTGGTGCCGTCGAGGAGCGGTGCGACGACCGCGACCCGCGCGTCGTCGAAGGCGGTGATGCCCCGTTCGGAGATGACGTACGTCGCTTCGCCGGGCACGACCTCGGCCCGCAGATGCTCCTTGAACCCCATGCGCATGCGTGTGCCCCTCCCCTTGCATGTCGGACGTACGGAATCAGTGGCCGGCCGAGGACAGCGGGGCGAGGGCGGCGGCGGGCAGGGCGCGGATGCAGAGGGTGAGGAGGGTGGTGCCGTCGGAGGCTATCGAGGCGTACTCCTCCGTGACGGCGCCGAGCCCGGTGCCGGCCGGGATGACCGGGGCGGTGGCGCCCTCGTCGAGGTCGATGCCGGACTCCTTCAGGACGGCGTCCGGGTCGCTGGCGTAGCGGGCGGCGAAGGCCGGGTCCACGAAGGTGTGGAGCATGAGCTCGGCGAAGGCCAGCTCCTGCTCGATCGAGCCGATCTCAAGGGCCGTGACGACAGACTTGTTCATGGCAACTCCCGTGATGTCAGCGGTTGGTGAGGCCGTGAGGCTCGATAGGAGTAGACGAAACTTCGCGACATCTCCACAAGTGATCGCTTCACCCTCACCAACATGAGATTTTCACCACGGTCACAATTCGCTCCAGTTGGCGGATCGGACCGCGATACGGACATCCGGACGCCCATAATCCGGCCACGGAGCGACATGAAGCGGATCCGTGTGGTTATGATCCGGCCATGGGTGGCCCCGGGGGAGGGGCCGACAGGGGGCTGGATTCGATGACAGCACAGGGCACCTCTCGCCTCAGACTCACCTCGCTGCGGCCGGGTGCCATGGAACGGTCCGGTGGCAAAAGGGAGTTGTCGGCCATCAGTTCCGCCGCTCCCGCTCCCCGCATCGCCAATGTCCTGGTCGTGGTGGTCTTCCTCGGCTACCTGCTGATGCAGGCCGTCAACGTCCTCGAACTCGCTCCGGGGAGGTCGGAGCTGACCGCCTGTCTCATCATTCCGCCGGTGCTCGCAGCCCTCCAGTACGTGCACTTCGCGCCGCACCTCGCGCACCTCAGGCAGCGGCTGCACCCCTGGTCCCTGATCCTCCAGGCGCTCGTCACCTTCGTCCCGTTCGCCCTCTTCGGATGGCACTGGGGAGGCATGGCGGGCTTCCTTGCCGGATCGTTCCTCCTCCGGCTTTCGCCGGTCCTGGGCTGGGTGCTCTACGGACTCACCGTGGCCGGCGTCATGGTGATCTCGGCGACCGAACAACTGCGGCCCGTCGACATCGCCTACATGGGCGTCTCGACCGCCCTCACCGGCCTGGTCCTGTACTCCATGGCCCGGCTCGCGATGCTGGCCACCGCCATCCACGACTCGCGCGGCGAGCTCGCCCGCATGGCCGTCGCCAGGGAGCGGCTCCGGTTCGCCCGGGACCTGCACGACCTGCTCGGCTACAGCCTCTCCTCCATCACGCTGAAGAACGAGCTGATCCAGCGGCTGATCACCAGCAACCCGCAGCGCGCCTGCGAGGAGGTCACCGAGGTCCTCGTCATCTCCCGGCAGGCCCTGGCGGACGTCCGCGAAGTGGCGCGCGGCTACCGGGACATGTCGCTCCTCGTCGAGGCCGAATCCGCCGGATCGGTGCTGAAGGCGGCCGGCATCAGGGCCGAGATCGAGGTGGAGTGCACGGGGCTCTCGTCGATCGCGAACACGATCCTGGCGACCGTGCTGCGGGAGGGCGTCACCAACGTCCTCCGGCACAGCCAGCCCCGTACCTGCTCCATCACGACCAGCGCGGACCCCGAGCGGAAGGGGTTCTTCCGGCTGGAGATCGTCAACGACGGGGTGGGGCAGCGGGGGCTCGTCGACTCCGACAGCACCGGCACGGGACTCACCAACCTGGCGACCCGGGCCGCCGCCGTGGGCGGCCGGCTGCGCAGCGGCGTGGACCCCGGCGGCACCACGTTCCGGCTCGTCGTCGCCGTCCCGGCCGACGCGGCCGCCGTGAAGGACGGTTTGGCCCTCCTGACCGAGGATCCCCGAGCGGCGTGCCCCGCCGAGCCCGCTCCGGCCGAGCCCCACCCTGGAGTCCCGGCGTAGTGCCCGACCGGGCGGCAGTGGGTGTCACACGCCCTTCAACTGCCGGGCCAGCCGCCTCTCCAGGTCGCTGAGCGGCACCTCGACACAGAGCCGCTCCGGATGGCCGGGCGGCGGGCCGGGCGTCGCCGCCCGGGGCTCGGGCGCGGTGGTGGGTGTGGGTGCGGGTGTGGGTACGGGTGTGATCGGCGCCGTGCTTTTCGTGGTCGCCGTCGTGCTCGTGTCCGCGGTTCCGGTCTCCGGACCGTGTTCCTCGCGCTCCCCGTACAGGATCCGCCGCAACTGGTCCTCGGGCAGCGGCAGCCAGCAGGATCCGAAGGCCACCAGGGCCCGGTAGCAGCCCAGGGCCATCCGTACCACGTGCCCCAGGGCGCGGTTCGGCACTCCGTGCACCGCTCGACCTCCGTTCGTGGGCGGCGGCCGGGGCCGGGGGGTCCCTCGGGCCGCCGCCGTCCCCGGAGCGTCGTCCGCGCCGCTCACGTCCGGCTCGAACACGGGTGGAACGGCGGCAGACCGCCGCCGCCGCTTCAGAGGGAGTGGCCGACGGCTCCTGCGATATTCGAGCGGGCGGTGTCAGCATGCTCCCGGGGTTGTCCTGCCGTGTGACGACCGGACGGCTTGGACAGACCGATGCCAGGCCGTGGCCGCCGAGAGGAGCGAGGGATGGCCGTGCGCGACACCCGTCGGGGTCCGGTGCCCGCGAGCGGTCGGGGCCCGGTCTGGTGGAGCGGTGGGCTCGATCCCGCACGGCCGCTGGTGCTCGTCGTCGGCGGGGCCCTGGGCGGCGGCCCGGAGTGCGCCCGCCTCCTCGGCCGGCTCGTGGCCTGCGGACACGCCGTGGTCGCCGTGCGCCTGCCCCGGCCCGTGCCGTGCGCCGAGTGCACCGCCGCCTCCGTCTCCCGGCTCATCGACGGCCTCGCCCCCACCACGGACACCGGGCGCACCCGCGTCATCGGCTTCGACCTCGGCGGACGTCCCGCGCTCGCCGCCGCCGCGACCGACCCCCGGATCGACTCCGTCCATCTCGTCGGCGCCCCGGTCTCCCGCCTCTTCGAGGAGCCCGACCGGATCCTCCGTCTGCCTCCGGTGACGGTCGACGCGCTGGTGGACGCCACCGGGGCGACGGGCGGCGGGCAACTCCCGTACCTCCTCCGCGGTCTCGCGCTGCGCCCCGAGCAGCTGTACGAGATCCGGGGCCGGGTGTGGGTCGGCCACGCCTCCGACGACCCGCTCACCACGCCCCAGGACCTGGCCCTGCTCAAACTGACCCTGGAGAGTTCGGTGTTCCACGACTTCGGCCCGACCGGGGGGACGTCGCCGCACGGCGGGGCCGTGTACCGCTGGCTGGTCGACGGGGTGCGCGAGGCGGGATCGCCGGCCCGCTGACGCCCGCCGGCCGCACACGGTGCGTACGCCGGACGCGCGCCGTGCGTACTCCGGACGCACGCCGGACGCACGCCGGACGCGCGTCGTACGCCGAGGAGCCTCCGGCCGGCCCCTTCGGGTCGACTCCCGGTCAAGGCTGTCTCCAGCGTCTGTCGACAGGGTGCGAGGGATTGTCCGCCGATGCCCCCTCTGACGCCCTGGGGTGACCATGTACGAACCCGATGAACTGATCGCCGCCGCACTAGGCGCCGATCCGCAGTGGCAGCCCGACCGGCTGACGCGCACCCGCGCCCGGGTGGCCGAGATCGAAGACGGTCTCGGCGACCCGTGGAGCCCCGACAACCCCGTCGGCCTCGCCGCCGTCCTCGCCGCCGACGACTCGGGGGAGAGCTCCGTCATCGGCATCCGGCGGTTCCAGAACCTCGGCATGCCGGCCGAGACGGTGCCGGTGGACCTCGGCGGCCGGATGGCCGGCGTCGACCTCCTCGGCCTGGTCATGCGGCCGTTCTTCCGCCGCGACCCGGCCCTCGCCTTCAGCCACGGCTTCACGCCCTTCCTGGGCGCGCAGATGGTGTGGCTGAACGGCGACGCGCGCCAGCGCTCCCGGATGGCCAACGTCATCCTGCGCGGCGGCATGGTGGGCGTGGCCTGCCAGCGCTTCGAGCACGAAAGCGAGTTCCACGCCCAGGAGTTCACCGCCGCCTGGGCCGACGACGGCATGCTGCGGCTGAACGGCCGCAAGAGCGCCATCAACAACGCCCACAACGCCGAGCTGATCGTCGGCTTCGTCTCGACCGGGGACGGCGCCACCGACTACTCGATCCTGATGTTCGACCCGGCGTCCGTCCCGCCCGCGCACGTGCGGGCGCTGCCCCGGCACCGTACGACCGGGGTCCGCGGGCTCCACGCCGCCGGGCTCGAGTTCGTGAACTGCCCGCTGCCCGGCGAGTCCCTCGTCGGCACCTGGGGCGACGGGGTGGCGCTCAGTCTGCGCGCCTACCCCGCCGTGCACGCGGCCTTCCCCTCGATGGCCATCGGCCTCGCCGACACCGCGCTGCGGGCCGCCGTGCGCGCCGCCCAGGAGCGCGACCTCGGCACCCAGGGCGTGGTGGGCGACGCCTCGGCGCGCTCCGCGCTCGCCGGTACGTTCGCGGACCTGCTCATCGCCGACTGCCTCGCCCTGACGGCGGGCCGCTCCACCCATCTGATGCCCGAGCAGTGCGACGTGCTGGCCGCGGTCACCAAGTACATCGTCCCGAAGATCGTCGGCGAGGCGCTGTACGACCTGTCGGCGGTGATGGGCGACGCGTTCCACGCGGAGAGCGGGCACGACGCCGTCTTCCGCAAGCAGCTGCGCGACCTGTCGACCATCACCTTCGGGCACGTCAGCAGCGCCATCTGCCAGTCCGTCATCGCCCCCTACCTGCCGGCGCTCGCGGTCGCCGACCCGGCCGCCGCCGTCACCCCCGCCGAGCTGTTCCGCCTGGAGGCGCCGCTGCCCCCGCTCGACGGCGAGCGGCTCTCCGGCTTCGGCGGCGGCGACGGGCTCCTCGACTACCTCGGCCACGCCGCCCGCCGGCTGCCCGACGCGCTCACCGGCCACCCGCACGCCGAGCTGCTCACCGTCCTCGTGGCCGGCCTGTGCGCGGAGGCCGCCGAGATACGGCGCGAGGCCGCGGGGCTCACCGGCGACGACGACGGACTCCTCTTCGACACGCGGACCTTCCCGCTCAGCGAGCGGTACGCGCTGCTGCTCGCCGCCTCGGCCTGCGTCGGGGTCTGGCTCAACGCGGGCGCGGGACCGGACGAGTTCCTCGACGAACCCACCTGGCTCGCCCTCGCCCTGCACCGGCTGCTGCGCCGGGTCGGCCGGTCCGTACCGCCGCTGCCCCGCGAGATCGAGACCCGGCTGTGCGAGGAGGTCCTGGCGCGGGTGCGCGTGCCGCAGAGCCTCGACCTGCTGCGCACCGGACTCGCGGGATGAGCACGCGTGGGACGAACGCAGCCGTCGCCGACCGGGACTTCCCGCCCGCGCCGAGCCGCGTCGGCGGTCCGGCCGGGCCGTGGGGGAACCTGCTGCGCGACCTGGAGGGCTCCGGCTTCGGCATGGTGCACGCCTCGCTCGACGAGTGGCGCACCCAGCTGCCGCCGGAGGAGGAGCGCAGGGAGCTCCTCGGCCGGGACTGGGAGCGGTACAGCAAGCTCGCCGGCACCCACCTGAGGGAACGATTCTTCGCCACCCGCATGCTCATCCGGCACACCGCCGCCGTCGCCCTGGGCACGGAACCGTACTCCCTGGAGCTGCGGTACGGGCTCAACGGCCGCGTCCACCTCCGGGGCTACGACCAGATCGACGTGAGCCTCAGCCACACCGCCGACCTGCTCCTCTGCGGCATCACCTCCCTCGGCGTCGTCGGCATCGACACCGAACCGGCCGACCGCCGGCTCAGCGGCCAGGACGTCGAGCGGCTGATGTGCACCGAACCGGAACGCCGGAGGATCGCCCGTGCCCCGGAGGCGGAGCGCAACGGACAGCTCCTCAGCCTCTGGACGCTGAAGGAGGCCTACAGCAAGGCGCTCGGGCAGGGACTGCGCTTCCCCTTCACCGAGTTCGGCTTCCGCACGGACGACGAAGCGGGCGGCGGAGCGGAGGGCGGAGCGGGCTGCGCGGTGGGCCACGCGGTGGGCCATGCGGTGGGCCACGCGCGGCTCGAACGCGCCGACGGCACCCTCGTCGAGGACCACACCTGGCGGTTCGCCACCTGCCCGGTGCCCGGCGGCCACGTCGCCGCCGTCGCCCTCCAGGACACCCGGCGCTCCGGCCGGCCCGACACCCGGGCCAGCACCGCCCTCAACCGCCAGATCCTGGCCGCCATCAAGCGCACCAGGCTCGCCTGACCTGGATCTACCTGCACTCAAGGGGTCATCGAGTCACCCCCGTCAAGGTGGTGGAGCCGGTGGGGCCACCTCGGGATCCGGGGAGGTTTCACACCGCAGGCGCCCGGGTCGGGGCAGCCGGCCACAAGCCCGCTGCCCCGACCCCGACGCGCCGGAGCGGATGAATCTGCCGTGGCGAAGGGGTAATTGACGATGGCACAACTCACCCTGCGGGAGCTGGGCGAGATCCTTCTCGAGTTCCAGGACCGGGAGTCGCCGGGCGTCCTCGACACCGGCAGCCTCGACGTCGTCTTCCAGGACCTGGGGTACGACTCGCTGGCGCTGCTCCAGACCACCGGCCGTATCCAACGCGAGTACGGCGTCGAACTGGACCGGGACGGGGTGGCTTCGGCGGAGACGCCGCGCGCGCTGCTCGACCTGGTCAACACCACACTGACTGGAGCGACGGCATGAGGCTCACCGGATTCAGCGAAGTGCTTCCGGGCGAACCCGTCACCAATCGGGACATGGCCGAGCGGTTCGGCCTGCACGAGAAGTGGCTGGACATGATGACGGGCAACCGGACCCGCTACTTCTGCGCGGCCGACTCCCCACCCTCCGTACCCAAGAGCACCGGCGACCTCGCCGTCGCCGCCGCCACCGCGGCCCTCGCGGACGCCGACGTGGACGTCGCCTCGCTCGACTTCCTCGTCCTGACCACCGCCTCCCCCGACCACCTGATGCCGGCCACCGTCAACCTGGTCGCCGACCGCATCGGGCTCAACGACGTCCCCACCTTCCAGCTCATGTCGGGCTGCGCCGGAGCCCTCACCGGCCTCTACACCGCCCGCGCGCTCCTCGCCTCCGGGCTCCGCCGCGGCCTCGTCATCGGCGCCGACACCTGCCTCAACTTCTTCCCCTCCAGCGGGGCGATCGAGTCCATGTCGCCCGCCGAGCTCATCAACTTCGCCCTCTTCGGCGACGGCGCGGGCGCGGCCGTCGTCGACGCCGACCCGGACGGACCAGGCCTGCTCGTCGAGCACCTCTTCCTGCGGACCACCGGCATGGGCCGCAAGCCCGCGCAGACCGCCCGCTGGTTCGGCGTCGAGGGAGCCCCGCTCCTCGACAGCCCCGAAGGCCCGTACCGCGAGTCCTGGGGCGAGGAGGACTACAAGGCGATCGAGCACCATGTGCCCGAGCACGCCGAGTCCATCTTCAAGGAGCTCACCGCCGAGACCGGCTGGCAGCTCGACGAGGTCGAGCACGTCCTCCTCCCGCAGCTCAACGGCGTGATGACGGACTCCATCCGCAAGCGCCTCGGCGTCCGCCCCGAACAGGCCGTCAACTGCGTCGCGGACACCGGCAACAACGGCAACGCCGTCCCCTTCATCCAGCTCAACCGGGCGATGCGGCGCATCCGCTCCGGCCTCGGCGTCGAAGGGCGGCTCCTCGTCGCCAACGTCGAATCCTCCAAGTGGATCACCTCGGGCCTCGCGCTCCGCCACCAGAACGGAGCCCGGTGATGTCCGGCGACGCCCTCACCGAACTCCGCGCCCTCAAGCGCGCGGGCCTCGCCGACTCCGCCGACCGCGTCCCCGGGCTCCTCCGCTCCCTCGACGACGCCCTCGACCGCGAGGCCGCCGGCATGCTCCTCGGCGGCCGGGCCGCCCGGGCCGCGCTCGCCTCCACCGGCCGGTACGCGCCCGTGGCCCTCGGGCTCCTCGCGAGCGCCACCGTGGACCCGCTGCCCCACCTGCTGACCGCCGCGCTCCTCGCCGAGGACGTCCAGCCCGAGACCGCCACCACCGGCTTCAACCAGTGGCGGTTCGAGATCCTCTCCGGCGCCCCGAACCTCAAGGATCCCGCCCCCGCCGTCACGGCCTGCCTCCTCGACGACACCGCCGTCTTCGAGAAGGTCGCCGACCCGCTGGACGCCGCCGAGGTGGAGGCCCGGTGCGCCGCCGTCCCCGCCGAGCTCGACGCCTGGCTGACGGCCTTCGAGGGCGCGCCCGGCGGCGTCGCCGTCCTCAACACGCTGCCGCTGTCGGCGCTGCGCCGCGACCGGTACGTCGACTACGCCACCAGGGCCCGCCTCGAAGCGGCCTGGCACCGCATGAACGCCGGCATCCTCGACCTCGCCGGCCGCCCGAACGCCGTCGTGCTCGCCACGGACGGTCTCGCCGCGCGCGCCGGCTCGTGCGCCGCCACCGACCGGATGCGGCACATCGCGGGCCACGCCTGGAGCCAGGAGTTCCTCGACGCGTACGCCCGCGAGGTCGCCCGGGTCGTCCTGGCCCGCCTCGGCCGCGCCAGGAAGTGCCTAGTCCTCGACCTCGACCACACCCTGTGGGGCGGCGTCGTCGGCGACGACGGCATCCCCGCCCTGAAGATCGGCGGCTCCTTCCCGGGCTCCGCCCACGCCGAACTCCAGGCACTCGCCAAGGACCTGTCCCGGCAGGGCGTCCTGCTCACGGTCTGCTCCAAGAACGACGACGCCGTCGCACGCGAGGCCGTGGCCACCCACCCCGACATGGTCCTCGGCCCGGACGACTTCTCCGCCTTCCGCGCGAACTGGGACCCGAAGCCCGGCAACGTCGCCGCGCTCGCCGCCGCACTCAACATCGGCACCGACTCCATGGTCTTCGTCGACGACAACCCGGCCGAGCGCGGCCTCATGGAGGCCCAGCGCCCCGAGGTCGCGGTCGTCGCCCTGCCGGACGACCCGGCGGGGTACGCCTCCGCCGTCGCCCGCGCCGGTCTGTTCAACCAGTTCGCCCTCACCGAGGAGGACCGCGTCCGGGGCGAGCTCTACCGGGCCCGCGGCCGGCGCGACGAACTGCGGCAGACCGCCGTCAGCGTCGAGGACTACCTCCGGGAGCTGGCCACCGAGATCACCGTCGAGGCGTACGGGACGCTCAACGGCGCCCGCATCACGCAGCTCTTCGGCAAGACCAACCAGTTCAACCTGACCGGCGTCCGCTACGGCGCCGACGAGGTCGCCCGGCGCGTCGAGACCGGACAGGCCGCCTTCTTCGGCGTCCGGGCCACCGACGCCTTCGGCGACAACGGCCTGGTGGGCGCCCTGGCCCTCGTACCGGAGACCGACGGCGACTGGACGATCGAGAACTTCGTCCTGTCCTGCCGGGTCTTCTCCCGCTCCATCGAGCAGGCCGTCGTCGGCCTGGTGCTGCGCGCCGCACGCGACGCCGGGGCACCCGGCGTCCGCGGCCGGCACGTGCCCACGGCCAAGAACGGCCGCTTCGCGGACTTCTACCCCTCCCTCGGATTCACCGGGCAGGACGGCGACTTCCGCCACGACCTCACTCAACTCGCCGAACTGCCCGACTGGGTGGCGATCGGCACCGGCGAAGGGAAGTTCCATGCCCCCTGAGGCGAACCCCAACGAAGCCCCGCTCCACGCGGACGCCGCCGTGGCGACCGTCGTCGAGGCCGTCGCGCAGCTGCTCGACGTCGACGAGGACACCCTCGCCCTCGACGCCCCGCTCCAGGCCATCGACGGCTGGGACTCGGTCAACCAGCTGCGGATCCTCGTCTTCCTGGAACGCGAGCTCGGCGCCCCCCTCGACTACGACCGGTTCACCGCCGCCGAGACCCTCGGCGACCTGGCGTCCCTCGTCGCCGACACCGAGGCCGCCGGAGCCCGGACATGAGCGCGGTCACCTCGCCGCTGCCCGCCGCCCGCAAGCAGACGTACGTCTTCCTCGAAGACGCCCGGCGCACCTCCCACGTCTATCTGATGACCGAGGTCGACGCCACCGCGCTGCGTGCCGCCCGGACCCGCGCCGCCACCCCGGTCAGCTACGTCAGCTACGTCGTCAAGGCGACCGCCGACGTCCTCGCCGACTACCCGGACGCCCGCGCCGTCCTCCTCGGCGGCCGCTCGCCGAAGCTGACCACCTCGCCCGAGGTGCACGCCAAGGTGCTCTTCGACAAGACCGTCGAGGGCCAGCGCTGCGTCGTCTCCGGCATCGTGCGGGACGTCCAGGCCCTCGACGTGACCGCCGTCCAGTCCGCCATCGACCACTACAAGACGGCGGACGTCGACGACCAGGGCCCCTTCGCGAACATCAAGCGCCTCCAGCGGCTGCCGCTGCCGGCCTTCCGTGCCGTCTACCGGACCATGATGCGCAACCCGGTGCGCCGGGCCGCCCTCCAGGGCACCTTCGCCGTGACCTCCATCGGCCACGAGCAGGTCGGCGCGATCCTGCCGCTCATCACCGGAACGCTCGGCCTCGGCGTCGGCCACATCGCCGACGCCCCCGTGGTGCGCGACGGCGCCGTCGCCGTCGCCCCCGTCTTCACCCTCTCGCTCGTCTTCGACCACCGCGTACTCGACGGCGCGATGGCCGCCGAAATCCTCGCGGGCATCAAGAACCGCCTGGACAACTGGGAGTTGGCATGACCGAAACCGACCGCCGGGACAGCTCCGCCGGAATCCCGGACGAGACCGACGTACTGATCGTCGGAGGAGGCCCGGCCGGCTCCCTGCTCGCCTGCCTCCTCGCCCGCCGCGGCATCCGCACCGTCCTCGTGGAGAAGCAGACCAGCCTGGAGCGCAGCTTCCGCGGCGAGACGATCGCCGCGCCGTCGGTGGCCTCGCTGAACCAGCTGGGCTTCGGCCCCGCCCTGCGCGAGCACGGCTTCCTGGAGACGACCGCCGTCACCACGATCGCCGAGGGGCGCCCGGTGCTGCGCGTCGACTACTCCAAGTTCGCCGGCCTGCCGCTGCCCATCGACATCCCGCAGCCCGCGCTGATCCGCATCTTCAACCGGCACACCGCCGAGCTGCCCGGCCACGTCTACCTCTCCGGCTGGTCCTTCGCCTCCCTCGTCGAGGAGGCCGGCACCGTCCGCGGCGCCGTCCTCACCCGGCGCGGCGAGAAGGTCTCCGTGCGCTCCCGGATCGTGATCGGCGCCGACGGCCGCTTCTCCAAGGTCCGCAAGGCGTCCGGCCTCGTCGCCGACGTCCAGCCGATGGCCCGCGACTTCCTCTCCTTCCTGGTGCCCCGCCCGCCGGAGTGGGGCAGCGAGGCCCAGCTCGTCATCGAGGGCGACCGCCACCTGGTGGTCCTGCCGACCTTCCCCGACTCCCTGCGCATCGGGCACAACCTGCCCAAGCGCGGCCTCGGGGACCTGCGGGCCGCCGGCTTCGACGCGTTCAAGCGCGGCATCATGGCGATCTCCCCGCAGCTCGCCCCGCTCGTCGACGAGCACCTGCACACCTGGGACGACACCGGCTTCCTGGAGATCTTCACCGCCGAGCTGGAGGAGTGGGCCCGCGACGGCCTGCTGCTCATCGGCGACGCCTCGCACACCGCGACCCCCATCCTCGGCCAGGGCGTCAACCTCGCGATGCAGGACGCCATCACCATCGTCCCGGTGATCGCCGCGTCGCTCGCCAAGGGCGGGCAGGACCGCGTCGTCACCAAGGCCGAGCTTGCCGACTTCGTCGCCAAGCGTCGCGCCCACAAGGTCCACGTCACCGGCTTCCAGCGGATGCAGGAGCGCCTCCTCGCCATCGGCGACCCGCGCGGCATCACACTGCGCCGCCTCCGCTTCCGCGTGCTCAACTCGCTCCCCGGCAAGTACCGGATCTTCAACAAGGTCATCAACGCCCGGCACGAGATCGACCCCGTCGACCTCGCCGCCGCCCGGTCGGCCCCGGCTCCCGCCCCCGCGTCCGCCGCCTCCGCCGCCGGCCCGATCCTGCACGAGGTGAGCCGTGACTGACCTGCCGCAGAACGACAAGAGCACCGACGCGTACGCCGACACGTACGGCGACCCCGCGCGGGACATCGCGATCGTCGGCATGGCCGGCCGGTTCCCCGGCGCCCCCGACGTGGACCGCTACTGGCAGCTCCTGATGGCGGGGGAGGAGGCGGTACGCCCCGTACCGCCCGAGCGCTGGGACACCTCCGTCCAGCTCGACCCCGTCAAGAAGATCCCCGGCATCGCCGGGCTCATCGACGGCGTCGACCAGTTCGACCCCGGCTTCTTCGGCATATCCCCCCGCGAGGCCGAGGAGCTCGACCCGCAGCAGCGCCTCATGCTGGAGGTCGGCTGGCAGACCCTGGAGGACGCGGGCATCCCCGCCTCCCGCGTCCGCGGCACCCGTACCGGCGTCTACGTCGGCGCCCTCTGGCACGACTACGAGCTGGCCCGCAAGGAGCGCGGGGTCCAGACGACCCAGCACACCGCCGTCGGCAACGGCCTCGACATCGTCGCGTCCCGCCTCTCGTACTTCCTCGGCCTGCGCGGCCCCAGCCTCGTCGTCGAGACGGGCTGCTCCTCCGCCCTCGTCGCCCTGGACCTCGCCGTCGCCGCCCTGCGCTCCGGCGACCTCGAAGGCGCCTTCGTCGGCGGCGTCAACCTCATCCTGATGCCGGACATGTCCATCGGCCTCACCCACTTCGGCGGCCTGTCGCCGGACGGCCACTGCCGGGCGTTCTCCGCCCAGGCCAACGGCTTCGTCCGCGGCGAGGGCGCCATCAGCCTCTACCTCAAGCGGCTCGACGCGGCCCTCGCGGACGGCGACCGGATCCACGGCGTCATCGTCAACAGCGCCGTCAACAACGACGGCGGCGGCCACAGCCTCGTCTCCCCGAACGTCGAGGCCCAGACCGACCTGCTCCGCCGGGTCTACGCCGACGCCGGCGTCCACCCCGACCGCCTCCGCTACGTCGAGGCGCACGGCACCGGCACCCTGCGCGGCGACCCGATCGAGGCCGAGGCCCTCGGCACCGCGCTCGGCACCGCGCGCGGCGCCGAGGCCGGCCCCCTCCTCATCGGCTCGGCCAAGACGAACATCGGCCACCTGGAGGCGGCGGCCGGGCTCGCGGGCATCGTCAAGACCGTCCTCGCCCTCAAGCACCGCACGATCCCGCGCAGCCTCCACGCCGAGGAGCTCAACCCGAACATCCCCTTCGGCGAGCTGAACCTCGCGGTCGCCAACGAACCCGTCGAACTCCCCGCCGACGGCACCTGGTTCGCCGGCGTCAACTCCTTCGGCTGGGGCGGCACCAACGCCCACGTGGTGCTCCGCACACCCCCGGCTCAGGAGGCCCCGGCCGCCGTCACCGCCGGCCCGCTGCTCCTTCCCCTGACCGGACACAGCGACGCGGCCCTGCGGCAGCGCGCCGCCGACCTCCTCGACGTCCTGTCCGAGGACATCACCACGCCCGAGGTCGTCCGCCTCGCCGCGACCCTCGGCCGGGAGCGCGACCACTTCGCCGCCCGCACGGCCGTCGTCGCCGAGGACGTCGGCGAACTCCGCGACCGGCTCCGGAAGTTCACCGAGGAGCCCGAGGCCGAACTGCCCGGCACCTTCACCGGCCGGGCCAAGGAACGCGGCAAGGTCGCCTTCGTCCTGCCCGGCCAGGGCTCCCAGTGGGCCGGCATGGGCCAGGACCTGTACGCGCGGTCGCCGGTCTTCGCCGAGACCGTACGACGCTGCGCGGAGGCCCTGCGCCCGTACATCTCCTGGGACCTCACGGCCGTCCTCTCCGGCGCCGCCGGCGACGCGTGGCTCGACCACAACGACCAGGTCCAGCCCACCCTCTGGGCCATGTCCATCGGCATCGCCGAGCTGTGGCGGGCCGCCGGCGTCGAGCCCGACGTCGTCGTCGGCCACAGCCAGGGCGAGGTGACCGCCGCCACCATCGCGGGCCACCTGTCGTACGAGGACGGGGCGCGGATCATCGCCGTGCGCAGCGCGCTCGCCAAGCGCACCGCGGGCCGCGGCCGGATGCTCGCCGTCGACCTCGACGTCGAGGGCGCCCTCAAGGCGCTCGACGGCTTCGAGGACACCGTCTCGCTCGCCGTCAACAACGGACCCTCGTCCTGCGTGCTCTCCGGCGACACCGACTCCGTCCTCATGCTCCGCGAACTCCTGGAGGCCGACGGCACCTTCTGCCGCCTGGTCAACGTGGACTACGCCTCCCACTGCCACCACATGGACGAGCTCACCGACGAGCTGATCGAGACCCTCGCGCCGATCCGCCCCCGGCGCGGCGCCGTCCCCCTGATGTCGACCGTCGTCGGCCGCGAGCTCGACGGCGAGTCCCTCGACCCCGCGTACTGGGCGGCCAACCTGCGGCAGCCGGTGCTCTTCGCCGACGCCATGGGCAAGCTCCTCGACGCCGGCGTCACCCACGTCGTCGAGATCAGCCCCCACCCGGTGCTCTCCCCGGCCGTCGAGCAGCTCGCCGCCACCCGGCAGGAGCCGGTCGCCGTCCTCGGCAGCCTCCGCCGCCAGGAGGGCTCCCTCGGCGACTTCACGCAGGCCCTCGCCCGCGCGTACGTCCAGGGCCTGGCCCCCTTCGGCGGGCTGCCCGCCCGGCCGGGCGCCCCCGTGCCCGCCTACCCCTGGCAGCGCTCCCGCTTCTGGCTGCCGGACGCCGTGCGCCGTACCGCAGGACCCGGCGGGCTCGCCTTCGAGTTCGCGCCGGCCACCACCGAGCAGGACGTCCACGAGGGCCGCACCGAGCTGTCCCTGAACGACCTGCCGTGGCTGCGCGACCACCAGGTGTACGACGCCGTCGTGCTGCCCGGCGCCGCCATGCTGGCGCTCGCCGTCGCCGCCGCCCGGGCCCGTACCGGCGAGAACCCCGGCGCCCTGCACACCGTCCGGTTCCGCAGCGACCTCACCCTCACCGACGAGCCGGTCCGCCTCGGCGCCGTCTGGCGCGAGGACGGGGCCGCGTCCGCGGGCTTCACCCTCAGCTCGCTCGCCCCCGGGGCCGACGGCTGGACCCGGCACGCCACCGCCCGCGTCGGCGGCGACCCCGACCCCGACCTGCCCGCCTTCCCCGGCACGCCCGCGGACGCCCGGGACGTCGAGCCGGACGCCTTCTACGCGGCCTGCGGTGAGCGGGGCCTCAACTACGGGCCCGCCTTCCAGGGCCTGCGCACGCTGAGCGTCGCCGAACGCGAGGCGCTCGCCGAGGTACGGCTGCCGGACCGCTGCCTCGCCGGGGTCCGCCCGGGCGAGCTGCACCCCGCCCTGTGGGACGCGGCGCTCCAGGTCACCCTGGCCCTGCTGCCCGGCGACGCCACCGTCGTCCCCACCGCCGTCCGGCGCGTCGACTACGCCCTGCCGCGCGACGCACAGGTCTCCGCGCTCCTGGCGCACGCCGTCCGCAACGACGACGACACCTTCGACCTGGTCTGCTACGACGAGGACGCCCGGCCGCTGCTCCGGATGGCCGGCCTCGCCTTCCAGACCATCGAGACGGCCACCGCCGAGAGCGTCGACCCGGCGCGCCTGCACCGCTTCGCCTTCCGGCCCGCCGAGGAGACCCCGGAAGCGCCCGGCGCCGCCGACCGCGCCCCCGGGCACTGGGTCGTCTGCGACGCCTCGGGCGGAGGCGGCCCGCTCGCGGCCTCGCTCACCGCCGCGGGCGCCAGCGTGGACATTCTGAAGGCCGACACCGCCGACGCCGCAGGTCTCGCCGCCGTGCTGCGCGAGTGCGACCGCGCCACCGGCCTCGTCTTCCTCGCGCCCGGCGCCGACCGGGGCCTGGACGCCCAGCGCGCCGGGCTGCTCACCCTCGCCGCGACGGTCAAGGCCGTCACCGCGCTGCCCGTCCCGCCCCGGACGTTCGTCGTCACCGACGGCGCCCAGTCCGTACCGGAGGACGCGGCACCCGACCCGGGGGCGGCCCTCTACTGGGGCTTCGGCCGCGTCCTGCGCCGTGAGCACCCCGAACTTGCCGCCACCCTCCTCGACGTCCGCACCACCGCCGACGACTGGGCCGAGGAGTGCGCACGGCAGCTGCTCGTCGCCGACGCGGAGGACCAGGTCGCCCTGCGCGGAACCGCCCGCCACGTCGGCCGGGTGGTACGCGGCGAGGAGCAGGAGGCCGCCGTCACCGCCCCCTGGGCCGGTCCCGCCCAGCCCTTCCGGCTGAGCCCCGACGGCACCGGACTCTGGGAGGGCCTCGCCTTCCGCCCGTACACGAGGACGGCGCCCGCCGCCGGACAGGTCGAGGTCGAGGTCACCGCCGCCGCCCTCAACTTCATCGACGTGATGAAGGCGATGGGCACCTACCCCGACACCTCCGCCGGAGCGGGCCTCATCGGCGGCGAATGCGCCGGCGTGGTCGCCGCCGTCGGCCCCGGCGTCACCGGCCTCGCCGTCGGCGACCGGGTCGTCGCCTGCGGCTTCGGCGCCGTCGCCTCCCACCTGACCGTGCCCGCCGGACACGTCAGGCCCGTCCCCGCGGCCCTGACCGACGCCGAAGCGGCCGGACTCCCGCTCGTCACCGCCACCGCCTGGTACGCGCTCGCCGAGCAGGCCGATCTGGAGGCCGGCGAGACCGTACTGATCCACTCGGCCGCCGGCGGCCTCGGCCTCGCCGCCGTCGGCGTGGCGAAGGCCCTCGGCGCCACCGTCATCGCCACCGCCGGCACCGAGTCCAAGCGGGCCGGACTCCGCGCCCTCGGCATCGACCACGTCTTCGACTCCCGGGACCTGTCCTGGGCCGAGGACGTCGCCTGGGTCACCGGCGGCCGGGGCGTCGACGTCGTCCTCAACTCGCTGTCCGGCGCCGCGATCGACCTCGGTCTCGCCGCCCTCGCCGAGGACGGCCGCTTCGTCGAGGTCGGCAAGCGGGACATCTACGCCTCCCGCACCATCAGCCTCCGCGACTTCGCCAAGGGCATCAGCTTCTCCGCCGTCGACGTCGCCGGGCTCATCACCCGCCGCCCGGAGCGCTTCGCCCGGCTCCTGGACGCCGTGTGGCAGAAGGTCACCGACGGCACCCTGCCGCCGCTGCCCGTCACCCCGTACGCCTTCGACCGGGCCGCCGAGGTGCTCCGCACCATGGCGCGCGGCGAGCACACCGGCAAGCTGGTCCTCACCGAGCCCGGCCGGGTCACCGCCGTCGTACCGGAACCGCTTCCCGAGGGGCGGCTGCGCCCCGACGCGAGCTACCTCCTCAGCGGCGGTCTCGGCGCGCTCGGCCTCTCCCTGGCCGAACACCTCGTGGACCACGGCGCCCGCAGCCTCGTGCTCCTCGGCCGCTCCGCACCGGGTGACGCGGCCCTGGCCCGCATCGGGGCCCTGCGGGAGCGCGGCGCCACCGTCACCACCTTCCCGGTGGACGTCGCCGACCGGGACGGCCTCGCCGCCGTCCTCGACCGCGTACGAACGGAACTGCCGCCGCTACGAGGGGTGTTCCACGCCGCCGGCGTCCTGGACGACGCGGTCCTCGCCAACCTCACCGGCGCACAGCTCGACACGGTCCTCGCCCCCAAGGTGGACGGCGCCCGGCACCTCGACGCCCTCACCGAGGACGACCCGCTCGACCTGTTCGTGCTCTTCTCCTCGGTCGCCGGCCTCGTCGGCAACCCCGGACAGGCCGGATACGCGGCCGGCAACGTCTACATGGACGCCCTCGCCCAGGCCAGGCGGCACCGCGGCAGGCCCGCGCTCGCCGTCCAATGGGGCCCGTTCGCCGACATCGGCCTCGCCGCCGACGAGGCGATCCGCGGCGAACGCCTCGCCGACCACGGCATGACCGGCTTCACGGCCGCCGAGGGCTGGCAGGCGCTGTTCCACCTCCTGGACGCCCCGGGGCAGGTCGTGTCGTACGTCCCGCTGGACGCCCGGCACTGGTTCGACGCGTACCCGGAGACGGCCGCACAGCCCAGCTGGCGTGCCATCGCCGAGCTCGCCAAGGACGGCGCCACCACCGGCGGCGGCGCCGAGGAGTTCCTCGGCCGGCTGCGCGGCTCCTCCGACACGGATCGACCCGTCCTCGTCGAGGGCAAGATCCGTGAACTCGCGGGCCGTGTACTGCGGCTCGAGGCGGGCTCCATCGACCGTGAAGCCCCTTTCAAGTCACTTGGGTTGGACTCACTGATGAGCCTGGAGCTGCGCAACCGCCTCGAAATGGCCTTCGGGATGAAGCTGTCGCCCACGCTGCTGTGGACCTACGGCACCACGGCGGCCCTCGCGGGAATGCTCACCGGACGTCTCGGCGGAACCGACGACGCCCACCCGTAGGAGGAGTGGAGCTCCGCCCGGCTCCTTGAAACCAGTCAGTACGACATGCCGACCGCGAGGGACCTTCTTGTGACGACGCAACCGACCCATGAGGAATCGGCAGACCGGAAGACCGGTGCCGGGCGAAGCACCACCACCCCGCTCAGCCGCGCGATGGACACCATCAAGCGGCTGCGCGGAGAGCTCGAAGAGGCCCGTTCCGGGCAGAGCGGACCGCTCGCCGTCGTCGGCGTCGGACTCCGCCTGCCCGGCGGCATCGTCGACCTCGACGGCTACTGGACCGCCCTGTCCGAGGGCCGCGACCTGGTCGCCCCTATGCCCGAGCACCGCAAGGGCCCGTTCGCCGCGGAGTGGGACACCCTCCCGCGCCGGGGCGGCTACCTCGACGAGGTGCTGGAGTTCGACGCCGGGTTCTTCGGCATCAGCCCCCGCGAGGCCCGCAGCCTCGACCCCCAGCACCGCCTGCTCCTCGAAGTGGCCTGGGAGGCCCTGGAGGACGCGGCCTTCGCCCCGGAGTACCTCTCCGGCCTCCGGACCGGCCTGTACGTCGGCGTCACCGGCCAGGACTACCGTGACTGGCAGCCCGCCGGCCAGGAGGACGCCTACTGGCTCACCGGCAACGGCCACTGCTTCGCCGCCGGCCGGATCGCCTACACCATGGGCCTGATGGGCCCGGCCGTCGCCGTCGACACCGCCTGCTCGTCCTCGCTCACCGCCGTCCACCTGGCGGGGCAGGCACTGCGCCGCGACGAGTGCGACGTCGCCATCGCCGCCGGCGTCAACCTGATCCTGTCGCCCCGCTCCACCCGCCTCATCCAGCAGACCAACTCCCTCTCACCGGACGGCCTCTGCAAGACCTTCGACGCCCGCGCCAACGGCTTCACCCGCGGCGAGGGCTGCGGCGTCGTCGTCCTCAAGCGGCTCTCCGAGGCCCTGCGCGACGGCGACCGGGTGCACGCCGTGATCCGCGGCAGCGCCGTCAACCAGGACGGCCGCTCCTCCGGCTTCACCGCCCCCAACGTCCGCGCCCAGATCAACCTCATCAAGGCCGCGCTCGACGACGCCGGCCTGACGCCCGCCGCGATCGGCGCCCTGGAGGCCCACGGCACGGGCACCGCGCTCGGCGACCCGATCGAGGTCGAGGCGATCGTCGAGGCGCTCGGCCGCCGCGACGGCGGCGCCCCGCTGCGCATCGGCTCCGTCAAGACGAGCATCGGCCACCTGGAGGCCGCCTCCGGCATCGCCGGACTCATCAGGGGCGTCGCGTCCGTCAAGCGGCGCGCGGTCCCGCCCGTCGTCCACCTGGACACCCTGAACCCCCGCATCGACATCGCGGGCACCGGCATCGACTTCCCGCGCGCCGAGACCCCGTGGACCGGCGAGGACGGCGCGGGCGACTGCCTCGGCATCAGCTCCTTCGGCATGAGCGGCACCAACGCCCACGTGGTCCTCGGCCCGCTCACCGCCGACGAACTCGCGCCCCCCGTGACCGGCGCTGCTCCCGTGACCGGCGCGACCCCCGTGCCCGGCTCCGCCCCCGTCACCGGCTTCGAGATCACCGCCCGCAGCGAGGACGCCCTGCGCGCCTGGGCCGGCCGGCTCGCCGACCACGTCGCCGCACTGCCGGAGGACGCCTACCCGGCGTTCGCGTACACCGTCACCGAGGGCCGCGCCCGCCACGCCGTCCGCGCCGGGATCACCGCCGGGGACCCGGCCGCCGCCGCGAGCGCCCTGCGCGCCCTCGCCGCCGGCACGGCGTCGCCGGAGACCTCCGCCACCGGTGCGACCACGCTCCCGCGCCAGGTCGCCGACCTGCCGGCCTACCCGTGGGAGCGGGTCCGGTACGCGCCGGAGACCGCCGCCCCGGCGACCGTCCCGTCACAGGCCCCCGCCGTCGAGCCGCTCCCCGCGCTCGCCGTCGAGTGGATCCCGTACACCCCGACCGCGACCGCCCCCGACACCCCGCTGGTCCTGGCCGGGGACGACAGCGCCGCCGTCGCCCTGCTCGCCGACGCGGCCCGCGCCGCGGGCCGTACCGTCACCGTCCTCGACACCCTCCCCGCCACCACGGAGGAGTGGGCCCGGGCCCGGAACGGCGTGCCCGGCGACCTGCTCCTCGCGCTCGCCGCCGCCCCGCTGCCCGACGCACTCGACGCCGCCGCGCCCACCGCGCACGCCGCGGCCCTCTGCGCCGCCGCGACCACCGCCGTCCGCGCCCTCCCCGCCGGCACCGGCCGGGTCCACCTCGTCACCGCCGGCGTCCGCCAGGTGACCGGCTCCGACCCCGTCGCCTCCGCCGACCACGGCGTCCTGCACGGCCTCGCACCGGTCCTCGCCCTGGAGTTCCCCGACACCTGGGGCGGCCTCCTCGACCTGCCGGCCGAGCCGACGCCCGCCGACGCCACGGCCGCCGTCACCGCGCTCGCCGACGGCTCCGCCGAGGACCTGATCGCCGTCCGCGCCGGCGCCGCCCACACCGCGCGGCTGCGGCCCGCCGCCGAGCCGCTGCGCCCGCTGCCCGTCCGCCCCGACGCCACGTACCTCCTCACCGGCGGACTCGGCGCCATCGGCACCGGACTCGTCCGCGACCTCGCCGCCCGCGGCGCCCGGCACCTCGTCCTCCTCGGCCGCCGACCGCAGAACGAACTGGCCGAAGAAGCAAGCCAGTTGCTCGCCGAACTCACGACGGCCGGCGTCCACACCGTCTACGCCTCCGCCGACACCGGCGACGCCGCCGCCCTCACCGAGGCGCTCGCGGTCCTGGACGGCATGCCGCCCGTACGCGGAGTGGTGCACGCCGCCGGGAGCATCGACCGGCTGCCGCTCGCCGAGGCCGACGCGGACACCTTCGCCGCCGCCCTCGCCGGCAAGTTCACCGGCGCCGCCTGGCTGCGCCTGCTCGCCGCCGACTGGCCCCTCGACTTCCTCGTCCACCTCTCCTCCGTCTCGGCGGTCTGGGGCACCGACGGCTACGGCGCCTACGCCGCGGCCAACGGCGGCCTCGACGCGGTCGCCGCGCTCTGCGCCGCCGAGGGCGTCCCGGCGACCAGCGTCGCCTTCGGCCCCTGGGACCTCGACGGCATGGCGAGCCCCGAGGCCCGCGCGCTCCTCGCCCGGATGGGCGTCAGCCCCGTGGCCCCCGCCGAGGGCTTCGCCGCACTCGCCGGAAACGGCACGGGCGCGCACACCGTCGCCTGCCGCCTGGACGCCGAGCGGTTCCGTACGGTCATGAACTCCGTACGAGCCCGGCCCCTGTTCGACGGCCTCACCGGGGCGGACCCGGCCACCACCAACCCGTCCCCGACCCCCGCCGAATCCCCGGCCACCGCCTTCGCCCGGGAACTCGCCGAGGCCCCCGAGCACCGCCGCCCCACCCTCGTCACCCGCCGCACCCGCGAGGTCCTCGCCGGGATCCTCGGCCACGACGACCCCGCGGCCCTGCCCGAGACCACCGGCTTCCTCGACCTCGGCCTCGACTCGATCATGGCCGTGGACGCGGCCGCCGCACTCACCGAGACCCTCGGCGTCGACGTCGGCATCGGCGACGTCTTCGGCCACCCGACCGTCGAGCGGCTCTCCGCCGAACTGACCGGCCGCCTCGACGGCCGCACCACGGCCCCCGCACCGCGCAAGACCCCGACGGCCCGCCCCGTACCGGCCCCGGCGTCCTCCGCCCCGGTCACCCCGGCCGAGCCCACCGACCAGGAACCCATCGCCATCGTCGGCATGGCCGGCCGCTTCCCCGGCGCCGACTCCGTCGAGGAGTTCTGGTCCCTGCTCGACGAGGGCCGCGACGGCGTCGGACCCGTCCCCGCCGACCGCTGGGACACCGGCACCCTCCACGACCCGGCCGGTGCCCGCCCCGGCTCCATCTCCACCGACCAGGGCGGCTTCCTCCGCGACATCCGCCGCTTCGACGCCGCGTTCTTCGACATCCCGGCCCGCGAGGCCGAGAGCCTCGACCCGCAGCAGCGCCTCCTCCTCGAAGCCGCCTGGCACGCCCTGGAGGACGCGGGCACCGACCCGAAGTCCCTCGCAGGCAGCCGCACCGGCGTCTTCGTCGGCATCTCCAACTCCGACTACGCCCGCGTCCTGGAGAGCGGCGGCCTCGAACCCCTCGACGCCTACTTCGCCACCGGCACCGCGCTGAACGCCGCCGCCGGACGCCTCTCCTACTACCTCGGCGCCCAGGGCCCCGCCCTCGCCGTCGACACCGCCTGCTCGTCGTCCCTCGTCGCCCTGCACCTCGCGGTCCGCTCCCTGCGCTCCGGCGAGACCGACCGGGCCCTCACCGGCGGCGTCAACGTCATCGCCGCACCCTCCTGCTCGGTCGCCGTCAGCCGCGCCCACATGCTCGCTCCCGACGGACGCTGCAAGACCTTCGACGCCTCCGCCGACGGCTTCGTCCGCGCCGAGGGCTGCGGAGTCCTCGTCCTGCGCCGCCTCTCCGACGCCCTGCGCGACGGCGAGCAGGTCCTCGCCGTCATCCACGGCAGCGCCGTCAACCAGGACGGGGCCTCCTCCGGCTTCACCGCCCCCAACGGCACCGCGCAGCGCCAGGTCATCCGGGCCGCGCTCGCCGACGCGGGCGTCGAAGGCGCCGAGATCGGCTACCTGGAGGCGCACGGCACCGGCACCTCGCTCGGCGACCCGATCGAACTCGAAGCCGCCTGGGACGTGTTCGGTCCCGGCCGCCGCCCCGGCGAGCCGCTGCTCATCGGCTCGGTGAAGAGCAACATCGGCCACTGCGAGTCCGCCTCCGGCATGGCCTCCGTCTTCAAGACGGTCCTCGCCCTGCGCAACGGCCGCATCCCCGGCGACCTGCACTTCGAGAACCCCAACCCGCACGTGCCCTGGCGCGACATGAACGTCCGCGTCGTCGACTCCCGCGCCACCTGGGCCCGGAGCGACGTCCCGCGCCTCGCCGGCGTCTCCGGTTTCGGCTTCTCCGGCACGAACGCCCACGTCGTCCTCGGCGAGGCACCCGCCGTGGCGACGGTGGAAGCGCCGCGCGACTCCGCCGACGGACTCCTCCTGCCCCTCTCCGCCCCCGACGCGGCCGGCCTCGACCGGCTCACCGAGCAGTGGCGGCGGACCCTGGAGGAGACCCCCGAGGAGGCACTCGCCCAGCTCACCGCCACGGCCGGCGCGGGCAGGGCCCATCTCCCCGTGCGCCGCGCCGTGTTCGGCCGCGACCGCGACCAGCTGCTCGCCGCGCTCGCCTCGGCGACCCCGGCCGCCGGCCCGGTCAAGGCGCCCAGGGTGGCGTTCCTCTTCTCCGGCCAGGGCGCCCAGTACTTCGGCATGGGACGCGAACTGTACGAGACGGAGCCGGTGTTCAGCGCGGTCTTCGACGCCTGCGACCGCGCCCTCGCCCCGCACCTCGGCGACTCGCTCCTCAACCTGGTCTTCTACGGCGACGACCCGAACGTCGTCAACCAGACCCGGATCACCCAGCCCGCCCTCGTCGCCCTGGAACTGGCGCTCGCCGCGCTCTGGGAGTCCTGGGGCGTGCGCGCCGTGGCCGTCATGGGCCACAGCGTCGGCGAGATCGCCGCGGCCGTCCACGCCGGGGTGATGAGCCTCGACGACGGCATGACGCTGATCGCCCACCGCGCCCGGCTCATGCAGTCCACCCAGCCCGGCGGAATGCTGTCCGTCCCGGAGGACCCGGAGACCGTCGCCGCCTGGGCCGCCGAGGCCGGAGTCGACGTCGCCGCCGTCAACGGACCCCGGTCGGTCGTCGTGGCCGGCCCCTCCGACCGGCTCGACGCGCTCGCCGAGCGCCTCCGCGACCAGGGCGTACGGTGCAGGCCGCTGACCGTCTCGCACGCCTTCCACTCCCGGCTGATGGACCCGGTCCTCGACGAGTTCCGGCAGGCCCTCGCGGGCCTGGAGTTCGGCGCGCCGAAGCTCCCCGTCATCGCCAACGTCACCGGCACCGAGGCCGGTCCCGACACCTTCACCCCCGCCTACTTCGCCGACCACATCCGCCGGCCCGTCCGGTTCGTCGAAGGCGCCCGCGCGCTGAGCTCCCTCGACGTGGACGTGCTCCTGGAGGTCGGCCCCGACCGCACCCTCGTCAACCTCGTCCGGGCCGCCGGACTCACCCCCGACGGCGGCTCCACACCCTCGCTGCGCCGCGGCGGCCAGGACCGCACCGTCCTGCTGGGCGCCGCCAAAACGCTCTACGAGCGCGGCCAAAGCCTCGACTGGACGAAGATCACCGGGACCCGCACCGACCGGGCCGACGCCCCCCGCTACCCGTTCGCGGACACGTCGTACTGGACCACGGCGGGCACCGGCACCGGCACCCGCTCCCCGGCTTCCCCGGCCTCCCCGGCCGTGCGGGCCGGGGTGGGACGCCACTGGGGCGCCGAGCTCCGCTCGCCCGGCCTCGCCGGCCGCGCCTTCTCCTTCGAGCGCAGCTCCGGCTTCCCCGCGTACCTCACCGACCACCGCCTCTACGGCACGGTCGTCACCCCGGCCGCTTCCCACCTCGCCACCGTCCTCTCCGCCCTCGGTCACGACGGCAGCCCCGTCGTCGTCCGCGACCTGATCTGCCCGCGGGCCCTGGTCATCAAGGACGGCGAGCAGTACGAGGCACAGATCGTCGTCGACCGGCCCACCGCCGACGGCGGCGCCGAACTCTCCGTACAGAGCCTCCTCGACCCCGAGCGCGGCGTCTGGCAGAAGCACATCGGCGGCCGGTACTCGAACCGTCCGGAGGCCCACCGCCCGCCCGCCGAGAGCCGTACCGCGTTCATCGACTCCAGCGACCGGCACCTGACCCGGGCCGAGTTCTACGACTACTTCCGCGAGCTCGGCTACACCCTCGGCCCGTCCTTCCAGTGGATCGACGAGGTGTGGATCCGGGGCGACGAGGCCCTCGTCCGCTACACGATGCCCGCACTGCCCGACGACCCGGCCGGATACGAGCTGTACCCGGGCCTGATCGACTCCTGCTTCCAGAGCATCGCCGTCTTCCTCGTCGACGACGGAGCCGTCGAGGCGCCCTCGCTCGCCATCCCGTTCGCCGCGAAGGAGCTCTCCTTCCACGGCCGTCCGCTCGCCGAGGGCGGCGAGCTGTGGGGCCGGGTGCGCGTCCTGCGCGCCGAGCCCCTGCCGAACGACCGGCTGCGCGTCGAGACCGCCGACCTCCACCTGTACGCCAGGGACCCGGCCACCGGCGCCGAGCACAGCGTCTTCACCGCAGACGAGTTCCGCATCCGGCACGCCTCCCGGGCCGTCCTGGAGGCCAGCCTCCGCGGCGACGGCCTCGTCCACACCGTGGACTGGGCGCCGCTCCCCGAGACCCCGGCGGCCGGCGGAAAGCTCGGCGTCCTGGTCCTCGCGGACGAGCACGGAGCCCCCGAGCTCGTCGCCGCGCTGACCGCCGCCGGACACCGGGCCGCCGTCCACACCGGCGACCTGCCCGCCCACCCCGACGCCGACCTCGTCGTCGACACCCGCTGGGCCGCCCCCGGCACCGGCGACGCGGGCGACGCCCTGCACGCGGCCCAGACCCTCGCCGCCGGCCTGCGCGCCCTCCCGCAGACCCTGCCGTACGTCCTGGCCGTCGACGGCTCCGCCGGACGCGCCCCGCTCCGCGAGGCCCTCTTCGGCATGGCGACCGCCCTGGAGGCCGAGCAGGCCGACCGGCGCCTCACCCGGGTCCGGCTCGACGCCGCCCACTCGGCCCGGCCCCTCGCCGAGCTGATCGGCGCGCTGCCCGGGGAGACCCGGCTGGCGCTGACCGACGACGGCGTACGGGCCGCCCGGCTCGTCAAGGTCGCCGCCGGCCCCGAGTCGGCCGCTGAGGACCGCCCCGCCGGCGGCGCCCTCGTCACCGGCGGACTCGGCGCCCTCGGCCTCGCCGTCGCCACCGCCCACGCCGCCCGGGGCGGCGACCGCCTCACCCTGATGGCCAGGTCCGCGCCCGGCGAGACCGAACAGGGCGTCATCGACGGACTGCGCGCCGCGGGCGTCCGCGTCACCGTCGTCCGCGGCGACGTCACCGACCGCGCCGACGTGGCCGCCGCCGTCGCGGCCGCCACCGCCGACGGGCCGCTCGGCACCGTCTACCACCTGGCCGGCGTCAACGCCGACGCGGCCTTCGGCTCGCTCACCGACGCCTCGTACGAGAAGGTCTTCCACGCCAAGGCACGCGGCGCCGACGTCCTCGCCGAGGCCGTCACCGGCCACGACCCGCGGGCCCTGGTGCTGTTCTCCTCGGTGTCGGCCGTGCTCGGCGCCGCCGGACAGGCCAACTACGCCGCGGCCAACGGCTACCTGGACGGACTCGCCGAACGCCTCCGCGACCGGGGCGTCCCCGCCGTCAGCGTCAACTGGGGCCCCTGGGTCCCGGAGGCGAAGGGCGGCATGGCGGCCGCCGCGGCCGTCGAACGCGCCGCGGGACGGCTCGGCATCCGGGCCCTGTCCGACGCCGACGCGGCCGGCCCGCTCGCCCTCGCCACGGACGCCCCCCTGGCCCGGCTCGTCGTCGTCGGTCTCGACCCCGCCCGGTACGCCGAGCAGAACGCGGGCCACGCCCGCGCCGCCCTCGTCGCCGAACTCACCGGCCCCGCCCCGGCCGCCGAACGCGCCGAGGCCGCGGACACCGAACCGGCCGGCTGGATCACCGAGCGGCTGCACGGCACCGACGAGGAGGAGCGCGAGCACGTCCTGCGCGCCGCCGTCCGCTCGCTCGTCGCGCGGATGCTCGGCTCCGACGACGGACTCCCCGCCGACGGCTCCGCCGACGCGGAGGGCTTCTCCGAGCTCGGCCTCGACTCGATCATGGCGATCGACCTGCGGGCCGCCCTCGCCCACGCCATGGGCAAGGACCTGCCGGCCACCGTCGCCATCGACCACCCCAGCGTCCTGTCGATGAGCGAGTTCCTCCTGGCCGAGGACGCCGCCTCGCCGGCCGCCCTCGCCACCACCCCCGCACCGGCGCCGACGCCGGTGTCCGCCCTGGTGCCCAGCACCGCCGACACCCCGCAGGCCGGGCCGTCGTCCGAGGAGCTCGACGAGCTCTCCCTCGACGATCTGCTCCAGGCCGTCCACGACGACCTCTCCCAGGAGCGGTGAGCAGGCGATGAAGGCGATACCGACCCCGATAACCGCGCGAACGACCACGGCGACACACACGACCGCAGGAGCACAGTGATGGCGACCGTCCCCGACACCGCGGCACTGCGACAGGTGATCCAGGACCAGCTGAAGCTGTCCCGCCGCCTCAAGGACCGGGTGGCCGAGCTGGAGGCCCGTACCCACGCCCCCGTGGCCGTGGTCGGCACCGCGATGCGGCTGCCCGGCGGGATCGACACCCCCGACGCGTACCGGACGTTCCTGTACGCGCCCGACCCCGACACCCGGGCCGTCGGCCCGATCCCCGAGGACCGCACCGGCCTGCGGTCCGTCTACCACCCGGAGCGCGGCAAGGAGGGCCACTCCTACGTCGACCGGGCCGGGTTCCTCGACGACATCGCCTCCTTCGACGCGGCGTTCTTCGGGATCTCGCAGCGCGAGGCAGAGACCATGGACCCGCAGCAGCGCCTGCTGCTCGAAGTGGCCTGGGAGGCGCTGGAGCGCGGCGGCATCGCCGCCCGCCGCCAGGACCGGCTGCCGATCGGCGTGTTCGTCGGCGTCATGGCCTCCGAGTACGGCCGCCGGTTCGTCCACGACGGCGACTACAGCCGCATCGACCCGTACCACTCCACCGGCAGCGGCCACTGCTTCGTCGCCGGCCGGATCAGCTACGCGCTCGGCCTCTCCGGCCCGGCGACCAGCGTCGACACCGCCTGCTCCTCCTCGCTGGTGGCGATCCACCAGGCGGTCCGGGCGCTGCGCGGCGGCGAGTGCGACTACGCGCTCGCCGGCGGCGCCAACCTGATCCTCGGCCCCGACCTCATGGTCTCCCTGTGCCAGGGCGAGGCCCTCTCGCCCGGCGGCAGGTCCCGGAGCTTCCTCGCCGACGCCGACGGCTACGGCCGGGGCGAGGGCGTCGGCATGGTCGCCCTGATGCGGCTCGACGACGCCCTCGCACAGGGCCACCCGGTCCTCGCCGTCGTCCGGGGCAGCGCCGTCAACCACGACGGAGCCTCCTCCGGCTTCACCGTGCCGAGCGGCCCCGCCCAGCAGGAGGTGATCCGCGCGGCCCTGGCCGACGCCCGGGTCGCCCCCGGCTCCGTCGGCTACGTCGAGGCCCACGGCACCGGCACCGCCCTCGGCGACCCCATCGAGGTCGGCGCCCTGGACGCCGTCCTCGGCACCGGCGCGGGGGAGCGGACCGCCCCCGTCGCCCTCGGCAGCGTCAAGGCGCGGATCGGGCACCTGGAGGCCGCGGCCGGCATCGCCGGCGTCCTGAAGCTGGTCCTCATGCTCGGCGACGGGACCGTCCCGGCGGGCGCCCAGCCCGGCGACGGCCGGCTCAACCCACTCATCCCCTGGGACCGGATCGCGCTCACCGTGCCCCGCGAAGCGGCACCGTGGGCGGGCGCCCCCGAGGACCGCACCGCCGGCATCAGCGCCTTCGGTCTCTCCGGGACCAACGCGCACGCCGTGCTCTCCTCGTACCGGCCGGCGCCCGCCGCGCCCGCCGACGTACCGGCGCACCACCCGGAGCTGCTCACCCTGTCCGCCAAGGACCCCCGGGCGCTCGCCGAACTGTCCGAGCGGGTACGGGAGGCCCTGACGGGACTCGACGCCGCGGGCACCGCCTCCCTCTGCCACACCCTGCGCGCCGGCCGCGTCCACTTCGGCCACCGCCTTGCCGTCGTCGGCACCGACGCGGCCGCCCTCGCCGACGCCCTCGCCGCCGGGCAGCCCGCCGACGGCGCGCGCACCGCCGACCGGGTCGTCCTGGAGACCGGCACCGACACCGCCCTCCTGGAGCGCGCGCTCGCCGAACTGGCCCGCCACTTCCCCGGGTTGGGCGAGACGATCGGCGCGGAAGGCACGCCCGCCGCCCGGCTGCGGGCCGTCCTGACGCTGCTCGGCGTCAAGACGACCCTCGCGACCGGAAGCGACACGGCCACCGGGGGCGCCGCCCGGATCACGGCCGGCGGGCAGAGCCTGCCGCTCACGGGCGACGCCCCCGAGGACGCGCCCCGCCTCCTCGCCGAGGCGCTGGCCGTCCTCTACCGGGGCGGCGCGCCCCTGCGGCTCGACCGGCTCGGCGCGCCCGGCGCGGTGTTCGTCGACGCGCCGACCTACCCGTTCCAGCGCAAGCGGTTCTGGATCGAGGAGACGGCCCCCGAGCCGGCGCACGCCATGCCGGCCCCGGTCGCCCCCACCCGTACCGCACCGCTCGACCGGGCCGAGATCGGCGCCTATCTCACCACCGAGCTCGCCGCCGTCCTCAAGGCGGACGGGGCGCTCGCCCCCGACGTGCCGTTCTGCGAGGTCGGCGGCGACTCCTTCACCGCGATGCTCCTCACCAAGAGCGTCGAGCAGCAGTACGGGGTGGAACTGCCCACCCTGGACTGCCCGGTGGAGATGCCGGTCGCCGATCTCCTCGCCCACCTCAGCGAGCAGGTCTGCGTCGCCATGGGGGTGGACGCGTGACCGTCGTGAGGAGCCCGTTCCTGCGGCCCCGCCCGGTCGACGAGCCGGCCGTCCGGCTCTTCGGGTTCCACCACGCGGGCGGTTCCGCCGCCGTCTACTACCCCTTCGTCCGTCATCTGCCCGCCGACTGGGACCTGCTCCTGCTCGACCTGCCGGGGCGCGGCCGGCGGGCGGCCGGGACCCAACTGGACGACATGGCCGAGGTGGTGGAGACCGCCGTCGCCGACGTCCTGCCCTGGGCGGACGACGGCGCGCCGTTCGCCCTGTTCGGCCACAGCATGGGCGCGGTGGTGGCCCTGGAGACCGCCCGGGCCCTGGAGGCCCTCGGCCGGTACCCGGTGTGGACCGGGGTGTCGGGGCGGGTCGCGCCCCTGCACCCGGGCGTCGGAGCCGTACCCCTGCACGCCCTCGACGACGCCGCGCTCCTCGACGTGATGCTGGACCTCGGCGGCATGCCCGAACGGGTCACCGAGGCGAGCGACTTCCTCGACCGGTTCCTGCGGACCGTCCGCGCCGACCTGAAGGCCGTGGACAACTACCGCCCCGCAGTGGGCCGTTCACCACTGAGTTCGCCGCTGACGGTGTTCGGCGGCACCCAGGACGCCTGGGCCCCGGCCTCCGCCATGCACCTGTGGCGCCGCGAGACGGGGGCGAGATTCGCCCAGCGGTTCTTCCCCGGCGGCCACTTCTACTTCCTGGACTCCGGCTTCCCGGCCCTGGCGGACCAGGTGGTCGGCCAGATCGAGACCTGCCTCGACCTGGCGGACGACGTACAGGTCGCGTAAGCGCGCACCGCACGACAGCAGTCACACCACACACACCACACACGGATCAGACCAGATCAGGTCCGAGTCAGAGGGAGAACGAAGATGCGCTGGGACAACCTGTACGTCGCCGGACTCGGGGCCTACCTCCCGGAGCAGGTCGAGACCGCGGCCGAGGCCGTCGCCGCCGGCCGCTACGACGCCGAGGAGGCCGGCTCCAACGGCATCCGCGCGGTCCGGGTGGCCCGCGCCGACGAGCCCGGCCCCGTCATGGCCGCCCACGCCGGCCGCCAGGCCGTCGAGCGCGCCGGCCGCCCCCACGAGGAGTACGACATCGTCCTCCACGGCTGCGTCGGCCACCAGGGTCAGGACTTCTGGACCCCGGTCAACTACGTGCAGAACGAGACGGTCGGCGGCACCGGCCTCTCCCTGGAGATCCGGCAGGGCTCCAACGGCGGCCTCGCCGGCCTGGAGCTCGCCGCCTCGCACCTCGCGAGCCGCGGCAAGCCCGCCGCCGCCCTCGTCACCACCGGCGACGCCTTCCGGCTGCCGTACTTCGACCGCTGGGGCTCCGACAGCCAGCAGGCGTACGGCGACGGCGCCGGCGCCCTCGTCCTCTCCAACCAGGGCGGCTTCGCCCGCCTCAAGTCCACCGCGACCTACACGGACTCCTCCCTGGAGCCCATCTACCGCGGCACCCAGGGCTGGACGGACGGCCCCTTCCTCGACGGCAAGCCCGTCGACCTGCGCACCCGCAAGTCCGACTACCTCCTCAAGGAGGAGGGCGCCTACGACCACGTCATCCAGCAGATGACGAAGAACGCCTCCCAGGTGCTCCAGGAGGCGCTCGACGACGCGGACGCCAAGCTGTCCGACGCCCGCTTCTTCGTCCACGCCAACATCGCGGAGACGATCGCTCAGTTCTCGTTCTACTCGCTGCTCGGCGTGGACCGCGCCACCACCACGTACGACTGGGGCCAGGACTTCGGCCACATGGGCGCCGGCGACCAGCTCATCGGCATGAACCACGTGGTGGAGGCCAGGAACCCGCAGCCCGGCGACCTGCTCGTCACCATGGGTGTCGGCGTCGGCTTCATGTGGACCGTCGCCGTCCTGGAGTTCACCGAGTCGCCCCAGTGGTGACGCCCCGTCACGCGGTCGCCGGTTCCGGCGGAGTCACTGGTTCCAGAGGAACCGCAGCCCCGCGTTGACCAGGAAGATCCCCACGAACGCCGCCGCCCAGCCCTGCCTCCCCGAGGCGGCCAGGGCGGCGGCGCCGCTTCCGAACCAGAGCACCTCGAGGAGCACCCGGCCGCCGCCGTGCACCGCGTACGTGGCCCGCGGCGCCCCGAACAGCGCCCACACGGCGATCAGACCGATCGGCACCCCGATGCCGAGGAGCAACTTCACCGGCCACTTGTCGGTCGTGGTGAACCCCCACAGGGCGACCGCCGCGTACACCGAGAGTTCCAGCAGGAACATCACAAGGAGGTTGAAGGCCTTGAGGGACGAGAGCATGAAGGACTCCTAGAGCGGGTCAGACCGTCAGATCGGTACGGAGCGTGAAACGGGTCAGCCGGGGGTCGGAGCTGAGGATGGCGCGCTGGAGCTCCTGGAGCCGGGGCGAGGGCTCCACGCCCAGCTCCTCCACGAGGAAGCCGCGGAGCGCGGTGAACGCCTCAAGCGCCCGCCACTGCTGACCGGACCGGTAGAGCGCCGTCATGTACTGGGCGCACAGGTTCTCGTGCATCGGGTGGCGGGCGGTCAGCACCGCCAGCTCGCTCAGCAGCGCGTGATGCCGGCCCAGCGCGAGATCCGCCTCGACGCGGGACTCCACGACGCACAGGTGACTCTCCTCCAGACGCGTCACCTCCACGCTGAGCCGCAGCCCGTGCTGCACGTCGACCAGCGCCCGGCCACGCCACACCGCGAGCGACTGCCGCAGCAGCCGCGACCCCGTCTCCCGGTCGCCGAGGTCGAGCGCCCGCCGTCCGGCGGCCGCGAGCCGCTCGAAGGCGTGCACGTCGACCTCCTCCGGGGTGATGTCGAGGAGATAGCCGCCGTACCGCGTGGCCAGCACGTCCTTCGCCCGGCGCGGGCCCTCCGGCGGCAGCGCCGCCTCGATGCGCTTGCGCAGCTGGAGGATGTACGTCTGCAGCGTCGTCTGCGCGCTCCGCGGCGGCTCCATGTCCCACAGCTCCTCCATGAGCGTGGGCACCGGCACGATCTGGCCGGCCTGCAGGGCGAGCAGCGCGAGGATCTGGCGGGGCTTCCCCGCGGTCGGCAGGAGCGCGACCCCGTTCTCCGAAGCCTCGAAGGACCCCAGGACCTTGATGTCCATGCAGCTCCACCCCTCCACTCGCCAGCTCCAATGGTGCTACCGAGTCTGGCCCGCCCGCCCGTTGGGGCGACAGTGCCCAGGTCACCGGCCTCCCATGAACCCCGAACGGGCCGATGCATGAGAAATGCACGGTCCGTACGGGGGCGCTGGACGCGAGTGCGAGTCCGGCTCAAGCGCCGCCGCCGACGATCGGCCCGTACCGACGAGCTGTCCGTACGACGAGGACAGGGCCCGGCCGACGGAGGCGCGCGCGTGAGGAGAGATCATTGACCACGGTATCCAGCCCGGCGGATCGCGAAACCCGGAAGTCCCCGCTGGAATCACTGCGCGCACTGCGCGCCGACGGCACTCTGGCCGAGAACTACCCGTCCGTCGCCCCGCTCCTCGCCGCCATGGTGTCGGGCGGCGCGGACGCCGACTTCCGGCGCGCCGGCAACCTCCTCGTCCAGCTCGACCGGCAGGCCGTCCTCGCGGCCCGCCCGGACACCGAGACCGCGGTCGTCGCCCTCACCGGGCACTCCACGATCGGGGGCGTACGAGCGCCGCTGACCGCCGAGTTCGCCCGCCACGGCGTCCTCGTCGAGGACCGCCTCGGCGACTTCGACGCCTACCTGCGCGACCTGCGCGACCCGGCGAGCGCCCTGCACGCCCCCGACGTCGACCTGGCCCTGTGGATCCTCGACCCGCAGACCCTCCTCGACGAGATGGGCACGCCCTGGCAGGCCGACGACCTCATACGGACCGCCGAGCGCAAGCTCGCCCAGATCGAGGGCCTCGCCACCGCCTTCACCGGGAACGCCACGGCCGCGCTGGTCCTCAACACCGTGCCGCTGCCCCGCAGCGTCACCCACCAGCTCATCGACCACGAGTCCCGGGCCCGCGCCGGCATCGCCTGGCGCGACTTCAACAGCGGACTCCTGCGCCTCGCCCTCGGCAACCCGCGGATCCACGTCGTCGACCTCGACCCGGTCGTCGCCTCCGGCGTCCCGCTCGACGAGCCCCGCATGGCCGCCTACGCCAAGGCCAACCTCGGCGACGAGCTGCTCGCCCGCTACGCCCGGGAGGTCGCCCACCTCTCCCGCATGCTGCGCGGCCGCACCAAGAAGGTCCTCGTCGTCGACGCCGACAACACCCTCTGGGACGGGATCCTCGGCGACGACGGCCCGGACGGCATCGCCGCCGCCACCACCTTCCGCGGCGAGGCCTTCGGCAACTTCCAGCGGGTCGTCCAGCAGATCGGCACCCAGGGCATCCTCCTCGCGGTCAGCAGCAAGAACGACCACGAGCCGGTCGTCCAGGTCCTCAAGGACCACCCCGACATGGTGCTGCGCGAGGCCGACTTCGCCCGCGTCAACGCCAACTGGCAGCCCAAGGACGCCAACCTCCTCGACATCGCCGAGAAGCTCAACCTCGGCGTGGACAGCTTCGTCTTCGCCGACGACTCGCCCTTCGAGTGCGGCCTGGTCGCCGACAGCCTCCCGCAGGTCGCCGTCGTCCGCCTCGACGAAGAGCCCGCCCTGCACATCGAGAAGCTGCTCGCCGACGGCTGGTTCGACACCGCCCGCCTCACCGACGAGGACCGGGCGCGGGCCGCGCTCTACCGCACCGAGTCCGAGCGCGCCGAACTCCTCGAGAACGCCGGCTCCATGGAGGAGTACCTCGAAGGGCTCGGCGTCCGCGTCCGGCTCGCCGAGGCCGGCCCGGGCGACATCGACCGGGTCGCGCAACTCTCCCTGCGGACCAACCAGTTCAACCTCACGACGGTACGGCTCCAGCCGGCTGACGTGGCCGCCCGGGCCGACGACCCCGACCACCTCGTCCTCGCGATCCGCTCCGGCGACCGCTTCGGCGACAACGGCGTCGTGGGAACCGTCTTCGCCCGCCGCTCCGGCGACGCACTGCACGTCGACAACATGCTGCTCTCCTGCCGGGTCTTCGCCCGCGGCATCGAGCAGACCGCGATCGCGAGCCTCCTCGCCCACGCCGCCGCCACCGGCGTCCGAACCGTCCTCGCGAGCTACCGGCCGACCGCCAAGAACAAGAACGTCCGGGAGTTCTGGCCCTCCATGGACTTCACCCCCACCACCACGGCGGACGACGAGCTTCACTTCCGCCACGACCTGGAGAACCTCCCGGTCGTCCCCTCCCACATCCTGCTCGACTCCACCCTGGAAGGCACCGCGTCATGACCAAAGAGGACTTCATCCACCTGGTACGCGACGAGCTCGACCTGCCCCTCGGCGTCGACGACCTCTCCGCGGACTTCGACCACGTCGTGAGCTGGGACTCGATGCACATGCTGCGCCTCGTCGCCGCCGTCGAGCGCGAGACCGGCTCCCGCGTCCCCGTCGGCAAGCTGCTGGCCGACCGCAGCCTCGCCGCCATCTACGAGCGCATCAGCGCGGCGTGAACCGCCGAGCCATCCAGCAGAGGCAGGAGAGAACCCCATGAGCATCGACGCCCGGGACACCGCTCGGGACACCACGCGGGACGTCCGGTCCGCGTCGCCCGAGGCGCCGACCGGACCGCCCGGACCGACCGCCACCGGCCCGGAGGCGCCCGCCCCCGGCAAGCGCGGAATGATCCTCGCCGTGGTCGCCGTCGCCCAGCTCGTCTGCGTCCTGGACGCGACCATCGCCAACGTGATGCTTCCCCAGCTCCGCGGCGACCTCGGGCTCGGCACGACGGGCCTGCAGTGGGTGATGAACATCTACGTGCTGCTCTTCGGCGGCCTCATGCTGCTGGGCGGCCGCCTCACCGACGTCTTCGCCCGCCGCACCGTCCTGGTCAGCGGCATCGCCCTGTTCACCCTCGGCTCCCTCGCCGCGGCCACCGCCGACACCGGCGGCATGCTGCTCGCCGGCCGCGGCCTCCAGGGCATCGGAGCCGCCGTCCTCTCGCCGGCCGCCCTCTCCATCCTCGTCACGACCTACCCGGAGCCCGCCGAGCGCGCCAAGGCCCTCGGCATCTGGGGCACCGTCATGGGCGTCGGCGCCAGCCTCGGCACCCTGCTCGGCGGCGCCGTCACCGACATCGACTGGCGCTGGGCCTTCCTCATCAACATCCCCATCGGCCTGCTGCTGATCGCCGCCGCCTACGTGTACGTACCGAAGATCGTCCGCACCGGCGCCCGCCCGCCCGCCGACGTCCTGGGCGCCCTCACCGGCACCCTCGGCCTGCTCACGCTGGTCTTCGGCATCGTCACCGCCGGCTCGGAGGGCTGGACCGACCCGACCGCCCTCGGCTCGCTCGCCGCCGCCGTCGTGCTGCTCGCCGTGTTCGTCCGGGTGGAGAGCACCGCCAAGGCGCCGCTGCTGCCCCTGCACCTGCTGCGCCGCCGGTCCGTCGCGACCGGCACCGTCGCCCAGCTGATCACCGCCGGTCTGATGCTGCCGGCCTTCTTCATGCTGCCGCAGTACATGCAGCTCGGCCTCGGCTACACCCCGATGGAGGTCGGCCTCGCCTACATCCCGACCTGCCTCGCGATGCTCGGCGTGTCCGGCGCCGTCCCGGTGCTCATCGCCAAGTTCGGGCCCCGCGTCCCGTACGTCATCGGTACGGTCCTGCTCGCCGTCATGCTGGTCCTGATGCTCGGCGCGGCCACCACCAGCGGCTACTGGTCGCTGCTGCTGCCCGTCACCGCGCTGCTCGGCGTCGGTCTGGTGCTCTGCATGATGACGGCCCCGGTCGTCGGCACGCAGGACGCCTCGGAGCAGGACGCGGGCACCACCTCCGCCATCCTCAACGCCTCCACCGAGGTCGGCGGCGCCCTCGCCCTCGCCGTCACGGCGACCGTCGTCGGCTCCCGCCTCGCCGAGCTCACCGCCCAGGGAGTCGGCACCGCCGAGGCGTTCACCGAGGCGCTCCAGCGCGGCTTCCTGGTCCTCTTCGTCTGGATCGCCGCCAACCTGGCCATCGGCCTCTTCGGGTTCGCCGGCCGCCCGGCGACCGGCGACGCGCCGAAGTCGTGACCAGCGCCGCCGGGCGGCCCCCCACCCGCCCGGCGGCCCCGCCCTCCTCCATATCCGCACCGGATCGAGGGGATCCCCAGCCCGCTCTCTCCGCGCAGAGAGGCAGACAGATGCTCCAGCAACGCCACCGCCCCGCCGCACGGCCCGCCGCCCCGGACACCACCGCCCCGGACACCACCGCCCCGGCCGCGATCGCTCCGGCCACCACCGCCCCGGGTACGACGGCCCCGGCCACCACGGCCCCCGTCGCCCCCGGCGGACCCGTCGCCCTCCTCCTCGGAGCCGCGGCACCCCACCGGCACCCGGGCGAGGCCGCCGCCAACTCCACCCTCCTGGAGACCTGGTCGAGCGGGGTACGCACCTGGGTCCTCGACCGCGCGGAGCTGCTCGCCGCCCGCGGCCCCGAGGCCCGGATCCTCTCCGACGAGGCGACCGGACTCGACAGCGTCCACGCCGACGCCTGTGTGGCCTGGGCCCGCGACCGGCAGGCCGCCGGACACCGCTTCGACCTCGTCCTCGGACTGCGCGAGGACGTCCAGCTCGCCGCCGCCGACCTCGCGGCCGCCCTGCACCTGCCCGGCAACCACCCGGACGCCGTCCGCCGCGTCCAGGACACCGGCACCCGGCTCGCGGCCCTCGCCGCCGGCGGATTCCTCGTCGACGAGGACCCCGACCGGGCCCCGGAGGGCACCGCGCTCACCGCCGTCGGCGCCTTCGTCTCGGGCCGGCCCCACGTCTTCCTCCTCGCCGTGCCCACCGACGACGGCTGGGCCCCGGTCACGGAGAACCACGGGGCCCCCGCGACCGAGAAAGACCGGTCTCCCGCGGCCGAGGACACCCGGGCCCCCGCCACCGGGGAGGGCCGGACTCCCACCACCGGACTGCCCCACACCCCGCACCACCACACCCCGCAGGCCCTCGCCGCCGAGGCCGCCGCGGCCGTCCTCCACCTCGGACTCTGCTTCGGCGTCTTCCGCGTGGACCTGCGCGCCACCGACCGGGGCATCGCCGTCTCGGACGTCCGCCTCACCCTCGAAGCACCCGGCCTCCAGGCCCACCTGGCCCGGACGCTGCCCTGCGTCGAGCTCTTCAACCTCGTGTACGACGACGCCCTGGGCCGTACGACGGCCCTCCCCGCGCCGCCCCTCGCCCCGGCCGCCCAGCCGCCCACCCCCTCGACCGTGCCCCCGTTCGTCCTCCTCGCGGGCGAGCCCGAGGGAGCGGCGGCGGAGCCCCACATATGCCGCGGAACCGACTGAACCGAACGAGAGCCGGAGACCCCGAATGACCACCGAGCTCGTCCAGCTGCTCACTCCCGAGGGCCGTCGCGTCCACCACCCCGAGTACGCCGCCGACCCGAGCGCGGAGGAACTGCGCGGCCTCCACCGTGACATGGTGCTGGCCCGCCGCCTCGACGCCGAGGCCGTCACCCTGCAACGCCAGGGCGAACTGGCCCTGTGGCCCTCGCTGCTCGGCCAGGAGGCCGCCCAGATCGGCTCCGCCCGCGCCCTGCGGCCCCGGGACCACGCCTTCCCCAGCTACCGCGAGCACGGCGTGGCCCTGGTCAGGAACCTCGACCCGGCCCACCTCCTGTCGCTCTTCCGCGGCGCCAGTAACGGCAGTTGGGACCCGGCGGAGAACAACTTCCACCTCTACACCCTCGTCATCGGCTCGCAGGCCCTGCACGCCACCGGCTACGCGATGGGCGTGGCCAAGGACGGCGCCGACACCGCCGTCATCGCCTACTTCGGCGACGGCGCCTCCAGCCAGGGCGACGTGGCGGAGGCCTTCACCTTCGGCGCGGTCTACGACGCCCCGATCGTCTTCTTCTGCCAGAACAACCAGTGGGCGATCTCCGAGCCCACCGAGCGCCAGATGCGGGTCCCGCTCTACCGGCGCGCCCCGGGCTTCGGCTTCCCCGGCGTCCGCGTCGACGGCAACGACGTCCTCGCGTGCCTGGCCGTCACCCGCGCCGCCCTCGACCACGTACGGACCGGCTCCGGACCGATGTTCGTCGAGGCGTACACGTACCGCATGGGCGCCCACACCACCTCCGACGACCCGACCCGCTACCGCGACGAGGCGGAGGTGGAGGAGTGGCGGGCCAAGGACCCGATCCTGCGGCTCCGCCGGCTCCTGGAGCGCGAGGGCCACGCCGACGAGGCGTGGTTCGCCGCCCTGGACGAGGAGGCGGAGGCGCTCGCGCGGCGGGTCCGCGAGATCGTCAGGACGATGCCCGACCCCGACCCGATGCTGATGTTCGAGAACGTGTACGCGGACGGGCACGCGCTCGTCGACGAGGAACGTGCCCGGTTCGCCGCCTACCAGGCGTCCTTCGAGGACGCCGGACGGAGCAACTAGTCATGGTCACGAAGAGACTTCCCGTGGCGAAGGCGCTCAACGAGGCCCTGCGCGCGGCGCTGGAGTCCGACCCCAAGGTCCTGCTCATGGGCGAGGACATCGGCAAGCTCGGCGGTGTCTTCCGGGTCACCGACGGTCTGCAGAAGGACTTCGGCGAGAGCCGCGTCATGGACTCGCCGCTCGCCGAGTCGGGCATCGTCGGCACGGCGATCGGTCTGGCCCTGCGCGGCTACCGGCCGGTCGTGGAGATCCAGTTCGACGGTTTCGTCTTCCCCGCGTACGACCAGATCGTCACCCAGCTCGCGAAGATGCACGCCCGCTCGCAGGGCAAGGTGCGGCTCCCCGTCGTGATCCGTATCCCGTACGGCGGCGGCATCGGCGCGGTCGAGCACCACTCCGAGTCCCCCGAGGCGCTCTTCGCCCACGTCGCGGGCCTGAAGATCGTGTCGCCGTCGACCCCGTCCGACGCGTACTGGATGCTGCGGCAGGCCGTCGAGTGCGACGACCCGGTCATCTTCTTCGAGCCCAAGCGCCGGTACTGGGACAAGGGCGACGTCACCGTGCCCGACAGCGGCTCCGCCGCGGGGGATGCCGTCCCCGGCGAGCTCCACAAGGCGCGGATCGCCCGCGCCGGCACCGACCTCACCCTCGCCGCCTACGGCCCGATGGTGAAGGTCTGCCTCCAGGCGGCCGCCGCCGCCGAGGAGGAAGGCCGGTCGATCGAGGTCCTCGACCTCCGCTCGGTGTCCCCGCTCGACTTCGACACCGTCCAGACCTCGGCCGAGAAGACCGGCCGCCTGGTCGTCGTCCACGAGGCCCCGGTCTTCTTCGGCGCGGGCGCGGAGATCGCCGCCCGGATCACGGAGCGCTGCTTCCACCACCTGGAGGCCCCCGTCCTGCGGGTCGGCGGCTACCACGCGCCGTATCCGCCGGCGCGCCTGGAGGAGGAGTACCTGCCGGGCCTCGACAGGGTGCTCGACGCGGTCGACCGCTCGCTGGCGTACTAGGCGTACCCGGCGCAACAGGGAAAGAGATCATGGCGATTCGCGAATTCAGGATGCCCGACGTGGGGGAGGGGCTGACCGAGGCCGACATCCTCACCTGGTACGTCAAGCCCGGCGACCCCGTCGTGGACGGGCAGGTCGTGTGCGAGATCGAGACGGCCAAGGCGGCGGTGGAGCTCCCCGTCCCCTTCGACGGCGTCGTACGGGAGATCGGCTTCCCCGAGGGCACGACGGTGGACGTCGGCGCCGTGATCATCTCGGTCGACACGGAAGCCATGCCGGAGACGGAGACGGAGAAGGTGCCGGGGACGGGGACGGGGACGGGGACGGGGACGGGGACGAGGACGGAGAAGGTGACGGAGACCGTCACGGAACAGCCGGAACGCCGACCGGTACTCGTCGGCTACGGCGTCGTGGAGTCCTCCGCGAAGCGCCGCCCCCGCAGGCCGGCCAACGGCATGTCCCCCGGCGGCCGCGGACCCGCCGCCGGCCCGCGCCCGCTGGCCAAGCCCCCCGTGCGCAAGCTCGCCAAGGACCTCGGGGTCGACCTGACGGTCGTCCGCCCCTCCGGCGGGGGAGGCACGATCACGCGCGCCGACGTGCACGCCGCCGCCGTGGTCGACATCGGCACCCGGGAGGTCGTGGAAACGCCGGCCGCGACACCCGCCGCGCTGCCGGATCCCCGGGAGACCCGTATCCCCATCAAGGGTGTGCGGAAGGCGACGGCGGCCGCGATGGTCGGTTCCGCGTTCACGGCGCCGCACGTCACGGAGTTCGTGACGTTCGACATCACGCGGACGATGAAGCTGGTCGAGGAGCTGAAGTCCGACAAGGACATGGCGGGCCTGCGGGTCAATCCGCTGCTCCTCATCGCGAAGGCCGTGCTGGTCGCGGTGAAGCGGAACCCGGACATCAATGCGGCCTGGGACGAGGCGGCGCAGGAGATCGTGCTCAAGCGGTACGTGAACCTGGGCATCGCCGCGGCCACCCCGCGCGGTCTGATCGTGCCGAACATCAAGGACGCGCACGCCCGGACCCTGCCCGAGCTGTCCATGTCCCTGAGCGAGCTGGTCGCCACGGCCCGCGAGGGCAAGACGACTCCGGCGGCGATGCAGGGCGGCACCTTCACGATTACCAACGTCGGCGTCTTCGGCGTCGATACCGGTACGCCGATCCTGAACCCGGGCGAGGCCGCGATCCTCGCGGTCGGTACGATCAAGCTCCAACCCTGGCTCCACAAGGGCAAGGTGAAGCCGCGTCAGGTCACTACCCTGGCGCTCTCCTTCGACCACCGCCTCGTCGACGGCGAGCTCGGCTCGAAGTTCCTCGCGGACACCGCCGCGATCCTGGAGCAACCGAAGCGGCTCATCACCTGGGCCTGAACGGGCACGTCCATCAGTCGAACCGAGCACGGGGAAGGCACAACACATGGCGCGCGAGTCGGAGTCGGGGCTGCCGATCGAGCCGGTCTACGGGCCGGGGGCTCTGGAGGGGTGGGATCCTGCCGGGAAGTTGGGCGAGCCGGGGTCGTATCCGTTCACGCGTGGTGTGTATCCGTCGATGTACACGGGTCGGCCGTGGACGATGCGGCAGTACGCGGGTTTCGGTACGGCGACGGAGTCGAATGCCCGGTACAAGCAGTTGATCGCGAACGGCACGATGGGTTTGTCGGTGGCGTTCGATCTGCCGACGCAGATGGGTCATGACTCGGACGCGGCGATCTCCTCGGGTGAGGTCGGCAAGGTGGGTGTGGCGATCGATTCGATCGACGACATGCGGGTGTTGTTCGACGGGATTCCGTTGGACAGGGTCTCGACGTCGATGACGATCAACGCTCCTGGTTCTCTTCTTCTGCTGCTGTACCAGTTGGTGGGTGAGGAGCAGGGTGTTCCGGCGGACAAGCTGACGGGGACGATCCAGAACGATGTGCTGAAGGAGTACATCGCGCGGGGGACGTACATTTTCCCGCCGAAGCCTTCGCTGCGTCTGATCGCGGACATTTTCAA
>NZ_JBHXRL010000013.1:0-216523 GCF_042717315.1 Streptomyces sp. NPDC058650
ACGCCCGGTTACATTCCGAACCCGGAAGCTAAGCCTTTCAGCGCCGATGGTACTGCAGGGGGGACCCTGTGGGAGAGTAGGACGCCGCCGAACAACCCGCCCTTTTAGCTCAGTCGGTAGAGCGTCTCCATGGTAAGGAGAAGGTCAACGGTTCGATTCCGTTAAAGGGCTCCAAAAGAGAAAGGCCCCGCCAATGGCGGGGCCTTTTTTGCGTTGTCGTGGAGGGGATGGGGAAGGCGGCCCCTTTCGGGGCCGCCTTGGTGGGTCAGTGGTGGTCCGGCTCTCGGAGGCGCATCGCCAGGATGGCCATGTCGTCGGAGGCGGGGGCCTGGGCGAAGCGTTCGACCGCGCGGAGGACGCGGGCGGCGACCGCGCCGGCCGTCAGGCCCGTACACGCTTTGAGGACTTCGGCGAGGCCGTCGTCGCCCAGCATGCGGGTGCCTTCGCGGCGCTCGGTCACCCCGTCCGTGACACAGAGGAGGACGTCGCCCGGGTCGAGCGTGATGGTCTCCTCGTACAGTTCGAGGTCTTCCATCACGCCGAGGAGGGGCTGAGGTTCGGCGGCGGGGCTCACCGTGCCGTCCTGGCGGAGGCGCAGGGGCAAGGGGTGGCCGGCGCAGACGACCTTCAGGATCGCGGAGCCGTCCGGCTGCGGGTGCATCTCGCCGTACAGCAGGGTGAGGAAGCGGCTGCGGGCGCCCTCGTCGAGGATCGCGGCGTTGAGCCGCTCCAGGACGGCCGGGCCGCCGAAGCCCTCGCGGGCCAGGAGGCGCAAGGCGTGGCGGGCCAGGCCGGTGACGGCCGCGGCCTCCGGTCCCGTACCGCAGACGTCGCCGATGGCGAATCCGTACGCGCCGTCGCGGATCGGGAAGAGGTCGTAGAAGTCGCCCCCGACCTCGTTGCCCTCGCCGGCCGCGCGGTAGATGACGTCGACCTCGACGCCGGGGATCACCGGGAGGCCGGGCGGGAGGAGGCTGCGCTGGAGGGACTGGCTGATCGCCACGCGCTCCGAGTACAGGCGGGCGTTGTCCAGGGCCAGGGCCGCCCGGCGCGAGAGGTCCTCGGCGAGCTCCAGGATCTCCTGGCGGAAGTGGTCCTCGGAGGGCCGGCCCAGGGTCAGCATGCCGATGACCCGGTTACGGGCGACCAGGGGCAGGACGACCGTCTCGCCCGCGACCGTGGTCGCGGTGGCCAGGGTGGTGTCGATGCCTGAGGAGAGGGGGCTCGTGGGGTGGTCGAGGGCGCGGACCGAGGCGGTGAGCGCCGCGCGGTGCGCGGCGTCGCCGGGGGCCGTCCAGACCCGGGCGCCGGGCGTCGGCACCGGGTCGGGCGGGGCGATCGAGGACAGCAGGTCCTTGAGGCCGTCGATGCGGTCCTCGTCCTCGTGGAGCACGTACGAGAGGTACGGGTCGGAGGCCTGGTCGGCGATCGTGTAGACCGCGCACCAGGTGGCGAGGGTCGGGACCGTCATCTGGGCCATCAGGGCCAGCGTCTGGTCGCGGTCCAAGGTGCCGGCGAGGAGGTCGGAGGCCTCGACCAGGAAGCTCAGGGAGCCGCGGCGGAGGCGTTCGAGCTCGCCGAGGCGGGCCGACTCGACCGCGAGGGCGATGCGGTCGGCGGCGAACTGGAGGCGGAGGGCCTCCTCGTTGGAGTAGCGGTTCGAGGCCTCCGCGGCCACGCCCAGGGAGCCGGTGAGCCGGCCCTCGACCTTGAGCGGGACGGTGACCACCGAGCGCATGCCGGTGCCTTCGAGGAGGGGGACGGCGCCGGGGACCGCGGCAAGGTCCTCGTGGACCGCGGGCATCCGGGCGGAGCCGTAGCGGCTCGCGCCGGTCTCGACCGGGACGCGGGCGAAGCGCTGGCGGGCCGCCGGGAGGCCGGTGGTCGCCCGTACCTCCAGCTCGGTCTCGTCGTCGGTGGCGAGGAGGAGGAAGGCGGCGTCGCCGTCGAGCATGTCGCGGGCGCGCTCGACCGTGCGCTGGAGGAGGCCGTCGAGGTCGTCGGGGGCCGGGGAGCCGATGAAGACCTCGAAGGGGTCCGCCGCGCGGCTCTCGGAGCCCGGTTCCGCGGCGGGGCGCTGCGGGGTCTGGAGGACGGCCCGCTCGTTCTCCCGTACGAGGAGACAGACGGTGGAGGGCTCGCCCTGGGAGTCGCGGACCCGGAGGTGTGAGGCGTAGACGGGGATGACGCGGCCGTCGGCGCAGCGGATGCCGTAGCTGCCCTCCCAGCGGGAGAGACGCAGGGCCTCGGCGAGGCCGGTGCCGATGCCGGGGGTGTGCGGCCAGGCGGCGAGGTCGCCGAGGGGCTTGCCGGTGACCTGGTCGGCGTCGTAGCCGAAGAGCTCCTGGGCGTCCTCGTTCCACGCGGTGACCGCTCCGGCGCGGTCGATCTGGGCGACGGCGACGCGGACGCGACTTTCGGCGGCCGGGAGGAGGGCGTCGGGGAGGACGGGGCCCGCTGAGCGGGTGCCCACCGGGCGCTGGGGGAGGTCGAGGTGGAACCAGACGTGCTTGCGGGTGGGGGAGTAGTCGACGCCCCAGCGGTGCGCGAGGGCGGCGCAGAGCAGCAGTCCCCGGCCGTTCTCACGGTCGGGGCTGCCGAGGGTGCGGCCGCTCTGGACGGGGATCTCACGCTCGGGGTAGCGGTCGGCGACCTCGACGCGGATGCTGTCCTCGGAGCGGAGGCAGAGCACATCGGCGGAGGTGCCGGCGTGGATGACGGCGTTGGTGACGAGCTCGCTGGTGAGGACGACGGCGTCGTCGACGAGTTCGGAGTGTCCCCAGCCCTGGAGGGTGTCCCTGACGAACGCGCGGGCGGCCGCGACGGACCGCCCGACGGGCTCGAAGCTGGCGGTCGCCCGCGCGGTGATCACAGCACTCCTCGTACGCGTCTCGACGCCCGGCTCTGCCATGCTCGGTATGCCCCTCCCACTGCCCGGTGGTCGTGTGCGCGCACCACACCGCCCCCGCCGGGCGGACCGGGGTGGTTGGACAGCCGCATGCCAGGTTACTTACCTTCGCTGTCCGAGCGGATGCCGGTCGCCGCAGTTTCCGTCCCACAGAGGTGGGGACGTTGTGCGAAGCTGCCGAACTGTTATCGCCTGGTTCGGTCGCGGTGAAACACTGGGCAGGCTACCGGCGAGAGCCGGAAGCGTACGGTCGACCCCTTTCGGGAGGGACACGGTGGAGTCTGGCACGGCGGCGCGACGTGGCGGCAGTGGTGCGCGCGCGAGGGGCGGGCGTTCCCGTGGGGGGACGGTGCAGGTGGACGCGGCGGCGCTGGAGCGGTTGCTGGCCGCGCTGGTGTCGATGCGGGACGGGAACTTCCGTAAACGGCTGACGGTCTCCGGTGACGGGGTCATGGCGGAGATCTCCGCCGTGTTCAACGAGGTCGCGGACCGGCAGATGCACGTGACCGGCGAGTTGTCGCGGGTGCGGCGGGTCGTGGGGCGTGAGGGCAAGCTGTCCGAGCGGCTTGAGGCGGGGGCCACCGAGGGGGCGTGGGCCGCGGCTATCGAGGCCGCGAACGCGCTGGTCGACGATCTGGCCCGGCCCGTGTCCGAGGTGGGACGGGTCCTCTCGGCGGTGGCCGAGGGTGATCTCGACCAGCGGATGGACCTGCGTTCGGAGGGTGCCGACGGGGCCGTACGGCCGCTGCGCGGGGAGTTCCTGAAGGTCGCGCGTACCGCGAACAACCTCGTCGACCAGTTGTCGGTGTTCGCCTCCGAGGTGACGAGGGTCGCCGTCGAGGTGGGTACGGACGGCAAGCTGGGCGGGCAGGCGCAGGTGCGTGGGGTGTCCGGTTCGTGGAAGGACCTCACGGACTCGGTCAACACGATGGCGAACCGGCTGACGGCCCAGGTGCGGGACATCGCGCTCGTGACGACGGCGGTGGCGGACGGTGATCTGTCGCAGAAGGTCACGGCGAACGTCGCCGGCGAGATGCTGGAGCTGAAGAACACCGTCAACCGGATGGTGGACCAGCTGTCGTCGTTCTCCTCCGAGGTCACGCGTGTGGCGCGCGAGGTGGGTACGGAGGGCGAGCTCGGCGGTCAGGCCGAGGTGGCCGGGGTCGCGGGTGTGTGGAAGGACCTCACCGATTCCGTCAACACGATGGCGGGAAATCTCACCAATCAGGTGAGAGGGATCGCCGAGGTGACGACGGCGGTCGCCAACGGCGATCTGTCGCAGAAGGTGCGGGTCTCCGCGCGCGGTGAGATCGCGCAACTCGCGGACACGATCAATCAGATGACCGAGACGCTGCGGACGTTCGCCGACGAGGTGACCCGGGTGTCGGGCGAGGTCGGCGCGCAGGGTCTGCTCGGTGGGCAGGCGCAGGTGCCGGGTGCGGCGGGGACGTGGAAGGACCTGACCGACTCGGTCAACACCGTCTTCCGGAACATCACCACGCAGGTGCGGGACATCGCGCAGGTGACGACGGCCGTGGCCAACGGTGACCTGTCGCAGAAGGTCACGGTCGACGTGGCCGGCGAGATGCTGGAGCTGAAGAACACCGTCAACACCATGGTGGACCAGCTGTCCGCCTTCGGTTCCGAGGTGACCCGGGTGGCCCGGGAGGTCGGCGTCGAGGGTCTGCTCGGTGGTCAGGCCGAGGTGCCGGGTGCGGCGGGGACGTGGAAGGACCTGACCGACTCGGTCAACACGGCCTTCCGGAACCTGACCGGTCAGGTGCGGGACATCGCGCAGGTGACGACGGCCGTGGCCAACGGTGACCTGTCGCAGAAGGTCACGGTCGACGTGGCCGGCGAGATGCTGGAGCTGAAGAACACCGTCAACACCATGGTGTCGCAGCTCTCGTCCTTCGCGGACCAGGTGACGCGGATGGCGCGGGACGTGGGTACCGAGGGCCGGCTCGGCGGGCAGGCGCGGGTGGACGGTGTCTCCGGCCGCTGGCGTGAGCTCACCGACTCCGTGAACTTCATGGCCGGCAACCTGACGTCGCAGGTGCGGCAGATCGCGCAGGTGACGACGGCCGTCGCCCGCGGTGATCTGTCGCAGAAGATCGACGTGGACGCCCGGGGCGAGATCCTGGAGCTGAAGAACACCATCAACACGATGGTGGACCAGCTCTCCGCCTTCGCCGACCAGGTGACGCGGGTGGCCCGCGAGGTGGGTACCGACGGCCGGCTCGGCGGGCAGGCGCAGGTGCCGGGTGTGGCCGGCGTGTGGCGGGACCTGACGGACTCCGTGAACGGCATGGCCGGGAACCTGACGACCCAGGTCCGTAACATCGCGCAGGTCGCCACGGCGGTCGCCCGCGGTGATCTGTCGCAGAAGATCGACGTGGACGCCCGGGGCGAGATCCTGGAGCTGAAGAACACCCTCAACACGATGGTGGACCAGCTCTCGAACTTCGCCGAGCAGGTGACCCGGGTGGCCCGGGAGGTGGGCACCGAGGGCATCCTGGGTGGTCAGGCCGAGGTGCAGGGGGTCTCCGGCACCTGGAAGGACCTCACCCAGTCGGTGAACTTCATGGCGAACAACCTGACCATTCAGGTGCGCAACATCGCCGAGGTCACGACGGCGGTCGCCATGGGCGACCTCTCCAAGAAGATCACGGTCGACGCCCGGGGCGAGATCCTGGAGCTGGTCACGACCGTCAACACGATGGTCGACCAGCTGTCGAACTTCGCGGACGAGGTCACGCGGGTGGCCCGTGAGGTGGGTACGGAGGGCATCCTCGGAGGCCAGGCGCGGGTGCGCGGGGTCACCGGTACCTGGAAGGACCTGAGCGACAACGTCAACCTGATGGCCAACAACCTGACGAGCCAGGTGCGGAACATCTCCCGGGTCTCGGCGGCCGTCGCCAACGGCGATCTGACGAAGAAGGTGACGGTCGAGGCGCGGGGCGAGGTCGCCGAGCTCGCCGAGACCGTCAACACCATGGTGACGACCCTGTCGTCCTTCGCGGACGAGGTCACGCGGGTGGCCCGTGAGGTGGGCACCGAGGGCGAACTGGGCGGTCAGGCGAGGGTGCCGGGTGTCTCCGGCACGTGGAAGGACCTGACCGAGTCGGTGAACTCGATGGCCGACAACCTCACCGGCCAGGTGCGGCAGATCGCCGCCGTCACCACCGCCATCGCGAAGGGCGACCTCACCAAGAAGATCGACATCGACGCGCGCGGTGAGATCCAGGAGCTGAAGAACACCATCAACACGATGGTGGACCAGCTGTCGAACTTCGCCGAGGAGGTCACCCGGGTGGCCCGTGAGGTGGGCACCGACGGGCAGCTCGGTGGCCAGGCCCGGGTCCGGGACGTGGAGGGCACCTGGAGCGATCTCACCGAGTCCGTGAACGAGATGGCCGGGAACCTCACCCGGCAGGTGCGGGCCATCGCGGCCGTCGCCACCGCGGTCACCCGCGGCGACCTGAACGTCAAGATCGACGGTGTGGACGCGGCCGGCGAGATCCAGGCGCTCCAGGACAACATCAACACGATGATCGCCAACCTGCGCGACACCACCCTCGCCAACGACGAGCAGGACTGGCTCAAGAGCAACCTGGCCCGCATCTCCGGCCTCATGCAGGGCCGGCGGGACCTGGACGACGTCGCCTCGCTCATCATGAGCGAGCTGACGCCGGTGGTCTCCGCCCAGCACGGCGCCTTCTTCGTGGCCATGCCGACGGGCTCCGCCCACAGCGACGCCGAACGCGTCGGTGAGGGCGACGGCTCGTACGAGCTGCGGATGCGCGGGAGTTACGGATACTCCACCGGTTCCATGCCGACCTCGTTCCGGCCCGGGGAGACGCTCATCGGGACGGCCGCCGAGGAGAAGCGGACCATCCAGGTCAACGTGCCGCCGGGCTATCTGAAGATCTCCTCGGGGCTCGGGGAGGCCTCGCCGGCGCATGTGATCGTGCTGCCGGTGCTCTTCGAGGGGAAGGTCCTCGGGGTGATCGAGCTGGCCTCGTTCCAGCCGTTCGCGCAGATCCAGCGGGACTTCCTCAACCAGATCGCCGAGCTGATCGCGACCACCGTCAACACCATCAGCGTCAACACCAAGACGGAGGTGCTGCTCCAGCAGTCGCAGGAGCTCACCGAGCAGCTCAAGGAGCGCTCGGCCGAGCTGGAGCACCGGCAGAAGGAGCTCCAGGGCTCCAACCTGGAGCTGGAGGAGAAGGCCGAGCTGCTCGCCCGGCAGAACCGCGACATCGAGGTGAAGAACACCGAGATCGAGGAGGCGCGGCAGGTCCTGGAGGAGCGGGCCGAACAGCTCGCCGTCTCCATGCGGTACAAGTCCGAGTTCCTCGCCAACATGTCGCACGAGCTGCGCACCCCGCTCAACTCGCTTCTGATCCTCGCCAAGTTGCTCGCGGACAACGCCGAGACCAATCTGACGCCGAAGCAGGTCGAGTTCGCGGAGACCATCCACGGCGCCGGTTCGGACCTGCTCCAGCTGATCAACGACATCCTCGACCTGTCCAAGGTCGAGGCGGGCAAGATGGACGTCTCGCCGACGCGGATCGCGCTCGTCCAGCTCGTCGACTACGTGGAGGCCACCTTCCGGCCGCTCACGGCGGAGAAGGGGCTCGACTTCTCGGTGCGGGTCTCGCCCGAGCTGCCGGCCACGCTCCACACCGACGAGCAGCGGCTGCTCCAGGTGCTGCGCAACCTCCTGTCCAACGCGGTGAAGTTCACCGACTCGGGCGCGGTGGAGCTGGTGATCCGGCCGGCCAACGCGGACGTGCCGCAGTCGATCCGCGAGCAGCTTCTGGAGGCCGGTTCGCTGCGCGATCCGGAGGCCGATCTGATCGCGTTCTCGGTCACGGACACCGGGATCGGGATCGCGGCGAGCAAGATGCGGGTCATCTTCGAGGCGTTCAAGCAGGCCGACGGCACGACCAGCCGGAAGTACGGCGGTACGGGTCTGGGGCTCTCGATCAGCCGGGAGATCGCGCGGCTGCTCGGCGGCGAGATCTTCGCGGCGAGCGAGCCGGGCCGCGGTTCGACGTTCACGCTCTATCTGCCGCTGAGCCCGACGGAGCTGCCGTCGAACGGGTACGGGCAGGGGGCGTCGGACGGCGAGAACCCGCAGCACGGGGCCGACGAGGGGGCGGCCGGGGGCGTGCACACGTTCCCGCACTTCCCGCCGCCGCCCGTACGGACCGAGGCACGGTCGGGGGCCGGGGCGCTGTTCCGGCACCGGCGGAAGGCCGCGGCGGAGGCGACCGGGGCGCGGACCGCGGTACCGGGGCAGTCCGGTCAGCAGGGCGCGGCGGACCGGGCGGAGCCGGAGGCGGACGTCGAGCCGCGGCGTACTTTCAACTTCTCGGGCGAGAAGGTGCTCATCGTGGACGACGACATCCGGAACGTCTTCGCGCTCACGAGCGTCCTGGAGCAGCACGGGCTCGCGGTGCTGTACGCGGAGAACGGGCGCGAGGGCATCGAAGTCCTGGAGCAGCACGACGACGTGACGGTCGTGCTGATGGACATCATGATGCCGGAGATGGACGGGTACGCGACGACGACCGCGATCCGGCGGATGCCGCAGTTCGCGGGGCTGCCGATCATCGCTCTGACGGCGAAGGCCATGAAGGGCGACCGGGAGAAGGCGATCGAGTCGGGTGCCTCGGACTACGTGACGAAGCCCGTCGACCCCGACCACCTGCTGTCCGTCATGGAGCAGTGGATGCGAGGGGAGTGACTCCGGGGCGGGGGTCCGCGTGGAACTCCACGCGGGCCCCGGGCTCCGCTGACGGGCTGTCGCCACGGGGGTGTGAGAGGGCGGGATACGGGGAACCTTCTGGTCTCCCACCGCGTTTCCGGTGCGTGCACAGTGACATCGCGGTGACAGGGTGTGGCGACGGGCGGGGTGCGGCTACGATGACCGGCACAAGGACGGACGGCGCTAGGGAGTCGTCCTCTGGGGCGGCGCCCGGTGCTTCCCTCGGTTACGGGAGCCGGGGAGAGCCGTTGCCGGGGCGAGGAGGACGGGGCATGGTGCAGAAGGCCAAGATCCTCCTGGTCGATGACCGGCCGGAGAATCTGCTGGCGCTGGAGGCCATTCTCTCCGCGCTCGATCAGACGCTGGTGCGGGCATCGTCCGGGGAGGAAGCGCTCAAGGCGCTGCTGACGGATGACTTCGCGGTCATCCTGCTGGACGTGCAGATGCCGGGTATGGATGGTTTCGAGACGGCCGCGCACATCAAGCGGCGTGAGCGGACCCGGGACATCCCGATCATCTTTCTCACCGCCATCAACCACGGCCCCCACCACACCTTCCGTGGGTACGCGGCCGGGGCGGTCGACTACATCTCGAAGCCGTTCGACCCGTGGGTGCTGCGCGCCAAGGTCTCCGTCTTCGTCGAGCTCTACATGAAGAACTGCAAGCTGCGCGAGCAGGCCGCCCTGCTGCGGCTGCAGTTGGAGGGCAGTGGCGAGGGCGGTCACGGCAAGGAGTCCGCCGGGCTGCTCGCCGAGCTCTCCGCCCGCCTTGCCGCCGTCGAGGAGCAGGCGGAGGCGCTGTCGAAGCAGCTCGACGACGACTCCGCCGACGCGGCGGCCGTCGCCACCGCCGCCCACCTGGAGCGCAAGCTCACCGGGCTGCGGCGCGCGCTGGACGCCCTGGAGCCGGGTACGGGCGCTACGCCCACGCTGCCCGCCCAGACCTGACATGACCCGCTTGGGCCTGGCGTGACCCGCCTGGGCCTGACATTGACCCGCCTGGGCCAGGGGTGACCCGCTTGGGCTTGGCGTCGCCCGCCCTGGCCTGACGTGCCGTCACTTGGGGTGGGGCGTCGGTGACCCGGCGTCAGCTCCGCGCCCCGGCGCGGTTGACACGATCGGGTGAGGTGGACACCCGTCCGCTCACCGGCGGGTGAGAGCGGACAGCCCGTCCCCTCACCGGTAACCTCAGCATCATGGCTTCACGTACGTCCGGCAAGGGTTCCCAGGGCACGGCGGGCGCCGCAAAGCCGCGCGCCGGCCGGACGACGGCCGCCGCGAAGAAAGCGGCGCCCCTGAAGTCGCCCGCCAAGCCACCCGCCAAACCCGCCGCCAAGAAGGCGCCGGCCAAGAAGGCGGCGCCCGCCAAGCGCGCGCCCGCCCGGAAGACCGCCGCGAAGAGGGCCGCGCCCCGCCCGGCACCGTCCCCCACCGGGGGCGTCTACCGGCTCGCCCGGGGAGTCTGGCTGGGCCTGGCCCACGCGGTGGGAGCGGTGTTCCGCGGGATAGGGCGTGGCGCCAAGGGCCTCGACCCCGCCCACCGCAAGGACGGGCTCGCCCTGCTGCTGCTGGGCGTCGCGCTGATCGTCGCCGCGGGTACCTGGTCGAATCTGCGCGGTCCGGTCGGCGACCTCGTCGAGATGCTCGTCACCGGTGCCTTCGGCCGGCTCGACCTGCTCGTACCGCTGCTCCTCGGTGTCATCGGCGTGCGGCTGATCCTCTATCCGGAGAAGCCCGAGGCCAACGGCCGGATCAGCATCGGGCTCTCCGCCCTCGTCATCGGCGTCCTCGGCCAGGTCCACATCGCCTGCGGCTCACCGGGCCGCGGCGACGGGACCGAGGCCATGCAGGACGCCGGCGGGCTCATCGGCTGGGCCGCCTCCCAGCCCCTCGTCTTCATGATGGGCGAGGTCCTCGCCGTACCGATGCTGGTACTGCTCACGATCTTCGGCCTGCTCGTCGTCACCGCCACCCCGGTCAACGCCATCCCGCAGCGACTGCGTGCCCTCGGCGCCCGGCTCGGCATCGTCGAGCCCGCCGACGACCCGGCGGAGGCCGAGGGGTACGAGCGGCACGAGGGGTACGACGAGGAATGGCGCCAGGCGGCTCCCCGGACCGCCCGTCCCGCCCGCCGCCGGGCGACCGGCCCGGCGGAGCCGTACGACGTGGACCGGGCCGAGGCCGAGCTCCTGGAGCGGCGTGCCGCCGGCCGCGCCCCGCGCGGCTCCGCGCCCGACCCCTTCGACCACGGCCTGGATCCGGTGGACGTCGCCGCGGCCGCGGCCGCCGCCCTCGACGGCGCCGTGCTCAACGGCATGCCGCCCTCCCCGGTCGTCGCCGACCTGACCAGGGACGTCACTGCCGAGCGTGACGCCGCCCTGGCCGGCGCCGCGGAGACCTCCGGGCCCGTGGCCCCGGCCGCGCCCGTACCGCCGGCGCGCGGTGGCGAGCGGCCCGGCGGGGGCGTACCCGACCTGACGAAGCCCGCGCCCGAGCCGACGGATCTGCCGTCGCGGGCCGAGCAGCTCCAGCTCTCCGGCGACATCACGTACTCGCTGCCGTCGATGGACCTGCTGGAGCGCGGCGGGCCCGGCAAGACTCGGAGCGCCGCGAACGACCTCGTCGTGGAGTCGCTCTCCAACGTCTTCACCGAGTTCAAGGTCGACGCGGCCGTCACCGGCTTCACCCGCGGTCCGACGGTCACGCGGTACGAGGTCGAGCTCGGCCCCGCCGTGAAGGTCGAGAAGATCACGGCCCTGACGAAGAACATCGCGTACGCCGTGGCCTCGCCGGACGTCCGGATCATCTCGCCGATCCCCGGCAAGTCCGCCGTCGGCATCGAGATCCCGAACAGCGACCGGGAGATGGTCAACCTCGGGGACGTGCTGCGGCTCGCGGACGCGGCGGGCGACGACCATCCGATGCTGGTCGCGCTCGGCAAGGACGTCGAGGGCGGCTACGTGATGGCCAACCTCGCGAAGATGCCGCACGTCCTGGTCGCCGGTGCCACCGGCTCCGGCAAGTCCTCCTGCATCAACTGCCTCATCACCTCGGTGATGATAAGAGCGACCCCCGAGGACGTCCGGATGGTGCTCGTCGACCCCAAGCGGGTCGAGCTCACCGCCTACGAGGGCATCCCGCACCTGATCACCCCGATCATCACCAACCCGAAGCGGGCCGCGGAGGCGCTGCAGTGGGTGGTGAAGGAGATGGACCTCCGCTACGACGACCTGGCCGCCTTCGGTTACCGGCACATCGACGACTTCAACCAGGCCATCCGGGACGGGAAGATCAAGCTGCCCGAGGGCAGCCAGCGCGAGCTCAGCCCCTACCCGTACCTCCTGGTGATCGTCGACGAGCTCGCCGACCTGATGATGGTCGCGCCGAGGGACGTCGAGGACTCGATCGTCCGCATCACCCAGTTGGCCCGCGCCGCCGGTATCCATCTCGTCCTCGCCACCCAGCGGCCGTCCGTGGACGTCGTCACCGGCCTCATCAAGGCGAACGTGCCCTCGCGGCTCGCCTTCGCCACCTCCTCGCTCGCCGACAGCCGGGTCATCCTGGACCAGCCCGGCGCCGAGAAGCTGATCGGCAAGGGCGACGGACTGTTCCTGCCGATGGGCGCGAACAAGCCGGTCCGTATGCAGGGCGCGTTCGTCACCGAGGACGAGGTCGCGGCCGTCGTGCGGCACTGCAAGGACCAGATGACGCCCGTCTTCCGGGAGGACGTCACCGTCGGCACCAAGCAGAAGAAGGAGATCGACGAGGACATCGGCGACGACCTCGACCTGCTGTGCCAGGCCGCCGAACTGGTCGTCTCGACGCAGTTCGGCTCCACGTCGATGCTCCAGCGCAAGCTGCGCGTGGGCTTCGCGAAGGCCGGCCGGCTGATGGACCTGATGGAGTCGCGGAACATCGTCGGACCGAGTGAGGGCTCCAAGGCGCGTGACGTGCTGGTGAAGCCCGACGAGTTGGACGGGGTGCTCGCCGTGATCCGGGGGGAGTCGGGGGTGTAGTGGTGGGGGGACCGGGTACCCGATCGGCGTCGGCGTGGCGGGTCGCGGTCGGCGTACCCGATCGAGACCGGGCCGAGACTCACTCGTAAGGGAACGGGGGCAACCGTTTCCCCTGGCCGTACGTCAAGTTGGACGGTGGGACAGATGGATGTCCCAGCCTCATGGCGTACAAACAGCACCCGCCCGGTTGCCCCACCCTTTCGTACCACCCATAGACTGAACGTCCAGCAGGTGGCTACACGCTCGAAAGGCGCTCACGTGTCCATCGGCAACTCCCCCGAAGACGACCGGACGTTCCCGGCAGACGACCGGGACTCGATCGGTCGCGCTCTCCAGCAGGCCCGAATCGCCGCCGGTCTCACCGTCGAAGAGGTCAGTGCCTCCACCCGTGTCCGGATCCCGATCGTGCACGCGATCGAGGAGGACGACTTCTCGCGCTGCGGCGGCGACGTCTACGCCCGCGGGCACATCCGTACCCTCGCGCGCGCCGTCGGTCTCGATCCGGCCGATCTGATCGAGCAGTACGACGCCGCCCACGGCGGTCGTCCCGCGCCCACCCCCGCCGCCCCGCTCTTCGAGGCGGAACGTATCCGCCCCGAGCCGCGGCGGCCCAACTGGACCGCCGCGATGGTCGCGGCGATCGTCGCCGTCGTCGGCTTCGTCGGCTTCACGATGTTCGACGGGAACGAGGCCCCCAAGGGCACCGTGACCGCCGAGGGCGGTCCGGCCCCGGCGCCGGAGAAGGCGACCTCCGCCGCCAAGCCGAAGCCGGTCAAGCCCGCCCCGAAGCCCAGCGAGAGCGCGATCGCCGCGGTCCCGCAGGACAAGGTCACGGTCAAGCTCACCGCCGTCGACGGCAAGAGCTGGATCTCGGCCAAGGCCAAGGACGGGAAGCTGCTCTTCGACGGCCTCCTCCTGGAGGGCGAGTCCAAGACCTTCCAGGACGACGAGCGCGTCGACCTGGTCCTCGGCAACGCCGGTGCCATCGAGCTCTACGTCAACGGCAAGAAGGTCGAAGAGAAGTTCGAATCCGGTCAGGTCGAGCGGCTCACCTACACCAAGGGCGACCCCGAGGCCGGATGATCCGCCCGGGCCCGTCGGACCCCGTTATGTGACCTCTGTCGCGCAGGTGAACCCTGCGCGACGGGGGAACGGCCGGGACGAAGTAGTCTTGAGCTCATGCCCGAACGCCGTACCGTCGCCCTTGTCACTCTTGGCTGCGCCCGTAACGAGGTGGACTCGGAGGAGCTCGCAGGCCGCTTGGCAGCGGACGGCTGGGAGCTCGTCGAGAACGCCGAGGAAGCGGACGTCGCCGTCGTCAACACCTGCGGATTCGTCGAAGCCGCCAAGAAGGACTCCGTCGACGCCCTCCTCGAAGCCAATGATCTGAAGGATCACGGCAAGACCCAGGCCGTCGTCGCCGTCGGCTGCATGGCCGAGCGGTACGGCAAGGAGCTCGCCGAAGCACTCCCGGAAGCCGATGGCGTCCTCGGTTTCGACGACTACGCCGACATCTCCAACCGCCTCCAGACCATCCTCAACGGTGGCAGCGTCGAGGCCCACACCCCCCGTGACCGGCGCAAGCTGCTGCCGCTGTCGCCCGTGGAGCGCCAGGAGGCCGCCGCGGCCGTGGCCCTGCCGGGACACGGAGCCGTCGAGGCCCCTTCGGACGCGCCGTCGGACCTCCCCGAGGGTCTCGCGCCCGCCTCCGGGCCGCGCGCGCCGCTCCGTCGCCGGCTGGACACCAGCCCCGTCGCCTCGGTGAAGCTCGCCTCCGGCTGCGACCGCCGCTGCTCCTTCTGCGCCATCCCGTCCTTCCGGGGCTCCTTCGTCTCGCGCCGTCCCTCGGACGTGCTGAACGAGACGCGCTGGCTCGCCGAGCAGGGTGTGAAGGAGGTCATGCTGGTTTCCGAGAACAACACCTCGTACGGCAAGGACCTCGGCGACATCCGGCTCCTGGAGAGCCTGCTGCCCGAGCTGGCCTCGGTCGACGGCATCGAGCGCGTCCGGGTCAGCTACCTCCAGCCCGCCGAGATGCGCCCCGGTCTGATCGACGTCCTCACCTCGACCGAGAAGGTCGTGCCCTACTTCGACCTGTCCTTCCAGCACAGCGCCCCGGACGTGCTGCGGGCCATGCGACGCTTCGGCGACACCGACCGCTTCCTGGAGCTCCTGGAGACCATCCGGTCCAAGGCCCCGACGGCCGGTGCCCGCTCCAACTTCATCGTCGGCTTCCCCGGCGAGACCGAGGCGGACTTCGCCGAGCTGGAACGCTTCGTCACCCACGCGCGGCTCGACGCCGTCGGTGTCTTCGGCTACTCCGACGAGGACGGCACCGAGGCCGCCACGTACGAGCACAAGCTCGACCAGGACGTCGTCGACGAGCGGCTCGCCCACCTCTCCCGGCTCGCCGAGGAGCTCACCGCGCAGCGCGCGGAGGAGCGGATCGGAGAGACCCTGGAAGTACTCGTCGAGTCCATGGACGAGGAGGACGGCTGGATCGGCCGCGCCGCCCACCAGGCGCCCGAGACCGACGGCCAGGTGGTCCTCACCACGGCCGACGGTACGAGCCCCGACCTGGCTCCGGGCCGTATGGTCAGGGCCAAGGTCGTCGGCACGGAAGGCGTCGACCTGGTGGCCGAGTGTCTTTTCGAGGAGGCAGCCAGATGACCGGAGTCCCGGCATCCGCGACGGGCGGGACCGGTAGGCCGGCGCCCCGCGGGAAGCTGGGCACTGCGGCCGTCAACCAGGCCAGCCTGTGGAACATCGCCAACATCCTCACCATGATCCGGCTCGTGCTCGTGCCGGCCTTCGTGGTGCTCCTGTTCCAGGACGGCGGCCACGATCCCGCCTGGCGCGCCTGGGCGTGGGCGGCGTTCGCCGTGGCCATGATCACGGACATCTTCGACGGCCACCTGGCCCGTACGTACAACCTCGTCACCGACTTCGGGAAGATCGCCGACCCGATCGCCGACAAGGCGATCATGGCCGCCGGGCTCATCAGCCTCTCCTTGCTGGGTGACCTGCCCTGGTGGGTGACCGGGGTCATCCTGGCCCGCGAGCTGGGGATCACCCTGATGCGGTTCTGGGTGATCCGGCACGGGGTCATCCCGGCGAGCCGCGGCGGCAAGATGAAGACGCTCGCGCAGGGCACGGCGGTCGGCATGTACGTGCTCATGCTCACCGGTCCGCTGGCCACCCTGCGCTTCTGGGTGATGGCGGTGGCCGTCGTGCTGACGGTCGTCACCGGTCTGGACTACGTGCGGCAGGCGATCGTCCTGCGCCGCGAGGGTCTCGCGGAGGAGCGGGAGGCCGCGCGGTCGGAGGCGGCGGCGCGATGACCGAGGCCGCCCGGGTGCTGGCGCTGCTCGCGGAGCGTGGTCACACGCTGGCCGCCGCGGAATCGCTCACGGGTGGTCTGGTGGCCGCGGAGCTCACCGGTGTGGCAGGGGCCTCGAAGGCCTTCCGGGGCTCGGTCACGGCCTATGCCACGGCCCTCAAGCAGGAGCTCCTGGGCGTCGACAAGGCCCTCCTCGCGGAGCGCGGCGCGGTGGATCCTGAGGTCGCGCTGCAGATGGCGGCCGGTGTCCGGGCCCGGCTCGGCGCCGACTGGGGGATCTCCACGACCGGGGTCGCGGGGCCCGAACCGCAGGACGGTCAGGCCGTCGGAACGGTCTACGTGGCGGTCGCGGGACCGGTCGGCGCGGGCGCCGGAGCCGGGAAAGTGGTCTCGTTGAGGTTGAACGGCGACCGCGCGGACATCCGTAGAGAGAGTGTACGGAGCGTGCTGGAACTGCTCCATGAGGAACTCTCGGGAAATGCGCGGGCACAGGATACGGAACACAACGGGGGGAATTGATGTTTGCAGCCCTGAGTGAACACGACATCGCTCCCCGCACGGCCGCGGCGCGAGGCGGTACGGTGGGGCGTGAAGGATGCGGCTACGCGGTCCGAGGAGGGAGCCACCGATGATTCTGCTCCGTCGCCTGTTGGGTGACGTGCTGCGTCGGCAGCGCCAGCGCCAAGGCCGTACTCTGCGCGAAGTCTCCTCGTCCGCCCGAGTCTCGCTCGGCTATCTCTCCGAGGTGGAGCGGGGGCAGAAGGAGGCTTCCTCCGAGCTGCTCTCCGCGATCTGCGACGCGCTGGACGTACGGATGTCCGAGCTCATGCGTGAAGTGAGCGACGAGCTGTCACTGGCCGAACTGGCCGAGTCGACAGCGGCGAGCGAACCGGTGCCGACGCCGGTGCGCCCGATGCTCAATTCGGTGTCGGTGACGTCGGTGGCCGGTGTGTCCACCGGGCGGGTGACCATCAAGGCGCCCGCGGAAGCGGTAGACGTCGTCGCTGCCTGAACCGAAGTGGGGCGAAGCCCCGGTTGGTGCCCCTTTTGGGACGCCGACCGGGGCTTTTCTCCTTTTCGTTGCCCCTTCACAGCGATTTGTTTGAGATGCCGGGTTCGGGTGATGCGTGCCATGGTGGGGGGACGTACGACTGGTTGGAGATCCCGCATGTCTGTCGTGAAGAGCCCGCTGTCCGAGGCCGACCTCAAGACGGTCGGCACCGCGCTCCAGGGGGCGCTGGTCGATCTGGTCGACCTCGCCCTGGTCGCCAAGCAGGTGCACTGGAACGTCGTCGGGCCGCGATTCCGCTCCGTCCATCTGCAGCTCGACGAGGTCGTGGACACCGCGCGGCTGCACTCCGACACCGTGGCGGAGCGTGCCTCCGCGCTCGGCGTCAACCCGGACGGGCGGGCGGCGACCGTGGCCTCCTCCAGTGCGATCGGGTCGGTTTCGGAGGGGTGGATCAAGGACGTGGAGGCGGTCCGGATCCTCGTGGCCGCGCTCGGGGCCGTCATCACGCGGATGCGGGAACGGATCGACGCGACCGGTGATCCCGACCCGATCAGCCAGGACATCCTGATCGGCCTGACGGCCGACCTCGAAAAGCACGCGTGGATGTTCCAAGCGGAGAGTGTGTAGGGCGTGGCGATACCTGCGGCGTGCGCCGGGCTTGCCTCCGGTGCGCCCTCCCGCTTGGTGATCCTGCCGGGCTAGCGTCGACCCCAGGAGGCGGCCATGGTACGGCGACGTGTTCCGCCGGCGACGCTCGCGCTGGTCGCGGTCGGGCTGGTGGCCGGGGGGCTCTGGTGGTGGGCGGTGCTGCGCCTGCTCCTCGTGCCCGCGGGTGCCGGGATCATCGAGGGGGCGGTGGCCGCGGGCGGCTGGGGGCTGAGCCTGTTGCCGGTGCACGTGGCGGCCTCGGCGCGGCGACAGGTCGGCGGTGTGCGGGAGTTGGGCGGCGGTGCGGGGGAGCCGGGTGGCGGTGTGGCGTCGGGTGGCGGTGTGGCCGTCACCAAGGCATCGCGACGCCGCCATTGGGGCGCAGGATCTGACCCGTCGTGAACGACGAGGCGTCGGAGGCGAGGTGGAGGACCGCGTGCGCGATGTCCTCCGCCTCGCCGACCCGGCGGAGCGGTGAGTGACGGACCATCGCGGCCTCGGCCTGTTCCTGGGCGGCCGGCTCGTGGCGGTCCGTCATGGGGGTACGGATCCATCCCGGGGCGACCGCGTTGACCCGGATGCCGTGCGGTCCCACCTCCACCGCCAGGGTCTTCGTGAGCTGGACGACCGCCGCCTTGGTGACGCTGTAGCAGAGCAGGCCCGGGCTCGCGGTGTCCATCGCGCCCGAGGCCATCGTGACGATCGAGCCGGCGGTGCCGGAGGCGATCATCGCGCGGGCCGCTTCCTGGCAGGCGTACAGGACCCCCTTGAAGTTCACCGCGAGGACGCGGTCGAGGTCCTCGTCGCGGGTCTCCAGGACGGTGCTCGTGTGCATGATCCCGGCGACGGCCGCCATGACGTGGAGCGGGCCCGCGGAGCGGACGGCGGCGGCCAGCGCGGGCCGGTCGGTGACGTCCAGGGGGTGCGTGTGCGCGGCGCCGTTCGCGCCGGTGACGAGGGCCGCGGTCTCCTTGAGGCCGCGCTCGTCGCGGTCCGCGCAGTGCACGGTCGCGCCCGCCTGGGCGAGGAGTAGCGCGGTGGCACGTCCGATGCCGCTCGCGGCGCCGGTGACGAACGCGGAGCGGCCGGTGAGGTCGTACGCCGAGAGGGTCATGTCCGGACCGTACGACCGAATCTGACGGATCGTCAATTGGCGGGGCCCTGTTGGCAGCCCGGGCACCAGTACGTGATCCGGTCGCCGAGTTCCGCCTTTCGGATCCGGGCGCCGCAGCGCAGACAGGGCTGTCCCTCGCGGCCGTAGACGTGGAGCCGGGTACCGGGGCGGCGCGTGGTGGTGGTGCGCCGGTCGGGGCGGTCCTTGTTCGCCTCCAGGAGGCGGTGGGCGGTGGCCACCAGGCGGGCCGGGACGTCGGGGGCGAGCGCGCCGACCGGGAGCCACGGGGTGACGGCGGCCAGGAACGCCAGCTCCGACTTGTACACGTTGCCGATGCCGGCCAGGTTGCGCTGGTCGAGCAGCGCCTCGCCGAGCGGGCGGTCCGGGGCGGCGAGGAGGCGTCGTACGGCCTCTTCCGGGTCCCACTCCGGCCCCAGGAGGTCCGGGCCGAGATGGCCGACCGCGTGGGCCTCCTCGGCGGTGCGGATCAGTTCCAGGACGGGGAGCCGGTAGCCGTACGCCGTGGACTCGGCGTTCCCGAGGATCGCCCGGATCTGGTGCTCGGGGCCGCCGTGCGGGCGCTCCCCGGTGGCGTACACCCGCCAGGCGCCGTCCATCCGCAGGTGGGAGTGGAGCGTGAGCCCGCCCTCGATCCGGGCGAGGAGGTGCTTGCCGCGCGGGGTGACGTCGAGGAGCGTGCGGCCGGTGAGGTCGGCGGTCGCGAACCGGGGCACGCGCAGGTCCGAGCGGGTCAGGACCCGCCCGGCCAGCGCGGTGTGCAGGCGGCGGGCCGCCTGCCAGACGGTGTCTCCTTCGGGCACCGTTCCATGATGCCGGGTGCGTGCCTCCGAGGGGGCGGGGACGTCTTCAGGGGCGGCCGTGGCGGTCGCGGCGGTGGGTCAGGCGCGGAGGCGGAGGCCTCTTGGGGTGGCCAGGAAGCCCGCCGTCTCCAGGGGGCGGGCGAGCGGGGAGGTCAGGGCCGTGGCGCCGTTGATCCGCTCCACCGTGACCGTGCCCAGCGAGCCCGCCCGCGCCGACGCGGCCAGGGCCTCGGCCGCCGCTGTCAGGGCGGGATCGTCCGGTTCCGCCGGCCAGGAGAGGAGCGTCTTGCCGCCCCGCTCCACGTAGAGCGTCAGCTCGCCGTCGACGAGGACCACCATCGCGCCCGCCTTGCGGCCGGGCTTGTGCCCGGCGCCGGTCGGCGGCTCCGGCCAGGACAGGGCCGCCCCGTACGCGTTCGCCGGGTCGGCCGCGGCCAGGACCAGTGCGCGTGGGCCGGCCGCGGCCTCCGCGCCCCGGTCGCGGGCGGTCGCCGCCGCCCGCAGCCGGTCCACGGCCCCGTCCATCGCGAACTGGGCCGCGCCGAGGCCCTCCACCACATAGCCGCGCCTGGCCTGACCGCTGTCCTCGAAGGCGGAGAGGACGCGGTACGTGGCCGAGAAGCCCCCCACCACGCCCTCGGCCGCCACCGCGCCCCGGGTGACCACGCCGTGCCGGTCCAGGAGGGTGCGGGCGAGGGCGTGCGCCCTGTGGGTCGGCTCCGGCTCGGCGGGCGGCAGCAGAGCCCAGCGGCCGGAGACCGTCGGCGGGCCCGTGCGCGAGGCCGGGCGGGCGGCGGCGCCCAGCGTCCCGTACCGGCCGCGCGGCACCGTGCGGCGCGCGCGGTGAGCGGTCGCCCCGGCCGTCCGGCCCGAACCGAGGAGCGAGCGCAGCGGGGCGAGTGTGTCGTTGGTGAGCCGGCCCGACCAGGCCAGGTCCCAGAGCGCGTCGGCGAGCTGCGGGTCGGTCGCGTCCGGGTGCGTGGTGGCCCGGACCTGGTCGGCGATCTGCCGGAAGAACAGCCCGTACCCGCCGGAGAGGATGGTGAGCACCGACTCGTGCAGCGCGGACAGCTCCAGCGGGTGCGCCGGCGGGAGGAGCAGGGGCGCCGCGTCCGCGAGGTAGAGCGAGATCCAGCCGTCCTTGCCGGGCAGCGATCCGGCACCAGCCCAGACCACCTCGCCCGTGGTGGTCAGCTCGTCGAGCAGCGTCGGGGAGTAGTCCCTGACACGGGACGGCAGGATCAGCTTCTCCAGCGCGGAGGCGGGCACGGGCGCGCCCTGGAGCTGCTCGATCGCACGGGCGAGGCCGTCGATCCCGCGCAGACCGCCGCCGCCGACGTGCTGCCACTGGGGCAGGAAGGTGGCGAGCGCCGCCGGGGGTACCGGCTCCAGCTCGTGGCGCAGGGCCGCGAGGGAACGGCGGCGCAGGCGGCGCAGCACGGCCGCGTCGCACCACTCCTGGCCGATGCCGGAGGGATGGAACTCGCCCTGGACGACCCTGCCGCCGGCGGCGAGCCGCTGGAGCGCGCCGTCCGTGACGGCGGCGCCGAGCCCGAAGCGGGCGGCGGCCTGCGAGGAGGTGAAGGGGCCGTGCGTGCGCGCGAAACGGGCGAGGAGGTCGCCCAACGGGTCCTTGACCGGCTCGGTGAAGGCCTCGGGCACACCGACCGGCAGGGCCGTGCCCAGGGCGTCACGGAGCCGTCCCGCGTCCTCGATCGCCGCCCAGTGGTCGGCTCCTCCGATCCTGACCCGGATCGCGCGCCGGGACCGGGCGAGGTCGGGCGCCCAGCCCGCCTCCGCGCCGCGCTCGCCGAGCTCGGCGTCGGTGAGCGGGCCGAGGACCCGCAACAGGTCGGCGACGCCCTCCACGTCCTTGATCCGCCGGTCCTCCGTGAGCCACTGGAGCTCCCGCTCCAGCTCGGTGAGGACCTCCGGGTCGAGGAGCTCGCGCAGCTCGGCCTGGCCGAGCAGTTCCGCGAGGAGCCGGGAGTCGAGGGAGAGCGCGGCAGCCCGCCGCTCGGCGAGCGGCGAGTCGCCCTCGTACAGGAACTGCGCCACGTAGCCGAAGAGGAGCGAGCGGGCGAACGGGGACGGCTCGGGGGTGGTGACCTCGACGAGCCGGACCCGACGGGCCTCGATGTCGCCCATGAGCTCGGTCAGACCGGGGAGGTCGAAGACGTCCTGGAGGCACTCGCGGACGGCCTCCAGAACGATCGGGAAGGAGCCGAACTCGCTTGCCACCTGGAGGAGCTGGGCCGCACGCTGCCGCTGCTGCCAGAGCGGTGTGCGCTTGCCGGGGTTCCGCTTCGGCAGCAGCAGGGCGCGCGCGGCGCACTCGCGGAACCGGGAGGCGAACAGCGCGGAGCCGCCCACCTGGTCGGTGACGATCTGTCCGATCTCGCCCTGGTCGAAGAGGGCGTCGGCCGCGCCGATGGGCGCCTTGTCCGCGTCGTACGTCGTATCCAGGTGCCGGCCCGGGTCGATCGGCTCGTGGTCGAGGAGATCCAGGCCCATGTCCAGACCCATCAGGTCCGCGTCCGGGAGGCGCAGCACGATGCCGTCGTCCGCGTGCATCACCTGCGCGTCCATGCCGTAGCGCTCGGCGAGCCGTGCGCCGAGCGCCAGCGCCCACGGGGCGTGCACCTGCGCGCCGAACGGGGAGTGGATGACGACCCGCCAGTCGCCGAGCTCGTCCCGGAACCGCTCGACCAGGATCGTCCGGTCGTCGGGCACGTGGCCGCAGGCCTCGCGCTGCTCGGAGAGGTAGGCGAGGACGTTGTCCGCGGCCCAGGCGTCCAGGCCCGCGGCGAGCAGCCGCAGCCGCGCGTCCTCCGGCCCGAGGGCGCCGAGCTCCCGGAGGAACGCGCCCACCGCGCGGCCCAGTTCGAGCGGGCGGCCCAGCTGGTCGCCCTTCCAGAACGGCAGCCGGCCCGGCACGCCGGGCGCGGGCGTGACGAGCACCCGGTCCCGGGTGATGTCCACGATCCGCCAGGACGTGGTGCCCAGCGTGAAGACGTCGCCGACACGTGACTCGTAGACCATCTCCTCGTCGAGCTCGCCGACCCGGCCCCCGCCCTTCTTCGGGTCCGCGCCGGCGAGGAACACACCGAACAGGCCCCGGTCGGGGATCGTGCCGCCGGAGGTGACGGCGAGCCGCTGAGCGCCCGGCCGCCCCGTGACCGTCCCGGCGACCCGGTCCCAGACCACGCGCGGGCGCAGCTCGGCGAACGCGTCCGACGGGTAGCGCCCGGCGAGCATGTCGAGCACGCCCGTGAACGCCGAATCCGGCAGCGAGGAGAAGGGCGCCGCACGGCGCACCACGGTGAGCAGGTCGTCCACCTGCCAGGTGTCGAGCGCGACCATCGCGACCAGCTGCTGGGCCAGCACGTCCAGCGGATTGGCCGGGATCCGCATCGACTCGATCGAGCCCGACCGCATCCGCTCCGTGACCACGGCCGCCTGCACCAGGTCGCCGCGGTACTTGGGGAAGACCACGCCCGTGGAGACCGCGCCGACCTGGTGCCCGGCGCGCCCCACGCGCTGGAGCCCGGAGGCGACCGAGGGCGGCGACTCGACCTGCACGACCAGGTCGACGGCGCCCATGTCGATGCCCAGCTCCAGGCTGGAGGTGGCCACCACGGCGGGCAGCCGTCCCGCCTTCAGGTCCTCCTCCACCTGGGCGCGCTGCTCCTTCGACACCGAGCCGTGGTGGGCCCGGGCGAGCAGCGGCGGAGCGCCCTGCGCCGCCCCGGACTGGGCCATGATCTCCGCCGGCGGAGCGCTGTCGGGGAGGGGCTCGCCGGTCGCGCGCTCGTACGCGATCTCGTTGAGTCGGTTGCACAGCCGCTCGGCCAGGCGGCGGGAGTTCGCGAAGACGATCGTCGAGCGGTGGGACTGGACGAGGTCGACGATCCGCTCCTCGACATGCGGCCAGATCGACGGCTTGTCGCCGCCGTCCTTGCCCTCGGAGGCCGGGGAGCCTCCGAGCTCGCCCATGTCCTCGACGGGGACGACGACGGAGAGGTCGAACTCCTTCCCCGACGGCGGCTGCACGATCTCCACCGCGCGGCCGGGGGACAGATAGCGGGCCACCTCGTCCACCGGGCGGACCGTGGCGGACAGGCCGATCCGGCGCGCGGGGCGGGGCAGCAGCTCGTCGAGCCGCTCCAGGGAGAGCGCCAGGTGCGCGCCGCGCTTGGTGCCCGCGACCGCGTGGACCTCGTCAAGGATGACCGTCTCCACCCCTGACAGGGCCTCCCGGGCGGCGGAGGTCAGCATCAGGAACAGCGACTCGGGGGTGGTGATCAGGATGTCCGGCGGCCGGGTCACGAGGCTCCGGCGCTCGGCGGCCGGGGTGTCGCCGGACCGGATGCCGACCCGGACGTCCGGCTCGGGCAGCCCGAGCCGGACCGACTCCTGCCGGATGCCGGTCAGCGGGGAGCGCAGATTCCGCTCGACGTCCACGGCGAGCGCCTTCAGCGGTGACACGTAGAGCACGCGGCAGCGCTTCTTCGCGTCGGCGGGCGGTGGGGTGGACGCCAGGCGGTCCAGGGAGGCGAGGAAGGACGCCAGTGTCTTGCCCGAGCCCGTCGGTGCGACGACGAGCACGTCGGAGCCCTCGCCGATGGCCTTCCAGGCGCCTTCCTGTGCCGCCGTGGGCGCGGTGAAGGCCCCGGTGAACCAACCACGGGTCGCGGGGGAGAACGAGTCGAGCGCGGACCTGACCATGTCCCCCATCGTGCACCCGCCCACTGACAACCGCCCGGACCTGGGGAAACCCGCTCGTGCCAGGAGGCCGCGCGGGCGGTACGGCGAACCCTTGGCGCAGAATGGAGGCATGGCGAGCGGGGAGCGGGCACGGTACTGGCAGTACTCCGAGCTGCCCGGGGTCGACCTGCTGCACGCCCACTACATCCACAAGGCCTTCGCCCGGCACACCCACGAGAGCTTCGTCTTCGCCGCGATCACCGAGGGCGTCGAGGCCTTCCACTACCGCGACGAGCTGGTCCACGCCGGGCCCGGGCAGATCGCCCTGGTCAACCCCGACACCCCGCACACCGGGCACGCGGGCGTGCCCGAGGGATGGACCTACCGCACGATCTACCCGGACGCCGGGCTCGTCCGGTCGATCGCCGCCGACACCCTCGCGCTGCGCGGCGCGGTCGGGTTCACCACGCCCGTCATCGACGACCCGTACGCCGCACAGCTCGTCGTGGGCGTCCACCGGGCGGCGGAGGAGGGCAACGCGCTCGCCGCCGACAGCCTGCTCCGGCTCGTCACGGCACGGATGCTGCGCAGTCACGGCGGGCTGATCGCCCCGCTCCCGCCCCGCTCCGCCGGCGCGCGGAACGCCGCACGCGCGCGTGCCGTCCTGGAGGAGCGGATGGCCGACCCGCCGACCCTGGAACGGCTCGCCACCGACCTCGATACCAGCCCCTTCGCCCTTCTACGGGCCTTCCGGGACGCGTACGGGATGCCGCCGCACACCTGGCTCACGGACGCGCGCGTGCGGCGGGCCAGGGGGCTGCTCGACGCGGGGACGCCCCCGGCGGAGGCGGCCGTCGCCGTCGGTTTCACCGACCAGCCGCACCTCAACCGGCACTTCACGCGGAGCGTCGGGGTGCCACCGGGGGCCTACCAGCGCGCGCGGGGTGCCCGCGGCGGGTCCGGCGGTTCCGGTGGCGCCGCGGGCGGCGGTGCGGGCGGCGGTGCAAGAACGTACAAGACCGGGCAGCCACCACGTACGTAACGTCCCTGACGTGGCAGAACAGACAGCACCTCCCGTCATACGGGACGACGGCGCACGGGCGAAGCCCGACGCGGCCGTCGTCCGCGACGCCCTCGGCGTCGGCATCGCCGTCGGACTCTCCGGCTTCGCCTTCGGCGTGACCTCGGCCGGCGCCGGCCTCACCCTCCCGCAGACCTGTGTGCTCAGCCTGCTCGTCTTCACGGGCGCCTCGCAGTTCGCCCTCGTCGGCGCGCTGGCCGCGGGCGGCAACCCCTTCACGGCCGCCGCCGGGGCCTTCTTCCTGGGCACGCGCAACGCCTTCTACGGGCTGCGGCTCTCCCAGCTCCTCGCTCTGCCGAAGGCCGTCAGGCCGTTCGCCGCGCACTGGGTGATCGACGAGACCACGGCGGTCGCGCTCGCCCAGCCGTCCCGGCGGGCCGCGCGCCTGGGCTTCACCCTCACCGGTCTCACGCTGTACGTCCTGTGGAACCTGACCACCTTCCTCGGGGCGTTCGGCGCCGAGGCGATCGGCGACACCGCCGCCTGGGGCCTGGACGCCGCCGGACCCGCCGTCTTCCTGGCCCTGCTCGCCCCCATGCTGAAGTCGGCGACCGAGCGCGCCACCGCCGGTATCGCCGTCCTGCTCGGCCTCGGACTGCTCCCCGTGCTGCCGGCCGGGGTCCCGGTCCTCGCGGCCGCGCTCGCCGCGCCCCTGGTGCTGTGGTTCCAGGGCCGCCGCCGTACGCCTCCGGCCGCACCCGGGAAGGACGCCCGATGAACGCGAACGGGATGAACGCGATGAACGTGTGGATCGCGATCGGCCTCACCGCCGTCGGGTGTTACCTGGTCAAGCTCCTCGGCCTGCTCGTCCCCGCGGGCGCACTGGAACGACCGCTCGTCCAGCGGCTGGCGGCGCTGCTCCCCGTCGCCCTGCTGGCCGCGCTCACCGCGCAGCAGACGTTCGCCACCGGCGCCTCCCTCGTCCTGGACGCCCGGGCCGCCGGACTCGCGGCCGCCGCGCTCGCGCTCGTCCTACGCGCTCCGTTCCTGGTCGTCGTGGGTGCGGCCGTCGTCGTCACGGCGGGGGTACGGGCCCTGGGCTGGTGAGCCCGGGCCGCGCGGTGGCCGTGGCGCGCCGGTCCTGCCCGTGGGCGAGGTGGGCGCGGAGGGTGTCAAGCAGCTCCGGCCGGTCGGCGACGGGGTCGAGGAGTGCCGCGATCCGCCGGCCGCTCTCCCCGGGCCGTGACAGGTGGTACTCCAGGAGCACGTCGTCGAGCCGGTGCAGCCCGGGCGGCAGTCCGCACCCGGCGGCGACCCGGAGGACCTCCCCCGCCGTACGGGCGGCACGGCGACGGCCCTCGCGGCTCTGCTGCTGCGCGAGGCGCCGGAGGGGTAGAACCGGAGGGGATGCCGCCCGGGGAGCCTCCGTCAGTCGACGGGACGGCCGTGCGCGCGGAGGGTGCGCAGGGCCTCGACGGTGACGATCGGGCGCCATTCCAGGGCCGACCCGGGGGCCCAGGCCCGCCAGCGGATCGGCCAGCCGCCGTCCTCCTCCTGGTCGGCCGCGAGCCGGTCCAGCGAACGGGCCATCTCCTCGTCCGTGAACCAGCCGGCCGCCAGCGAATGCGGCACGCGCGCGTAGTCGTGCGGGAAGTGGTGCTCGCCGGGCGCGTACCCGTCCGGGACGGGGTGGTCGTCCGGCCGGTCCGGGTCCAGGACGGCGAGCCGCTGCTCGCGCACCAGCCTCCCCAGCCGGTCGGCGGCCGCCTCCGCGCGCGGGCGGTCCGGGGCCCCGTCGAGGAAGGCGACGGCGGCCTGGATCTCGTACGGATGGGACTTCTCCAGCGCCTCCACGGCGGCCCAGCAGTACTCGGTGGCCCGGAACAGCCACGCGTGCCACACCTGGTTGCGGTGGAGCAGCCCGACGATCGGGCCGGTCGTGAGCAGCGCGCTCGGCGGGGAGTCGACCACCGGGACGAACGGCGCCGAGGGGTAGCCCCGCTGGGACGGGTGGATCGCCGGGAGGGCGCCCTCGTGCGTCGAGATGTCGGTGAGGTAGCGGCAGATCCGTTCCACGCGCATGCCGCCGCAGCGGCCGATCGACTCCAGGACCCGGAGCGCGTGCGCGGTGTGGAGGGGCTGGCTGACCGGTCCGCGTAGATCGGGTTCGAGCGCGTGGCCGTAGCCGCCGTCCGCGTTCAGGTACGCCGTGAGGGCCGTCTCCACCTGGTCCGCGCCACCGCGCAGGAAGTGGTAGGCGAACCGGCGCTGTTCGAGGACGCGGGCCGTCAGCCAGACGAAGCGCTCGGCACGGGCCAGAGGAGTCGGGGGCGGCGAGGAGAGGGGTTTTTCGGCCATGCTCCGACCGTAGGGCGGAAAGTCGCGGTGACAAGGCCTGCGGAGCGGGCTGCACTCTTGGGAGCGGGATACTGGCGTCATGCGGTTGACGATTTTCTGGGAGCGGATGGCGGACCACTTCGGTGCGTCCTACGCGGATTCCTTCGCGCGTGACCATGTGATGGCGGAGCTCGGCGGGCGGACGGTGCAGGACGCCCTGGACGCCGGCTGGGAGGCCAAGGACGTGTGGCGGGCCGTCTGCGCCGCCGTCGACGTACCGGCCGACAAGCGGTGAGTGGCCGGTAGACAAGCGGTCAGTGGCCGGTAGACGAGGGGGTGGCCGGGAGGGATGTACGGGGTCCCGGGTGGAATGTCCGTGCGGTGCGCGAGACTGGCGGGGTGGCCCCGACTGACGACACCGAAAATACAGCCCCGACCGACCCGACCGTCCCGACCGACCGGACCGCGACGTCCGCGTCCGGGGACTCGACCGTCCCACCGGAGGCTCCGCGGCAGGCCGCCGCGCGGATGCCCCGCTGGCTGCCCCGTGCGATCGTCCTGGCACTGGCGCTCTACGCCTGTTTCCTGCTGGGCAGCTGGGCCTTCCACCAGCTCGTCGGCCTCCTCGTCAACATCCTGCTCGCGTTCTTCCTCGCCCTCGCCATCGAGCCGGCGGTCGGGCGCATGGCGGCGCGCGGGATGCGCCGAGGTCTCGCCACCTTCCTCGTCTTCATCGGCGTCCTGGTCTTCAGCGTCGGCTTCGTCGTCCTCCTCGGCTCGATGCTCGCCGGGCAGATCGTGGACATGGTCGAGAACTTCCCCAAGTACCTCGACTCGGTGATCAACTGGATCAACCAGACGTTCCACACGGAGCTGTCGCGGGTCGAGGTCCAGGACAACATCCTGAGCTCCGACTGGCTGCAGAAGTACGTACAGAACAGCGCGTCCGGCGTGCTCGACGTCTCGGCCACCGTCCTCGGCGGTCTGTTCCGGCTCCTGATGATCTTCCTCTTCGCGTTCTACTTCGCGGCCGACGGGCCCCGGCTGCGGCGCGCGCTCTGCTCCGTCCTGCCGCCCGCCCGGCAGACCGAGGTGCTGCGGGCCTGGGAGATCGCGGTCGACAAGACCGGCGGCTACCTCTACTCGCGCGGCCTGATGGCTCTCATCTCCGGCGTCGCCCACTTCGTCCTCTTCGAGATCCTGGACGTGCCGTACGCGCCGGCGCTCGCGGTCTGGGTCGGCCTGGTGTCGCAGTTCATCCCGACCATCGGCACCTACCTGGCCGGCGCCCTGCCGATGCTCATCGCCTTCACCGTCAACCCCTGGTACGCGCTGTGGGTCCTCGTCTTCGTCGTGATCTACCAGCAGTTCGAGAACTACGTGCTCCAGCCGAAGGTCACCTCGAAGACGGTGGACATCCACCCCGCGGTGGCCTTCGGTTCGGTGATCGCGGGGACGGCGCTGCTGGGTGCCGTCGGCGCGCTGATCGCGATTCCGGCCGTGGCCACCTTGCAGGCCTTCCTCGGTGCCTATGTGAAGCGGTACGACGTGACGGACGACCCGCGCGTCCACGGCCACCGGAGGTACGGCGAGGCGGTGGTGGCCCGGCTGCAGAAGGCCCTGCACCACAAGAAGGAGGCCTCGTCGGAGGACTCCTGACCATGGACGCGTCGCCCTGGCTCAGAGGTACGAGGGGCGGGTGACCCGGTGCCGGAAGGCATGCCCGGTCCAGGCCTGGACCGCCACCAGGAGCGGGGTGACGACGAGGAGGGCGGGGACGAGCAGGGTCAGCGTGGCGGGGGAGGCGGCCTTCTCGGCCAGCGGTAGGGCCGTGCCCGCCCAGAGTGGCAACCCGCCGAGGAGGACGCCGGTGAGGGCGAAGGACTGCCACGGGCGTCCGGCGCGTCCGACGAGCCTGCGGGCACGCTCGTACGGGAGTCCCGTGAGCCGGAGCGTGGCGAAGCCGAGCCCGTGCGCGGCGAACAGGGCGGCCACGGCCAGGGCGGTGAGCACGGCCGTCGCGCCGGTCGCCGGTGTGTAAGGCCGCCCGGTGAGCAGGGCCGCGAGCAGCCAGCCCCAGGCGAGGGCGACCGCCCAGCTCCCGCACGTCACGGCGGTGTCGCAGCCGGCGCGCCAGCGCGGCCCCGGGCCCCGGCCGCGCGACCAGAGCCCCGCGTCCCGGACGATCCAGCCGGTCAGCAGGGCGACGAGCACCGGGGCCTGGCCGCTCAGGAGCTCCCCTTCGAGGGCGGGGAAGCAGCCGACGAGTACGCCCGCGGTGGCGACGAGCCAGACTTCGTTGCCGAGGAAGAAGGGCGCGAAGGAGGTGAGGACGAGGCGCCTCTCGCGGTCCCCGCGGCCGAGCCAGGGCGTGAGCATGCCGGTGCCGATGTCCGCTCCGGCGAGCACGAACCAGCCCGCGGCGAAGAAGGCGAGCAGGACGATGGCCAGGGTCTCCACGGTGGTTCCTCGGGTCGGGGGCGGTGGTGGTGGGCGGGGGCGGTGGTGGTGGGGTGGTGGCAGTGGCTCGGGTCTGCGGACCGGGACTGCCGGGGACTGCGCCGGGGGCTCAGTAGCGGGGGGCGGCCAGGGCGTCCGCGGGGTCGGACGGCGGCGGCCCCTTCCCCTCGTCGGCGCCGTCCGCGTCCGGGGCGTCGTGGTCCGGCCGTTCGTCGTGGCCCAGCCCGGACTCCACGGGGCCGCGGCGGGCGTGCCGGGCGAGGAGCCAGGCGTTGAGGAGGGCGAGCAGGACGAAAACCGTGGTGAAGACGGTGAGGGAGAGCCGCATGGTGCCGGGGGAGAGGTCCGAGACGGCGTCCTCCGTCTTCAGCAGCCCGTAGACGACCCAGGGCTGCCGGCCGGACTCCCGGAAGACCCAGCCGCTGATCATCGCGAGGTAGGGCAGCGGCACGCTCGCCATCAGGACGAGATGCCAGAGCCGGAACCGGAAGACGGCCTTCTTGAAGCAGGCCAGGATCGCCCCGGCGAAGCACAGGTACATCATCAGGGCGAAGCTGATCAGCATCACCAGACCGCCGCCCCGGGTCCAGGCCTCCGAGGGCACGTAGTCACCCGGCCCGAACCGGGCCGACAGCTCCGCCTGGAGTCGCGCGACCTCGTCCGCCTTTCCGCTGAAGACGGCCGACTTCATCGGCTGGAAGGTGGTGAGGGTGGCGAACTGGATCCCGCCGAAGACCGCGGCGGCCATCAGCGCGGGCACGGAGACGAACACCCCGATCCGCAGGCTGCGCCCGAAGAACTCCCACTCGGGGCCGCGGCGGAAGAGGTGGTACGCGCTCACTCCGGCCATGAAGAACCCGGCGGTGAGCAGCGCCCCCGCGAGGACGTGACCGAAGGCGAGGAGCGCCGAGGGGTTCGTGAGGACGGCGACCGGGTCGTCCAGGACGAGCTCGCCGTTCTCGGAGGAGTACCCCACGGGGTGGTTCAGGAAGCCGTTGGAGACGAGGATCCAGTACGCCGAGAGGTAGGCGGTGAGGGCGACGATCCAGATGGCCGCCAGATGGGCCCAGCGGTTGAGACGGTGCCATCCGAAGATCCACAGGCCGAGGAAGGTCGACTCGACGAAGAAGGCCACGATGGACTCCACCGCGAGCGAGGCGCCGAGGATGTTGCCCGCCTCGTGGGTGAGCCCGCTCCAGGCCATGCCGAACTGGAACTCCATCACCAGACCGGTGACGATCCCGACCGCGTAATTGATCACGTACAGCTGGCCCCAGAAGCGCACCATCCGGGCGTCCTGCGGCTTGCCGCTGATCGTGGCCCGGGTCTGGAGCGCGGCCACCACGGTGACGAGCCCCAGGGTGAGGGCGACGAAGAGGAAGTGGCCGCCGGCGGTGAGGGCGAACTGCAGCCGCGCGAGATCGAGTACGTCCTGATTCACCCCGTCAGTGTCCGTGTACGGTCACCGGATTGGCATCGGCCCGGGGAGGACACCTGGCGTACCCCACGGGTTGTGCCGGACCACGCGCGCGTACTCCGGGAGTTGTGGCCCCGGCCCCCGCCCCCTAAGGGGCAGGTCAGGCCAGCCAGCCCGGGGTGATCATCCCCGACTCGTACGCCAGGACGACCAGCTGCGCGCGGTCGCGTACGGCCAGCTTGGTCATGATCCGACTGACGTGGGTCTTGGCGGTGGCGGGGGCGAGGACGAGGCGGCCGGCGATCTCGTCATTGGAGAGCCCCGCGCCCACGAGACCGAGCACCTCGCGCTCCCGCTCGGTGAGGGCGTCCAGGCGGGGGCTCGGGTCCGGCTGCCGCCCGGCGCCGCCGGCGCGTTCGGCGAACTCGGCGATGAGGCGGCGGGTCACGGCGGGGGCGATCAGGGCGTCGCCGCGCGCCACCACCCGTACGGCGTGCAGGAGTTCCATCGGCTCGGTGTCCTTGACCAGGAAACCCGACGCGCCCGCGCGCAGCGCCCCGTACACGTGGTCGTCGGCGTCGAACGTGGTCAGGACGACCACCCGGACGCCTTCGAGCCGCTCGTCGGACGAGATCCGCCTGGTGGCCTCGAGGCCGTCGAGCACCGGCATGCGGATGTCCATCAGGACGACGTCCGGGAGGAGTTCGCGGGCGAGGGCGACGGCCTGTTCGCCGTCCCCGGCCTCGCCGACGACCTCGATGTCGTCCTCGTCGGACAGGATCGACCGGAAGCCGGCCCGGACCAGGGTCTGGTCGTCGGCGAGCACGACACGGATCATCGGGGGTCCTCTTCGGGAGCGGGTGCGGTGGGCGTGGTGAGCGGGAGGCGGGCGTCGACGACGAAGCCGCCGTCCACGTTCCGGGCGGTGAGCTCGCCGCCGAGCGCGCGGGCCCGTTCCGCCATGCCCCGGATTCCGCTGCCCGCGGGTCCGTCCTCGGGTGCGCCCCCGCCGTCGTCGGCGATGCGCAGCCGCAGCACGCGCGTGCCCGCGCGCGTACGCGTGGCCGTGCCGGAACTGCCGGAGTCGTCGGGGCTGTCGGAGCTGTCGGAGTCGGCGAGGTCGTCGGAGGTGTCCGAGGTCACGTCGTGCTCCGCGTCCCAGTCGAGGGTGATCCGTACCGTACGGGCCCCCGCGTGCCGGGTCACGTTCGTCAGCGACTCCTGCACGATCCGGTACGCGGCGAGGTCGACCGGCGGCGGTAGCGGTTCGGGGGTGCCCGTGACGTTCGTACGGACGTCGAGTCCCGCGCTCCGGGCCCGCTCCGTGAGGTCGCCGAGGAGAGCGAGGCCGGAGGCCGGGGAGGTGGGCGTGGCCTCGTCGGCCCGGCGCAGCATGCCGAGCGTGGCCCGCAGCTCGCGCAGCGCGTCCTTGCTGGTGGCCTTCACCGCCTCCAGGGCCTCTGCGGCGGTGGCGAGCCCGACCTCGGGGGCCGGATTCTTGCTCAGCCGGTGCAGCGCGGCGCCGGACTGGACGTTGATGAGCGAGACGCTGTGGCCGAGGATGTCGTGCAGCTCCCGGGCGATCCGCAGCCGCTCCTCGGTGGCGCTCTGCCGGGCCCGGGCCTCCTGCTCCCGCTCGGCGGCGAGCGCGCGCTGCTCGACCTCGTGCAGGTACGCGAGCCGGGTGCGCTGGGCGCGGCCCACGGCGACGAGGCTGATCAGCCAGCCGGCCAGCATGGCGAGCGAGGTGCCGTCGATCTGCCGGTGCCCCGGCTGTTGCCGGGTCTCGCCGAGGCCGACCGCGAGCAGGGTGACGGCGGCGAGCGCGACGGCGGCGGCGAACCGGCCCTCGGCCGCGGTGGTGTAGAGCGCGAGCGCGAAGGCGATCATGAGGGGGCCGTCCTGGGCGGACAGCGGGTAGTAGACGACGCAGGCGAGCAGGGTGACGACGGCGACGGCGACCGGTTGCCGTCGCCGGAAGCAGAGGGCTCCGCAGCCGATCAGGACGAGCGCCCAGCCGAGCACGGTGCGGAGTGCCGGTTCGCTCGTGTACCACCCGGAGGCGAGCGTCCAGAGCGCCACGACGCCCAGGACGACGCATGCCATGAGCGCGTCGGCGGTCCGCGGCGAAAGGCGGCCGCCGGAACGGCTGTCAGGGCGGCCGTCAGAGCGGTCGCCGGGGCGGTCGCGGAGGGCGAGGGGCATGCGTCGAAGGATAGGCGCCGGGTGGTCGCGGGGGCCCGTGTGCCGACCCCGCATGCCACCGGGTGCACGGTGGGGATCGAGTTGTATAGTCAAAAAAGTGACTAAGAAGTGAGGCGTCAGGGGAGGCGCCGGGGAGGTAGCGGAGGCCTCATGTCGGACGGCACGTTTCTGCGGTACGTCGCCCTGGGCGACAGTCAGACCGAAGGGGTCGGGGACGGCGACGACAGCGTCGGCCTGCGCGGCTGGGCGGACCGGCTCGCCGAGCTGCTCGCCCGCGACGACCCCGACGCGCGGTACGCCAACCTGGCCGTGCGCGGCCGCCTCGCCGGCCAGGTGCGCGCCGAGCAGTTGGCCCCGGCGCTCGCGCTGCGGCCCGACCTGGCCACGGTCGTCGCGGGGGTCAACGACCTGCTGCGGCCCCGGTTCGACGCGGACGAGACGGCCGGGCACCTGGAGGCGATGTTCGCGGCCCTGGCCGGCCAGGGGGCCCGAGTCGCGACCCTGACGTTCCCCGACATCGGCCGGCTGATCCCGGCGGCCCGCCCTGTTGGGTCCCGGGTGCGGGACCTCAACGAGCGGATCCGGGAGGCCGCGGGCCGACACGGCGTCACGGTCGTCGAGACGTCGCACCACCCGGTCGTCACCGACCCCCGGCTGTGGAGCGCCGACCGGCTGCACGCCGGCCCGCTCGGCCACGCGCGGATCGCCGCCGCCGTCGCCCAGGCCCTCGACCTGCCCGGCAGCGACGACTCCTGGGCCCGGCCGCTGCCCGGACCACCCCTCCCCGCGCGCACGGGCCTGCGTGCGGCGGGCGCCGAACTCCGCTGGGCCGGGGCCTTCCTCGGCCCCTGGCTGGGCCGGCGCCTCCGCGGCCGCTCGTCGGGCGACGGACGCCGGGCCAAGCGCCCCGAGCTGTCGTCGGTGACGGCGACCCGAGACCGGTCGTTGCCGGTGGAGGGCGGTCGTCAGTAGGTTCGGACCGGTGAGACGTGAGTGACCGGGGGTGGCGCGTGAGCGGGACGGATCCGGAACCGGGTGACGGCCGAGAGGCGCGGACGGGCGAGCTCGCCCGGGTGATCACCGAGCGGTTCGGACTCGACGTCGACGGGTACCGGCACGGGCCCTGCCGGGCCGTGCGCGGCACCGACGACGGCGCGTGGACGCTGACGTGGACCGACGGGCCGACGGTCGAGCAGGTGCTGCGGGAGCTCGGACCCGAGGGGGAGGGGCCGCGCTGTCGGCGTCTGCTCTCGGAAGAGACCGTCGCCCTCGGCGCCGTACAACTGGCGACGGAGGGTGCGCCCGGTGTCCGGCCGGGGATCACCCCCGAGGCCGTGGAGCGGTTCTGGTACGACGTGCCGTTCCCGCGGCCCGCCACCGAGCGGGAGCGGGCGCTGGTCTACGCGATGGTCTACGAGGCCCACGACAACGCCCGCAGCAACCGGGTCGCGGCCGGACGGATCTGCGACCTGGTGGCCACGCCGGGCCTCGCGTGGTTCCTGGAGCGCATGAGGGTCCCGCTCGCCCCCGCGGAACTCCTGACGGCGCGGTACGCGGCGGCCCACGGTCACCTGGCCTGGAGGTACCGGCTGACGCCGATGGCCGTGCCGACGCTCCTCCGGGCGGTCCTCGCGGACCGCCGCGCCTCGCCCGAGCTGCTCACCGCGGCGCTCGCCCTCGCGTCCGAGCGGAACGACGGCACGTACGCGTCCGAGGCGGCCGAACTGGGAGAGCGTCTCCATCGCCCGTGGCCGTGATCCCCCGGTCGGCCCGCCGCTCAGTGGGACAGGGTCCGGGTGACGCGCCACAGGGGCGTGTCGGCTCGCGTGGCGCGCTTGACACTAAAATCGAACATCCATTCTGATGGAAGTCCGGCCCCTGGAATCGCGGGCTTGTCGGCGAGTTGTCCACAGGTCGGAGGGGACGTCGGGGCCCATTGTCAGTGGCAGGGGTTAGCGTCTTTCACATGAAGCGATCGACTCAAGCAAACCGGGTGGAACCCATGGCAGGAACCGACCGCGAGAAGGCGCTCGACGCCGCGCTCGCACAGATTGAACGCCAATTCGGCAAGGGCGCCGTGATGCGCATGGGTGACCGCGTCCAGGAGCCGATCGAGGTGATCTCCACCGGATCGACCGCGCTCGACATCGCGCTCGGTGTCGGCGGCCTGCCTCGCGGCCGTGTCGTGGAGGTCTACGGACCGGAGTCCTCCGGCAAGACGACCCTGACGCTGCACGCCGTGGCCAACGCCCAGAAGGCCGGCGGCCAGGTCGCCTTCGTGGACGCCGAGCACGCCCTCGACCCCGAGTACGCCAAGAAGCTCGGCGTCGACATCGACAACCTCATCCTGTCCCAGCCGGACAGCGGCGAGCAGGCCCTCGAGATCGTCGACATGCTGGTCCGCTCCGGCGCCCTCGACCTGATCGTCATCGACTCCGTCGCCGCGCTCGTCCCGCGTGCGGAGATCGAGGGCGAGATGGGCGACTCGCACGTGGGTCTGCAGGCCCGTCTGATGAGCCAGGCGCTCCGGAAGATCACCGGCGCGCTCAACCAGTCCAAGACCACCGCGATCTTCATCAACCAGCTTCGCGAGAAGATCGGTGTGATGTTCGGCTCGCCGGAGACCACGACCGGTGGCCGCGCCCTGAAGTTCTACGCTTCGGTGCGCCTCGACATCCGCCGCATCGAGACCCTCAAGGACGGCACGGACGCGGTCGGCAACCGCACCCGCGTCAAGGTCGTCAAGAACAAGGTCGCGCCCCCGTTCAAGCAGGCCGAGTTCGACATCCTCTACGGCCAGGGCATCAGCCGCGAGGGCGGCCTGATCGACATGGGCGTGGAGCACGGCTTCGTGCGCAAGGCGGGTGCCTGGTACACGTACGAGGGCGACCAGCTCGGCCAGGGCAAGGAGAACGCCCGTAACTTCCTGAAGGACAACCCCGACCTCGCCGACGAGATCGAGAAGAAGATCAAGGAGAAGCTGGGCGTCGGCGTCAAGCCCCAGACTCCGACGGCCGAGCCCGGTGCGGACGCGGCGAGCAGTGCCGACGCGGCCGGTGCGGCCGGTGCGGACGACGCCGCCAAGACCGTCCCGGCACCCGCGACCAAGACCGCGAAGGCGACCAAGGCCACCGCGGCCAAGAGCTGAACCGGTGACCGGTCGCACCGAATGGCCGGGTGACGGCCCCGACTCGTCGAGGGCCGAGAAGGAGCTGTCACCCCAGGATCCGGCTGAGCGGGCGCGCGCGATCTGCCTGCGCCTGCTCACCGGGACCCCCCGCACGCGCAAGCAGCTGGCCGATGCCCTGCGCAAGCGGGAGATCCCCGACGACGTGGCGGAGGAGATCCTCTCCCGCTTCGAGGACGTCGGGCTCATCGACGACGCCGCCTTCGCGGGGGCCTGGGTGGAGTCCCGCCACCACGGCCGGGGCCTCGCCCGCCGGGCCCTCGCCCGCGAGCTGCGGACCAAGGGCGTCGAGCCGGCGCTGATCCAAGAGGCGGTCGACCAACTCGACTCCGAGCAGGAGGAGACAAGGGCGCGCGAACTCGTCGATCGCAAGCTGCGCGCCACCCGAGGCCTGGAGAGAGACCGGCGCCTGCGCCGCCTCGCCGGGATGCTCGCCCGCAAGGGGTACCCCGAGGGCATGGCCCTCCGCGTCGTCCGCCAGGCGCTGGAGGCCGAGGGCGAGTCCACGGACGGGCTGGACGAGTCCTTCTGACCCCGGGGGGGAGAGAAGGACTCGTCCGGTGACCCGGGGGGATGGAAGGACTCGTCCGGCCGTCTCGGTCAGGCGGGGGGAGTCGGGAGCAGGACCGGGAGGCCCGCTGCCTTCCAGGCCTGGAAGCCGCCGATGAGGTCGGTCGCGCGGTGAAGCCCCAGGCGGCGGAGGGACTCGACCGCGAGGGAGGAGGCGTAGCCCTCGTTGCAGAGGACGACCACCCGCAGGTCATGGCTGTCCGCCTCCGGCGCGCGGTGGCTGCCCAGTGGGTCGAGGCGCCATTCCAGCTCGTTGCGCTCCACGACCAGCGCGCCCGGGATCAGCCCGTCCCGTTGCCGCAGGGCCGCGTAGCGGGTGTCCACCAGGAGCGCGTCACCCGCCTCGTACGCCTCGTGGGCGGCGCGGGGCTCGATGCGGTCGATGCCCGCCCTGACCCGTTCGAGCAGTTCGTCGATGCCCACTCGTTCTCCGGTGAGTCGCTCGTCGGTCACTCGTTCCGCGCTCACTGCCAGTCCTCCGGGCGTTCGACGTGCTCCAGGCGGAGTACCGCGCCCGCCCGGCTGAACCGCCGGATCAGGGGGAGCGGTGGATAGTACGCGTGCACCGACACCGCGTGGGTGTCCGCGGATTCGTTGAGCACCTCGTGCACGTGGTGGCGGCCGAAGGCGCGGCCGTCGCCGTCCGCCAGCCGGCGGGAGCGATCGAGGCCGTCGGCCAGCTCCAGGGTCTTCCAGCCGCTCGCCGGCAGCCGGACCGCGAGCGCGTTCTCGGTCAGCGCCCCGCGCGCGGTGGCGAAGGCGCCCAGCGACTCGGCGTGGTCGTGCCAGCCGGTGCCCGTGCCGGGCGGCCAGCCGATGAGCCAGGCCTCGCTGCCGCCGGGGCCGTCGAGCCGTACCCACGTACGGCCCTCGGGGTCGAGCGGCAGGGAGTCGACGAGGTCCCGGTCGGCGGCCGTCCGGCGGACGAAGTCGAGGAGTTCGGTCGCCGTCGGGGCGGCGGAGGGGGGCGGGGACACGACGGGGGAGGGAGCGGGGACACGCTGGGGCACGGATGACCGTCCTGAGGTTCGCGACGAGCGCGCGACGGCACGGGCACACGGACGGACGTCAGTGGCGGGGCGCGCGCGGGGAAGGGGGCGAAGTCAGCAGGACGGACGACACATGCAGCCCGCATAGCGGACGAGGTCCATATGGACCCTCCGCCACAGGCGCACATCGGTGTCGGTCACGCTCCGGAGTACACCATGCGCGCCCGCGCGGAATCAATGCATGTCCACCGTGTGGTCACTGTCGGCGGACACCTTGGCGGACAACTCGACGGGCATCTTGGCGGGAACCTCGACAGGAACGTCGGCAGGGGCCTTGGCAGGGGCCTTGGCAGAGATCTTGGCGGGCCCCCCGGTGGACCTCGCGGTGGACCTCGCGGCAGGCCCCCCGGCGGGATCCTCGGCGGGTTCCTCGGACGGCGCGTCCGCGGTGGCGTCACCGCCGCGGGCCGCGTCGGCCGCCGCGTACAGCTCCTCCGGACGGACCCCCGCGAAGGAGGCGACGAGGTGCCCGTCGGGCCGGACGAGCAGGACGGCGTGGGCCGGAGCGCCCGGATACGCCTCGGTCACCAGGACCTCGGCCTTCGCCGGGAGGGCGCGGACGGCCTCTTCGAGCCGGGGCATCATGCCGGCGCTCCGCCAGTGTCGGCGGTCCCACACGCCGGTTCCGGGGGCGACGAGGAGGACGAGGAGCCGGCCCTGACCGAGCCGGTCCCGGAGCCGTACGGTCGTGCCGTCCGGGGCGGTCACCCGGACGTCCTCGACCGGGGCGCCGGTCGGAGTGCCCACCGGGGTCTGTCCTTCGGCGCTCGGAGGCGCGAGGGGGGAGTGCGGGTACGCGGGGGGCGCGCCGAGCGGGCCGCGCCCCACGTGACCATCGGTCAGCAGGGTGTCGTGGACGCGCGCTGCCCCGAGGAGGTACGTCCGCAGCCCACCGCCGCCGCGCAGCGCCGGCAGCGACTGGTCCGCCGCGCGCAACCGGGAGGCGATGGCCGTCCGCCGCTCGCTCTGGTAGCTGTCGAGCAGCCGCTCCGAGGCGCCGTGGTGCCAGGTGTGGGCGAGTTTCCAGGCGAGGTTGTCCACGTCCCTGAGCCCCTCGTCGAGGCCCTGGGTGCCGACCGCGCCGAGCAGATGGGCCGCGTCCCCGGCGAGCAGCACCCGGTCGACGCGCCAGCGGCGGGCGAGCCGGTGGTGCAGGGTGTGGACGCCGGTGTCGATGAGTTCGTACGGGGGTGTCACCCCGTCGCACCAGCCGGCCAGGGTCTCGCGGATACGGGTGACCAGCGCGTCCGGGGTGACGAGCTCGCCGCGGGGCGGCAGCAGCCAGTCGATCCGCCACACCCCGTCGGGCAGCGGGCGGGCGATGATCTCCTCGCCGGCACCCCGCCACGGGGGCTGACGGTGCAGCAGTGCCTCGCCGGGCCAGGGGAGTTCGGTGCGCAGCGCGGCGACCGCGTGCCGCTCCACCGCCGTGCGGCCGGGGAAGCGGATGCCGAGCAGCTTGCGCACGGTGGACCGGGCCCCGTCGCAGCCGACGAGGTGGCTGCCGCGCCACCACGTGCCCTCCGGGCCCCTGGTGTGGGCGACGACCCCGTCCCGGTCCTGCTCGATCGAGTCGAGCCGGGCCTCGGTGACGAGCCGGACGAGCTTCTGGTGGGCGATCGCCTCGTGCAGCCCGCGTGCCAGGGCGTGCTGCGGGATGTGCAGGGGGGCGGCCGGGTCGGAGGGGGCGTCGGGGTCCTCGGACCACTCCTCCGTGCCGCTGAGTCCCAGGTCGAGCGGGGTGTGGCGGGTCAGCTGACGGCGGCGCATGCTGCGCCAGCCGACCCAGCGCACGCCCTCGTCGCGGAGTGTGGTGCAGCCGAGGCGCTCGACCATGGCGGCCATGTCGGCGCGCAGGACGGCGGTCCGCGCGGGGCGCGGTTCCTCCTTGCCGGAGCCTTCGTCGAGGACGACGCTGGGTACGCCCTGCGCGGCGAGCGCGAGGGAGAGCGCGAGGCCGACCGGCCCAGCGCCCACGATGATCACCGGGTCCATGGCGCGGCTCCTGAAGGCCGGACGGTCATGAGGGCAGCACAGCTGAGTGTGGCACGAGCCCGGTGGTTGATCACAGACCGTATGCAACCCACTGAGGGTGCTTGCGTCAAGTGACGGGGTGGGCGCGGTGCGGCTGACATGAAGTCAGTGCCGCTCCGGCCCACCCCTGTTGTCCCGTGGACCCCTTCAGGGGTCAGGCGCCGCTGACGGCGTCCGTCTTCACCTCGGGGGCTCCCGCTTGGGCCGGGATGGCCGCCGCGCCGGACTTCTTGCCCTGCCGCAGCCGCTTCTCCAGCCAGCCGGCGCAACTGGTCAGGGCGAAGTTGAGGGCGATGAAGATCAGTGCGATGACCGTCAGGGTGGCGATCGTGTTGGCGCCGTAGTTGGCCGTGATCTCCCGGTTCTGGCTGAGGAGCTCGGCGAAGCCGAGCATGGCGCCGCCGAGCGCGGTGTCCTTGACGATCACGACGAGCTGGCTGACCAGGGCGGGCAGCATGACGGTCACGGCCTGCGGCAGCAGGACGTACAGCATGGTCTGGCCCTTGCGCATGCCGAGCGCCTCGGCCGCGTCGCCCTGACCCCGGGGCAGCGAGAGCACCCCGGCCCGGACGACCTCGGCGATCACCGAGGCGTTGTAGAGCACCAGGCCGGTGACGACCGCGTACAGCGGGCGGAAGTCGGAGCTCACCGTCGTGAACTGCCGGTAGATCTGGTTCGCGAAGATCATCAGGAGCAGCACGGGGATGGCCCGGAAGAACTCCACGACCGCGCCGGCGGGTACCCGTACCCAGCGGTGGTCGGAGAGGCGGCCGATGCCGAGGACGGCGCCGAGCGGCAACGCGATCAGGATGGAGAGCCCGGCGGCCTTGAGGGTCTCGGTCAGGCCGGGCAGCAGGTACGTCGTCCAGACCCGGGAGTCGGTGACGAACGGGCTCCACTTGTCCGCGTCCAGCTGGTTCTTCTCGTCCAGGGCGGCCAGGACCCACCAGCCCACCAGGGCGAGGGCCACCAGGAAGATGATCGTGTAGACGACGTTGCGCCGTTTGGCGCGCGGCCCGGGGGTGTCGTACAGGACGGAGCTCATCGCTTCACCGCCAGTCGCTTCGCGGCCCAGCCCAGGAGCAGGCCGGTGGGGAGAGTGAGGACCATGAAGCCGAAGGCGAAGACGGCGAAGACGGCGAAGAGCGCGTCGGCCTCGAACTCGATCATCGTCTTCATCAGGCTGGCCGCCTCGGCGGCGCTGATCGCGGCCGCGACGGTGGTGTTCTTGGTGAGGGCGATCAGGACGTTGGCGAGCGGGGCCACCGCGCTGCGGAAGGCCTGCGGGAGCACCACCAGGGTGAGGACCTGGGTGAAGGTCAGTCCCAGCGCGCGGGCGGCCTCCGCCTGGCCGGGCGGCACGGTGTTGATGCCGGAGCGCAGCGCCTCGCAGACGAAGGTGCCGGTGTACGCGACGAGTCCGAGGATCGCGAGCCGGAAGCCGATGTCTTCGGAGCCCTTCCCGCCGAGCGTGATGAGCAGCGTCTGGTTGAGGCACAGCAGGCAGGCGACGATGACGACCGTCAGCGGAGTGTTCCGGACGATGTTGACGTACGTGGTCGCGAAGACCCGCATCATCGGGACCGGGCCGACCCGCATCGCGACCAGGGCGGTGCCCCAGATCAGCGAGCCGATCGCCGAGAAGAAGGTGAGTTTCGCCGTCACCCAGAAGGCGCCGAGCAGGTCGTACTGCCCGGAATCAAGAAAGTCGAACACGATGCCCCGCGCTCTCCCCTGGTGGTCGGTCGGTGTGGAGGCCGGTGCGTGGGCAGCGGCCGGTGCCGGTGTGACGGCCGCCCCTGAGCGGGGTGGCCGTCACAGCCGAGGCGGGGTCAGGTCAGTTCTCGACCTTGGGGGCGGGCTCGTACTTGTAGCCGGACGGGCCGAAGTGCTCCTTGACGAGCTTCTCCCAGGTGCCGTCGGAGACCATCTTCTCCAGCGCCTTGTTGATCTTGCCGCGCAGCTCGTCGTCGCCCTTCTTGAGGCCGATGCCGTACTTCTCGTCGGTCATCCGGAGACCGGCGAGCTTGAACTTGCCCGCGTGCTCCTTCTGCGAGGCGTAGCCCGCGAGGATGGAGTCGTCGGTGGTCAGGGCGTCGACGGCCTTGTTCTCCAGGCCGTTCAGGCACTCGGAGTAGCCACCGAGCTGCTGGAGGTCGGCCTTCGGGGCGAGCTTCTCCTTGACGTTCTGCGCGGAGGTCGAGCCGGTGACCGAGCAGAGCTTCTTGGCGTTGAGGTCCTCGACCTTGGTGATCGAGCTGTCGTCGGCGCGCACGAGCAGGTCCTGGTGGGCCAGGAAGTACGGGCCGGCGAAGTCGACCTCCTTCTTGCGCTTGTCGTTGATCGAGTAGCTGGCGACGATGAACTTCACGTCACCGTTCTTGATCAGGTTCTCGCGCTCGGCGCTGGGCGACTGCTTGAAGTTGATCTTGTCCTCGGGGTAGCCGAGCTCCTTGGCGACGTAGCGGGCGACGTCGACGTCGAAGCCGGCGTACTTGCCGTCCGGGGTCTTCAGGCCGAGGCCGGGCTGGTCGAACTTGATGCCGACGGTGATCTTGTCACCGTTGCTGCCGGAGTCGGAACCCGTGCCACAGGCGGTGGCGGTCAGCGCGAGGACGACGGCGGCCGCGGCGGCGGCGGAGGTGCTGCGAAGCTTCATGGTGGAACGTCCCTTGAGTAGGCGTGAGTTCGGAAGAATAGGTCCGAACTCGCTCAGTGGTGAAGGATCTTGGAGAGGAAGTCCTTGGCCCGGTCGCTGCGCGGGTTGCTGAAGAACTCCTCGGGCGACGCCTGCTCGACGATGCGTCCGTCGGCCATGAAGACGACCCGGTTGGCCGCGGAACGGGCGAAGCCCATCTCGTGGGTGACGACGACCATCGTCATTCCCTCCTGGGCCAGTTGCTGCATGACCTCGAGGACCTCGTTGATCATCTCCGGGTCGAGCGCGGAGGTCGGCTCGTCGAAGAGCATGACCTTCGGGCCCATCGCGAGCGCCCGGGCGATCGCCACGCGCTGCTGCTGGCCGCCGGAGAGCTGCGCCGGGTACTTGTCCGCCTGGGTGCCCACCCCGACCCGGTCCAGCAGGGCGCGAGCCTTGGTCTCGGCGGCCTTCTTCTCCGTCTTGCGGACCTTGATCTGGCCCAGCATCACGTTCTCGAGCACCGTCTTGTGCGCGAAGAGGTTGAACGACTGGAAGACCATGCCGACGTCGGAACGCAGCCGGGCGAGCTCCTTGCCCTCCGCGGGCAGCGGCTTGCCGTCGATGGTGATGGTGCCGGAGTCGATGCTCTCCAGACGGTTGATCGTTCGGCACAGCGTCGACTTGCCGGACCCGGAAGGCCCGATGACGACCACGACTTCGCCGCGGGTGATCGTCAGGTCGATGTCCTGGAGGACGTGCAGCGCGCCGAAGTGCTTGTTGACCTCGGACAGGACGACCAGGTCGTCCGCGTTGCGCGGGGCATCCTCGGGACCCTTGGACACTGACACTCCGCTCATGGGCCTCTTGCTCCGTCCTGCTCGGTTGGGGAGGACACTAGAGACCCGATGAGACGACCGTCATCAGATCTGAGCGGAAATTGAGGATAACGATCCGGTCGCAAACGGACACACCGTGTGAACGCGACGCCCGGGGCGTACCGGGTGGATAACAGAAACGTCGGCGAAACAGGGGGAGACTTGACTGTGACGCCGGTGATCGGCGTTCATGCCCTGGTACCACCTGGTACACAGAGAGCCGCCGCCGCGGCGCGCGAGAAGACCACGGATGAAGATCACGGAGGAGGTACGCATGCGACTGCTGCTCGTGGAGGACGACGACCACGTCGCCGCCGCCCTCTCCGCCATCCTGGCCCGGCACGGCTTCACCGTCACCCACGCCCGCAACGGCGAGGAGGCGCTCCAGGCCGTCCTGCCCACCGCGCAGGGCGAGCGGCCCTCGTACGGGGTGATCCTGCTCGACCTCGGCCTCCCCGACCAGGACGGCTACCAGGTCTGCGGCCGCATCCGGAAGCTCACCACCACCCCGGTGATCATGGTGACGGCCCGCGCCGACGTGCGCTCCCGGATCCACGGCCTCAACCTCGGCGCCGACGACTACGTCGTCAAGCCCTACGACACCGGCGAACTCCTCGCCCGCATCCATGCCGTCAGCCGCCGCAACGCCGGAACCGAGGAGACGGCGGCGGGCGGCGCCGGAGCCGCCGAGGGAACCCTGCTGCGGCTCGGCTCCGTCACCATCGAGCTGCCCACCCGACGGGTCAGCGTCGAGGGTGAGGCCATTCCCCTGACCCGCAAGGAGTTCGACCTGCTCGCGCTCCTCGCCCAGCGCCCCGGGGTCGTCTTCCGTCGCGAACAGATCATCAGCGAGGTCTGGCGCACCAGTTGGGAGGGGACCGGCCGCACCCTGGAGGTGCACGTCGCCTCCCTGCGCTCCAAGCTGCGGATGCCCGCCCTGATCGAGACCGTGCGGGGCGTCGGCTACCGCCTGGTCGCCCCCGCCGCGTAACCCCCGGCCGGTCCACCCGTGCGCACCCGACTCCTCCCGCTCCTCATCATCCTGATGGCCGGGGTCCTGCTCGCCCTCGGCTTCCCGCTCGCGGCCAGTCTCGCCGCCTCCGAACAGCAGCGGGTCGTCGTCGACCGGCTCGACGACGCCGCGCGCTTCGCCGCCCTCGCCCAGTTCGTCAGTGAGAGCAGTCCTGGCACCGACGAGCGGCGCACCACCCTCAACGGCGAACTCGCCAGCTACCACGACGTGTACGGCATCCGTGCCGGCATCTTCTACCGCGACAACCGCTCCATGGCCGCCGCCCCCGAGGGCTGGGTCGTCCCGTACGAAGGGGAGGGCCGCCGCGCCTTCCGGGAGTCGCTGCTGGGGCGCCGCAGCCACAACCCGCCCCAGGTCTGGCCCTGGCAGGGCGACGCACGGCTCACCATCGCCTCGCCGGTCGTCCGGGACGGAGACGTCGTCGCCGTCGTCGTCACCGACTCGCCCACCGGGCAGCTCCGCTCCCGCATCCTGCGCGGCTGGCTGCTGATCTTCGCGGGCGAGGCGGTGGCGATGCTGGTCGCCATCGGCGCCGCCTTCCGGCTCACCGGCTGGGTCCTGCGGCCGGTCCGCGTCCTCGACTCCGTCACCCACGACATCGCCACCGGGCGGATGAACTCCCGGGTCGCCGCGACCGGTGGGCCGCCCGAACTGCGGCGCCTTGCCCTGTCGTTCAACGAGATGGCCGACAACGTCGAGGACGCGCTCGAACAGCAGCGGGCCTTCGTCGCCGACGCCTCCCACCAGTTGCGCAACCCGCTCGCCGCGCTGTTGCTGCGGATCGAGCTCCTCGCCCTCGAACTCCCCGAGGGGAACGAGGAGATCGCCTCCGTACGGACCGAGGGCAAGCGCCTCGCGCAGGTCCTCGACGACCTCCTCGACCTGGCGCTCGCCGAGCACGTGGCGGCGGAGCTGCGACTCACCGACGTCGGCGCGCTCACGGCGGAGCGGGTCGCGTCCTGGCGGCCGGTCGCCGACGACAAGGGCGTCCTGCTGACCGGGGAGTGCGGGGCGGTCACGGGGTGGGCGGATCCGGTGGCCCTCTCCAGCGCGCTCGACGCGGTGATCGACAACGCGCTGAAGTTCACCCCGGCGGGGGAGGAGGTCACGGTCACCGTCTCGGTGCCCGCGGGCGGGGAGAGCGTCGTCGTCGTCGTGGCCGACCAGGGACCCGGCCTCACCGAGGACGAGCTCGGCCGCGTCGGCGACCGCTTCTGGCGCTCCGGCAGGCACCAGAACATCAAGGGCTCGGGCCTCGGCCTCTCCATCACGCGCATCCTGTTGACGGCGGGCGGCGGCGGCCTCGCGTTCGCCCCGAACGAGCCGCACGGCCTGCGGGTCACCGTCACCGTGCCGCGACACGCTCCGGCGGAGCGGGACGGAGCGGGCTTCACCGAGCGGCGATAGCCGGCGGGGCTCGGGCGAGTACCGGGTCCGTCAGGGCTTCGGCGAGCGTCGAATCCGGCAGGGCTTGGGCGAGCCTCGGACCCGGCAGAGCTTCACCGAGCGTGGGACCCGTCAGGCTTCGGCGAGCGTCCGATCCGGCAGGGCCTCGCACCCGGCAGGGCCTCGGACCGGTCAGGGCTTGGGCGAGCACCCGTCCGGCAGGGCCTCGGCGAGCCTCGGACCCGGCAGGGCCTCGGACCCGTCAGGGCTTCACCGAGCGGTAGTAGCGGCGGGCGCCCTCGTGGAGGGTCAGGGGTTCCGTGTAGACGGCGGTCCGCAGGTCCACCAGCTGGGCCGGGTGGACCTGGCCGCCGATCTCGTCGCGGCTCCTGATCACCGTACGGGTGAAGCCCTCCACCAGGTCCGGATCGGCCTCGGCCGTCGTGACCAGGAGGTTCGCCACGGCCAGTGTCTCGACCGGCTGACCGTCCTGTGCCTTCGTGTACGCGTCGGCCGGGATCACCGCCGACCGGTAGTGCCGGGTCGAGTCGCCGACGTCGTGCAGCCGGTCGACCAGGGCCGTGTCCAGCGGGATCAGCCGGACCTCGAAGCGCTCGGACAGGGCTTGCACGGCCTGGGTGGGCAGACCGCCGGACCAGAAGAAGGCGTCCAGGTCGCCGCTCTCCAGGTGCCCGGGCATCGTGTCGATGCCCGCAGAGACGGCCTCGACGTCCCGTACGGGTGTGAGGCCGGCCGCCGCGAGGACCCGGTCGGCGATCAGCCGCACGCCGGAGCCGTCCTGGCCGACCCCGACCCGCAGCCCGCGCAGGTCCCGTACCGTCCGGATCGCCGAGTCCTTGCGGACCACCAGCTGGACGTAGTCGTCGTACAGCCGGGCGCAGCCGCGCAGCCGCTCGAACCCCGGCTTGCGTTCGCGCTGGTACTGGGCGACCGCGTCGGCCGTCGCGACGGTGAAGTCCGCCTCGCCCGTGGCCACGCGGGCCAGGTTCTGCTGGGAGCCCTCGCTGTCCGTGAGCCGTATCGACACCTCGGGAAGATCCTCCGCGAGGGCCTTCTTGAGGAGCTCTCCGTACCGCTGGTAGACGCCGGTGGGGACACCCGTACTGAAAGTGACCGAGCCGCTCGGGACGGGGGAGCCGAAAGGAACCAGCCACCACACGAGCACCCCGCACACCACGAGCAGCGCGGCCGTGAGCGCCGTCAGGCGGCGGCGGGCGGCACGGGAGAGGGAGGCGGGCATGGGGGCGATCCTGCCAGTTCACCGCCGCCGCTGGCCAGGGACGGCGGGTGTGAGGCATTCGCGCGGGGGCCGGCGAGGGCCCCCGCGCGAGGTGTCACCCGGTGTCAGTAGGCGAAGCCGGACTTGCCCGTCTTCGTCGTCGTGACGTGGGTGATGCCGCTGCCCGGCGGGAGGGCGACGGTGGTGCCGGGGGGCGAGGCGGGCGCGGTGGTGGAGCCGTCGCCCAGCTGGGCGGCCGCGTTGGCGCCCCAGCCGATCACCGAGCCGTCGTCCAGCGCGGCCAGGGTGAAGTCGGCACCGCCCGCGATGTCCTGCACGCCCTTGAGGCCGTCCAGGACGACCGGGGTGGTGCGGTTGGCGTTCGTGCCGTCGCCGAGCTGCCGGTCGGTGTTCTTGCCCCAGCCGGTCACGCTGCCGTCGTCGAGGACGGCGAAGGAGGACGTCGAGGTCGCGAAGATCCGGGCCACCGCGTCCAGGTAGGCGACGTCCACGGGCTTGGGCGCGTCGGTGACGGAGTCGTTGCCGAGCTGGCCCTCGGCGTTCCTGCCCCAGGCCTTGATCGTGTTGTCGGCGGTCAGCGCGAGGACGTGGTCGCAGCCCACCGCGATGGCCTCGACGTTCTCGACGTCCGGGACCTTCTGCGGGGTCTCGCGGTTGGCGGCGCTGCCGGTGCCGAGCCGCCCGTTGGCGAACGAGCCCCAGGTCCAGACCGTGCCGTCCTGCCGGAGCGCCACGCTGAAGTCGCAGCCCGCGCCGACGTCCTTGATTTTGTCCAGGCTCTGCACGGGGATCGGGATTCTGTACGGGTTGGTGGTGTCCTGGCCCGTGCCCAGCTGCTTCGAGGCGTTGCTGCCCCAGGCGAGGACCCGGCCGCCCTTGACGGCGAGGGCGTGGTTGAGGCCCGCGGAGACCTCGCTCACCCCGGAGAGACCGGCGACGGTGGCCGGGAAGCTCTGGGCGGTCGTGGTGCCGTTGCCGAGCTGGCCGGTCGTGTTGGCGCCCCAGCTCTTGACGGTGCCGTCCTTGAGGAGGGCGACGGCGAAGCCGTTGGCGGCCGCGGCGGCGCCGCCGCCTCCTCCGGAGAGCTCGCGGACGTCGTCGCGGGTGATGCCGGTGACGGCCGCGGCGGTCTGTTGGGCGACCGTGCTGCCGTTGCCGAGCTGGCCCTGGGCGTTCTCGCCCCAGGCCCGTACCCAGGGGTCGGTGCCGGCGGCGGCGTGGGCGGAGAGGCAGGGGGCGGTCAGGGCCACGACGGAGAGCGCCGCGAGGAGGGTGAGGCGCAGGGGTGGGGTCATCTGCGTGCCTTTCGGTTCGTGGGGGTGGTCAGGAGGCGTAGCTGGACTTGTTCGCGACCGAGGCGGCGACCAGGGTCGCGCCGCTGCCCTCGGGCAGCGCCGTGACCGGGGTGGGGGACGATTCGGTGGTGCCGCGCCGAGCCGGCCGCAGGCGTTGGTGCCGCACGGCAGGACGTGTCCGCCGCGTACCGCGAGGGCGAAGGGGCCGCCGGCGGCGGAGACCGAGGTCAGGCCCGTACGTACGACGGGTACGTCATGCCGTTCACCGGCCTCAGTACGCGTACGTCGTGTTGCCGCCCAGGGAGACGGCCACCGCCTTGATCGCCGAGCCCTGGTTGAGGATCCTCACCGACTCGTACCGCGAGACCGTCGTGCCGTTGCCGAGCTGGCCCTCGCCGTTGTGGCCCCAGGTGAAGACGTCGTCCGCGGTGACCGCGACGCCGTGCCGGGCGCCCGCCGCGAGGTGCTGGACGCCTTGCAGGCGCGGGATCTCGACGGGGGCCGTGCGGTTGGTGCGGGAGACGTTGGAGTCGAAGGCCTCGTCGGCTTCCAGGAGCTGGCCGTACTGGTTGTTGCCCCAGCCCCAGACGTGGCTGTCGCTCGTCTTCACGTAGTTGTGGTGGGCGCCCGCCTCGATGTCGGAGACGCCCTCCACCCAGTCGACGTCGACGGGGACGGTGGAGGACTTGGTGGAGGAGTTGCCGAGCTGGCCGTACAGGTTGTAGCCCCAGGACTTGACCGTGTCGTCGGCGGTCAGCGCGAGGGCGTGGTGGCAGCCGGCGTCGATCTCCACGATGTTCTCCAGCCCCGTGACCTGCCGGGGTACGGAGCTGGTGGCGCGGCTGCCGGTGCCGAGCTGGCCGTGGATGCCGCGGCCCCAGGCGTACACCTTGCCGTTCTCCAGGAGGGCGAGGCTGAAGTCGCAGCCGGCCGAGATCCGCTTGACCTTGGGCATGCCCTGGACCCGGTCGGGGACGGTGCGGCTGTCGCCGGTGCGGTTGTTGCCGAGCTGGCCGTAGGCGTTGTCGCCCCAGGAGTAGACCTGGCCGCTCGTGTCGAGAGCGAGGGCGTGCTGCCCGCCCGCCGCCACGTCCGTGATGTTGTTCAGACGCGGGACGGTGGTCGGCACGGTCTGGTTGGTGTTGCCGCCGTTGCCGAGCTGGCCGGAGGAGTTGTGGCCCCAGGACTTGACCGTCTTGTCGGTACGGGCGAGGACGAAGGAGTCGGACGAGGAGGTGCCGCCCGCCGAGACCTGGTCGACGTCGCCGCGGAAGAGGCTGGTGACGGAGGACGGGCTGAGGCTGTCGGTCAGGGTGCCGTTGCCGAGCTGGCCGGTGCGGCCCGCGCCCCAGCTCAGTACGGTCGGATTCCCTTCGTTGGCGGTCGCGGCCGGGGCCAGTGCCGGTACGGCGGTGAGCACGGCGGCCGCCGTGAGGACGGCCGCGGCGAGCGGCCGGCCGCGCAGTGCGGCGGGGAGGGGCGGTGCGGCGGGGAGGGGCAGGGGGCCGCGCAGGGGAGTGCGCGCGGGGGTGCGTCGTGAACGGGACATGGCTCTGCTCTCCTTCGACGGGGACATACGGGAGCGCGGCGTCCGGTGGGTGCCGTCCGTGTCCGCGGGGGTGGGCGGAGGCGTACGGGGGCCGGGCGCGGGTCATGCGAACACGGGGGTGGCCGGGCCCTTGGGCATGGGACGCCCACGGCCCGTGCGACGACCGGGACGGGCCGTCGGGCACATGAGCAGACTGTCCGAGAATGATCACCACAGCGAGCCGGAACCGCTGAAACACCCGTCTGACGGACGCCCGTTCGGCGTCGCCTTCCGGGGGCGCACTCGCCCGTGACGAGCGCCCTGCGGAAGGTGCGGGAGGGGAGTCCCGGCGGGCCGCCGAACGGCGGCGGCCGGGGGAGTGAGGGGCCGCGTGGCGTACGGTCGGCCGCCCTCTCGCGTCCACCCCGGATTCCCTACGAACGGGTGGCGCGGCGGGCCCGGGAGGCGGCCCGCGAACCGGCCGCCGGCACCCCGGCCGAGGGGTCCCGAGTGCGCTCCGCCGAAGCGGTGAGCGGGTCCCGCCGTGCGCGCCGCGCCGTGTGTCCTGCCGTGGCGCCGGGGCCCTGCCGGTTAGCGTCGGAAAGCGCTCGGTGATCTTGAGGACAGTCCCCTGTCCGCCCCTGGCGTCCCCTTCCGAGCGCACCAACTCACCCCTGTCCCAAGGGAGTTCCCATGCCCACAGTCAAGGCATCGTCACGTCGTGCGCTGAGCGCCGCCGTCCTCGTCTCCGCTCTCGTCTCCGCCCTCGCCCTCACCCTGGCCCCCGTCGCGTACGGCGTCGAATGCCAGCCGGAGGACCAGGCCTGTCAGGACAAGGAGAACAACGCCGCGGAGGCGAAGAAGATCCAGGAACAGCAGAAGAAGACCCAGGAGGCGGCCAGCAAGGCCGACAAGGACATCGAGAAGATCGGCAAGGACCTGGAGGCCTGCCCGCCCGGCTCCAGCTCCTGCATGGAGAAGCTGGCCGGCAAGGGGGGCCGCGAGGAGGACGGCTTCACGGACATGAACACCACCATCTCCACGAACAAGCCCGAACCCGCCGACAACGCCGCACAGGCCGTCGACTCCACCTGCGCGGCCTTCCCCGCCTCCCTCCCGCAGGGTTCGAGCGACCCGGGCCAGTCCCCCTTCCCGGCCTCACAGCTCTGCTCGCTGCTCGGCTCCTGACCGGCCCCGCCCGTCCAGTCCCCTCCCTCTTTCCCCCGCAGCGCCCTCGAAAGGGTTCCCTCGTCATGTCTCCGCGCCGTCCCCGCGCCCGCCTGTCCGCCCTGGCTCTCGGCCTCACCGCCCCCCTCGCGCTCCTCGCCCCGCCCGCCGCCGCCGAGGAGACGCCCGGCGAGCCCCCCGCCGCCCCCGTCGCCCGCGCCGTCACCGCCGACGGCCGCCCGGCGAAGATCGCCGAAGTCCTGGAGTACTGCGGGACGAAGCGCACGGCCTGCTCGTTCGCGATCGACCCCCAGCAGGACCGCGAGTACGCCACCGCCGTCAAGTCCCTCGGAAACGCCGTCGTCAACTGCACCACGAGCGACATGGGGGTCGACCGGACCGTCACCCTGCGGACCAGCAGCACCGACAACATCGGCGGCGAGATCTCCGGCAAGATCACCGTCGAAGGCACGGTCACCGCTGCCGGAGAGGTCACCACCAACCTCTCCAACGACATCACCAGCGAGAACAAGACGCCCAATCTCAAGGACGGCCCGACCTCGACGAACGGCACCAAGACCACCGTCGCCGGCGGCGGCAAGCTGTCCGGCTCAATGAGCGCGAAACTCGCCTTCGAGGCCGCCTTCAAGGCCACCTACTCCAAGTCCTGGACGATCGAGAACACCGAGGCGACGGTCTACAAGACCACCGTCAAGCCGTACGACATGCTCGTCTTCGGTGCCAGCGCCTCCATGCGGCGCGTGGTCGGCAACCTCGTCACGGACACCGGGAAGAAGATCCTCAACGTGAGCGTGGACAGCCCGTCCATGGTCAACAGCAGCACCTTCGTCGCCCAGACGTACGCCGTCCCGGACAACCTCTGCGGCCGCAAGCGCCCCGCCGGTGACACCGCCCCCGACACCGACAACGCCGACCCCGGTACGGGCGGCGGACTCCGGCACGCCGTGCGCGAGGTGCCGGCCGCCCGGGCGGTGCCCCCGGGAGCCGACCCGAAGCGCGAAGTCGTCCTGTCGTCCCACGGTTCCTGAATCCGGAGGAGGTCCCCGCCATGAACCGCTCACTCGCCGCCTTCTCCGTCCTCGGCGCCGCCGGTCTGCTCCTCCCCGTCGCCCCCCTCGCTGCCTCGGCCGCGCCCGCCGCGCCCGCCGCGCCCGCCGCGCCCGCCGCGCCCGCCGCGCAGGCCGTCCCCGTCCTCAACGGCGACTTCGCCGACCCCGTCATGAAGGGCGACGGCCCGACCACCGTCGGCATCGACTTCTGGGCCGGACTCAACCAGCGCTACTCGCCCACCGCTTCGGGCCGCACGGACGGCTCCCACGCCGTCGCCCTCCAGAAGGACGGCAACACCCTCCAACAACGGCTGCGGGGCGTCCGCGCGGGCGCCAAGGTCACCGTCAGCTACGAGGACAGCCCCGCCGTCTCCAAGGAGTGCACCGGCGAACAGGTCGTCAACGGCCAGCCGTACGCGGTCACCGGCTCCGGCGGCCCCGTCCGCGAGGTCACCACCGCCGGGGACCCCGACCGTACGAAGGGCAAGCCCGGCACCGGCCGCTGGACCGGCCGGAGCTACGAGTTCACCGCCGGGGAGAACGAACCCCTGCTCACCTTCACCACCCGGGTCACCGACTCCCGTACGCACGTGACCTGTTCACCGATGATCGCCCGCGTCCGCGCGGTCGAGGTGCCGCCGGCCCTCGACAAGACCGTCGACAAGACGGCGCTCGGCACCTCCGAGGCGTACAAGGGCAACGAACGGGAGAGCACCCTCCACAACGCGGCCGCCGCCTGCAACGGGGAGAACGCCTGCACCTTCCGCCCCGACACCCGCACCTCCTTCCGCTACTACGACCGGTCCCGGGTCGTCGGCGAGGCCTACATCAACTGCACCCGGAACGCGCTGGAGCACTCCCGGGTGCTCTCCTACTCCGAGCGCGGGCACGACAACATCTCCCAGACCTACGCGGCGGCGGGTCTCCCGCTCAACGAGGTGGCGAAGCTGCCCACTTCGGGGATGCGGGCGGAGGACGAGAAGCGCCTCAAGGAGCGGCCCATGGCCGCGCAGTTCGCCCTCGCCTACGAGAACACCTGGCAGCGGCCCTGGCAGTGGTTCAGCGGCGACGAGCGGACCGTCGTGGAGAAGATCCAGCCCGGCGAGGTCAGTTGGGTCGAGCTCCAGCCGAGCCGGGAACGGGTCGAGGGCTGGTTCCTCGGCAAGAAGGACGACTACCGGCTGCACGCCGTGATCGACGGCCCCTCGCGCGCCGTCCCCGACCGGCTGCTCCAGCGCACTGGGCCCATGTCCGAGGCGGAGAAGCAGCGTTGTGCCGCCGCCCGACCCATGACCACCACGCCGGTGGGCGCGGACGCGCCCGCGAGCTCCAGCGACAAGGGCCTCCTCAGGGCCCCCGCGCCGTCGGCCGCCGGCACGCGGTCCGTGAACCGGAGCGTGCCGCTGGGGTGACGCCATGGCGCTGTGACGCCCTTGGCTCCGTGGCCCGGTGGCCCGGTGCCCCGGTGCCCCGGTGACCCCGTGCCCCTGACCGAGGCGGTCATCGACTTGGCAAGTTCCTTGTCGGCAGGGGCATTCCGCCGCTCGTCCTGGCGGGCGGACAGCTGAGCGCGGCCACCGTCCTGCTGCTCGCCGCCTTCCCCTTCCTGGGCCTCCAGGCCGTCACCTGGCGCGCCGACTCGGTGATCGCGGTGCTCGTCCTCGGCGTGGTCTGCGCCGGCTTCGCCGCGCTGCTCGACTTCGAGCTGATCGCCAAGGACGGGCCCACGGTGGCCTCGACCGTGACGTACCCGTGACCGCGGTGGCCGTCGTCCTGGGCGCGGTGGCGCTCCGCGAACCGCTCGGCCCGCCGGTGTGGCTCGCGGCGGTCGCGGTGCTCGCCGCCACCGGCCTCCTCCGGCGACGGCCGCAACACGCCGTTCATTCAACGGGCGGCGGGCCGGTGGTAGCGTCGAAAGCGGAAACGCCCGGGACTCATGGGGGAGGCGCGCGTGGCTTTCGTGGTCGAACTCGTCTTCCGTGGAAGTGAGTCGGACCGGTCGCGTTTCGGGGAGGCGCACCGCACGTACTGGAAGAGAATGGCGGCGCGCGGAATCCTCCTCGGAGGCGGCCCGTGGCGGGACGGCACCGGAGAACTCCTCCTCTGCGAGGCCGACGACCGCCGGACGCTCTTACGGGTGCTCCACGCCGACCCGTACGCGCGGGCCCAGGTCGTCGGGGAGCCGCGGATCCGGGAATGGCACGCGCTGCTGGGGCGCATGGCGCCCGCCCGTCCCGAGCGGTCCCTTCCGGCACCCGTCGCCGTCTTGACCGCCCACGAGCGGCGCATCGCCACGATGATGCTGGACGGCCTCACCAACAAGCAGATAGCGGAGTCCTTCACGGTGTCGACCCGCGCCGTGGAACTGCACATCACCCGCATCTATCGCAAGCTCGACATTCGCCGACGGGCCCAACTGGCCGCCGTCATCGGCCGAGGAGTGCCGCGCGGAGCGGTGAAATGAGCATCAGGACGCCAGGCGCTGAGCATCAGGACTCCAGATAGCGCAGCACGGCGAGGATTCGGCGGCTGTAGCCGTCGGCCCTGCGCAGCTCCAGCTTGTCGAAGACGGCGTTGAGGTACTTCTCCACCGCACTGAGGGAGAGGTGCAGTTGCCGCGCGATGGCGGCGTTCGTGTATCCCTGGGCCAGCACTTCCAGGACCTCGCGCTCGCGCGGGGTCAGCCTGGCGAGCGGATCGCCGTGCGTGCTGCGGACGACCAACTGCCGTACGACCTCCGGGTCGATCGCCGCCCCGCCCTCGTGGACCCGCTCCAGCGCGTCGAGGAACTCCTCGACCTGAGCCACCCGGTCCTTGAGCAGATAGCCGACCCGCTCCGCCCCTGCGGCGAGCAGCCGGGCCGCGTAGCTCCGCTCGACGTGCTGCGAGAGGACGAGGACACCCGTCTCCGGCCACCGCTCGCGGATCTCCACGGCGGCCCGCAACCCCTCGTCGGTGTGCGTCGGAGGCATCCGGATGTCGACGACCGCGACGTCCGGGCGCAGGGCCCCGACGTCCGCGACCAGGGTCACGGCGTCGCCGAGCGCGGCCACGACCTCGTGGCCCTCCTCGGTGAGGAGACGGACGAGGCCCTCCCTCAGCAGGGTCGAGTCCTCGGCAAGGATCACGCGCACGGCAGCTCCGCGACAAGGGTGGTGGGTCCCCCGAGGGGGCTGTCGACACGCAGGGCACCGTCGAGCGCTTCGACCCGGCTTCGCAGGCCGGTCAGTCCGCTGCCGGCCGGATCGGCGCCGCCCCGCCCGTCGTCCTCGATCCGCAGCGTGAGCAGCGGACCTTCGGGCGGGCCGCCGAGGGAGACACGGACGGAGACGGCGGAGGCCGAGGCGTGCTTGGCGGCGTTCGTGACGGCCTCGGAGACCACGAAGTAGGCGGCCGTCTCGACGGACCGGGGGAGCGGCCCGTCGACCTCGAACCGGATGCGCAGCGGGACGGAGCACCGCTGCGCCACCCCGCCCAGCGCCTCTTCGAGACCCAGGCTGTCCAGCGCGGAGGGGTACACCCGCCAGGCCACGTCCCGCAGTTCGGCCAGTACGTCACCGGCCTCCTCGTGCGCCTGGAGGAGCAGCGCCTCCGCCTGCTCCGGATCCCGGTCCCGGCTCCGGCGCGCCCGACCGAGCAGCATCGCGAGCGCCACGAGCCGCTGCTGCACGCCGTCGTGGAGATCACGCTCGATGCGCCGGCGCTCGGCGTCCACGGCTTGTACGACGGCGGCCCGGCTGACGGCGAGTTCGTCGATCCGGCGCCGCAGCAGCTCGCTCTCGGAGGGCCCGAAGCACGCACGGGCGAGCCGGGCGTCCAGGGCGGCGAGCGCGTACAGGCCCTGCACGTCGAGGAAGAGCAGGACGCCGCCGAGGAGCAGTTGCGCGGACAGTTCTGCCCAGCCGAGCGTGCCGCGCACGACGCCCCCGACGAGCAGCCCCGCCAGGACGGCGCCGAATCCGAGGAGCCCGAGGACGATCCCGGACACCACGCCCGTCCCCGTACGGGCCGCGAGATAGCGCAGGAGCCGCCGGTCGGAGACCGTGTACGGGCCGGGGAAGCGGTCCCCGAAGAAGGCGGAACGGCGGCTCCGCTCCAGCGCCGCGAGGCGCCGCGCACCGGCCGTCAGGACCTCACGGGCCCTCGGCCGGGTGCGGGGCCACAGCAGGAAGGGCCCGAGGGCGACCCCGGAGACCAGGAAGAACAGGACGCTGAGCAGGGCGGTCGGGCAGCCGAGGAGAGACCCGGCCAGGCGGCGCGCCGATCCGGGCACGGTGTCCCGCCGCGTGTCCCCCTGCGGGTCCACCCGCGTGTCCACCCGCGCGTCCACCCGCGCGTCCCTCGGCTCGTCTCCTCGCACGGTTCCCGAGGCTAGCCCCGGCCCCGGGGCCCTACAAGATCGTCCGGAGGATACGTGTCCCCGCTCGCCGCCCACGAGCGACGGTACGTGTCCCGGCTCGCCGGTCACGAGGTGCGGCGGTGCTGGGCGCGCCCGCGCCCCCGGAGCCGTACGGCCAGATACGCGGCCAGGGCCACGAACGCGAGCGCCAGGACGGCCTTGGACAGCACGCCGACGTACCCCTCGACCAGGTCCCAGCGGTCCCCGAGCCAGTAACCGGCCATCACGAGAACGCTGTTCCAGACGAGGCTGCCGACCGTCGTGAGGAGGAGGAAGAGGGGCACCGGCATCCGCTCGACGCCGGCCGGCACGGAGATCAGACTGCGGAAGATCGGCACCATCCGCCCCAGGAGCACCGCCTTGGTGCCGTGCCGCGCGAACCACTCCTCGGTTGCCTCCAGATCGGAGACCTTCACCAGCGGCAGCCGCGCCCAGAGCGCGTGCATGCGCCGCCGCCCGAACAGCGCGCCGATCCAGTAGAGGGCCACGGCCCCGGCCACCGAGCCCAGCGTCGTCCAGAACAGCGCCGACGCCAGGCTGATCACGCCCTGCCCGGCGGCGAAGCCGGTCAGGGGCAGGATCACCTCGCTGGGCAACGGCGGAAACAGGTTCTCCAGGGCGATGGCGAGCCCCGCGCCTGGCCCGCCCATCGTCTCGACGAGCCCGGTGGCCCATCCGGCGACACCGTCGGCGGGTTCCTGTGCGGCCTGGGCCACGAGCAACTGGTGGGGGAGCGGCATGACGGGGTCTCCAAGCGGCGAGGGAGGCGCCGGGGCGAGCTCCCCGGCACGTCTCCAACCTAGAAATCCCGGCTCAGCCCCGGTATGGGGCTTCCCGCCCGGCTTCCTGCGGAAAACCGCAGGGTCGTCACTCCGGCCGGAACGGTCCGTCGAGCGCCGCCCACTGGAGCAGCATGATGGTCTTGGCGTCGGCGATCCGGCCGTCGCGGACCATGGCGAGCGCCTCGGCGAAGGGGAGCTCCACGGTCGTGATGTCCTCGCCCTCGGCGGCGATTCCGCCGCCACCGCCGGAGAACTCCGCCGCGTCGTAGGGGGCGGCGAAGAAGTGCAGCCGCTCGGTGACCGAGCCGGGGCTCATGTAGACGTCGAAGACGTGCTCGGCGGCCCCGATGGTGTGCCCGGTCTCCTCGGCGGCCTCCCGCCGGATCGCCTCCTCCGGGCTCTCGTCGTCCAGGAGTCCGGCGGCGGTTTCGAGGAGCATGCCGTCGGGGTGCCCGTTGACGTAGGCGGGGAGGCGGAACTGACGGGTCAGCAGCACCGTACGGCGTGCGGTGTCGTGGAGGAGGACCGTCGCGCCGTCGCCGCGGTCGTGGGTCTCGCGCTGCTCGCGGCTCCAGTGCCCGTCGCTGTGCCGGTAGTCGAAGGTGGTCTTGCGCAGCACGTACCAGTCGCAGGACAGCACCTCCACGTCACGGATCCGCACGCGCGGGTTGCCGGTCAGGTCGCGGCCCTGCCGGTCGAGGCCGGTGCGGCCGCGGCGGTCGGGGGTGTCGACGCCGGCGGTCATCGGGCGGTGGCCGGGACGACGGACGGGACGGCGGCGAGGGAACCGTAGACGTCCTTGCCCTGCGCCCGGGCCTGGTCGACCATCATGTCCGCTCCCTCGGAGGGGCCGCCGATCCGGAGGACCGCGTCGCAGCGGGAGAGCAGCCGCTCGGCGACCGGGTGGAAGACCTCGTCGAAGAGCGCGTCGCCGGGGCGGGCGCCGCCGGCGGCCTCCAGGAGCGGGAGGGCGAGGGCCTCGCCGGTGACGGGCAGGTGCCCGGCGCGGAAGAGGAGGAGAGCGACCTCGTTCATCGCCCGTACGTTCGCTTCGAGCTTGAGGGGGTCGTCGCCGGTGCCCGAGCGGTAGGGGCCGGCGACGAGGATCATGAGCGGGCGGGGAACGGTGGTCACGAGCGGATCACTCCTCGGTACGAGCACGGGGTACGAGAACGGGGTACGAGCACGGCCTACGAGCGCAGGGCACGTGGCACCGGCCCGGGTACGCGCCGCACACGGACGGGTGCGGTGGGCGGTTTCAGGCCAGGTGTACGTCGACGCCCGCGTCCCGCAGCGCGTCCAGCGTCTGAGGGCCCCCGGGGTGCGTGGCGGCGTCCTCGGCGGCGCGGTCGGTGACGAAGTGGTGCGCCACGCCCAGCTCGGCGACCCGGCTGAACGCCCGCACGCCGAGCTTGGTGGCGTCCGCCACCGCGACCGTGCGGTCGGCCCGGGCGAGTCCGACCTGCTTGACGGCCGCGTCGTCCAGGGAGAACTCCGACCAGCCGTGCTCGGCGTGCACCCCGCCGATGGACATCAGGAAGCAGTCGAAGGCCAGCGATTCCAGCGTGCGCAGCGCGAGCGGGCCGACGAGGGACCGCTCGCCGGGACGCGACCGGCCGCCGACGACCAGCAGGTCGATCCCCGGTCTGTCGGCCAGGACCACCGCCGCCTGGATGCTGAGCACGGCGACCGTCAGCGGGCCGCGGGCGGCCAAGTGCTCGGCCACGTGCACGGTCGTGGTCCCCGCGTCCAGGAGGACGCGTGACCCCGGCTCCACCAGCGCGGCGGCGGCCGAGCCCAGACGGTCCTTGGTGGCGGCCTGCCACGGCTCCCGCGCCGAGAAGCCGGCTTGTTCGTCGCGTACACGGGTGGCGACGGCGCCGCCGTGCACGCGGCGCACGAGGCCCTGACGCTCCAGCGCGTCGAGGTCCCTGCGCACGGTCATCTCCGATACGCCCAGTCGATGGGAGAGCTCCGACACGGAAACCCGGTCGGAGCCCTGCACCAATCGCAGGGTCAGGTCCAGACGATTGGCGACACCCATGACCCATTTCTATCACGGTGATGTTCGAATGAACACGCCTTTGTGTGAACGGGTCGACGGGAACCAGCGGGGGCACTCCCCGGACCGCCTACCCTGGTGACTCATGACCAGCAGCAGCGACCGGAGTCCCGCAGTGAGCGTTGAAGGATCCAAGACCTACGAGATTCGTACCTACGGGTGCCAGATGAACGTGCACGACTCCGAGCGGCTCTCCGGTCTGCTGGAAGAGGCGGGCTACGTCAAGGCCCCCCGCGGATCCGACGGCGACGCCGACGTCGTGGTCTTCAACACCTGCGCGGTGCGGGAGAACGCCGACAACAAGCTGTACGGCAACCTCGGCCGGCTCGCCCCGATGAAGACCACGCGCCCGGGCATGCAGATCGCCGTCGGCGGCTGCCTCGCCCAGAAGGACCGCGACACCATCGTCAAGAAGGCCCCCTGGGTCGACGTGGTCTTCGGTACGCACAACATCGGCAAGCTGCCGGTGCTCCTGGAGCGCGCCCGCATCCAGGAGGAGGCGCAGATCGAGATCGCCGAGTCGCTGGAGGCCTTCCCCTCCACGCTGCCGACCCGGCGCGAGTCCGCCTACGCCGCCTGGGTCTCGATCTCCGTCGGCTGCAACAACACCTGCACCTTCTGCATCGTCCCGGCGCTGCGCGGCAAGGAGGAGGACCGCCGTCCGGGCGACATCCTCGCCGAGGTCGAGGCCCTGGTCGCCGAGGGCGTCTCCGAGATCACCCTGCTCGGCCAGAACGTCAACGCGTACGGCTCGGACCTGGGCGACCGCGAGGCCTTCTCCAAGCTGCTGCGGGCCTGCGGGCAGATCGAGGGCCTGGAGCGGGTCCGCTTCACCTCCCCGCACCCCCGTGACTTCACCGACGACGTGATCGCGGCGATGGCCGAGACGCCGAACGTGATGCCGCAGCTGCACATGCCGATGCAGTCCGGCTCGGACTCGATCCTCAAGGCGATGCGCCGCTCGTACCGGCAGGAGCGTTTCCTCGGGATCATCGAGAAGGTCCGCGCGGCCATTCCGCACGCCGCCATCTCCACCGACATCATCGTGGGCTTCCCCGGCGAGACCGAGGAGGACTTCCAGCAGACGATGCACGCCGTCCGCGAGGCCCGCTTCGCGAACGCCTTCACCTTCCAGTACTCCAAGCGCCCCGGCACCCCGGCCGCCGAGATGGACGGCCAGATCCCCAAGGACGTCGTGCAGGAGCGCTACATGCGCCTCGTCGCGCTCCAGGAGGAGATCTCCTGGGAGGAGAACAAGAAGCAGGTCGGCCGCACTCTGGAGGTCATGGTCGCCGAGGGCGAGGGCCGCAAGGACGGCGCCACGCACCGCCTCTCCGGCCGCGCCCCCGACAACCGGCTCGTCCACTTCACCAAGCCGGAGCAGGACGTCCGGCCCGGGGACGTCGTGACGGTCGAGATCACCTACGCCGCCCCGCACCACCTGCTCGCCGAGGGCCCGACGACGTCGGTACGCCGTACCCGCGCCGGCGACGCCTGGGAGAAGCGCACCACGGCGGCCGCCGCGAAGCCTGCGGGCGTGCTCCTCGGCCTCCCGAAGATCGGCGTCCCGGAGCCGCTCCCGGCAGCCGACGCACCGGCCTGCGGGAGCCACTGACCACGAGGGCGCGCGCCTGGGGGCGCGTGGCGGGGGACGACGAGGGCGCGGCGCCCTGGGGCCATCAGGGCGTGGCGCCCGGTGGCCGTCAGGCCGTGTCGACCGGTGGTCATGAGAGCGTGGCGCCCGGTGGCCGTGAGGGCGCCGCGCCCGGCGTCGACGGGGGAGCGCGACCGGCCGCGCAGTAGGGTGCGGATCATGCTTGTCGCCGCAGCCGTCTGCCCCTGTCCGCCGCTCCTCCTGCCCGAGGTCGCGACCGGCGCCGCCCCCGAGCTGGACGCCGCGCGCACGGCCTGCGCCGACGCCGTCGGACTGCTCGCCGCCTCGCGCCCCGACCGGCTGTACGTCGTCGGCCCCGCCGCCGCGGACGCCGCCGGCGTCTTCCCGGCCGGCTCGACGGGTTCCTTCGCCGGCTTCGGGGTCGACGTCTCCGTACGCCTCGGTGACGGGCCCGCCGCCGACCGCTCCCTGCCCGCGAGCCTGGCCGTCGGCGCCTGGCTGCTCGGCCGCGCCGACTGGGCCGACGCGCCCGTCGAGGGCCGGGGCGTGGGCGAGCGGGAGACGGCGGAGGCCTGCGCCGCGACCGGCCGTGAGCTCGCCGCCTCCGCCGGACGGGTCGCGCTCCTCGTGATGGGGGACGGCAGCGCCTGCCGGACCGTGAAGGCGCCCGGCTACCTGGACGAACGAGCGGCCGGCTTCGACGCCGGGGCCGCCCGCGCCCTGGGCACCGCAGACGTGCCCGCGCTGCTCGCGCTCGACGAGGAGCTCGCGTACGAGCTGAAGGCGGCCGGCCGCGCGCCCTGGCAGGTCCTGGCGGGCGCCGCCGAGGGCGCGGGGCTGGAAGGTCGACTCCTCCATGAGGACGCCCCGTACGGCGTGGAGTACATCGTCGCCGCCTGGTCCTGACAGGACGACACACGACACACGACATACGCCGTGCGGAGGGGAACTGTCGTCTACGGGTGACGCCGGTCGTCAGGCGGCCGGCGGCGGGGTCGTGCCGCCACTCCCGGGAGTGCCGTCGTCCTTGTGGCCGATCCGTTCCACTACGTCCTTGGCCTTGCCCGTACCGGACTGGATCTTGTCGCTGTACTTGCCCTTGGTCTTCTCGTCGACCAGTTTCGCGGCCTTGTCGAGACCGTGGTCGATCTTGTCCCCGTGCTGCTGCGCGAGGTCGGCCACTTTGTCCTTGGCAGGGGCGAGCTTGGCCTTCAGCGAATCCAGGAGACCCATGGGGCACCTTCCCTCCGCGGACCCTCGGGGGATCCGTGTTCCGTGTTTCGTGTCCTGCCCCCAGGACCCCGGGGGCCTACTTGCGGGCGCCTTCGCCTGCCTCGTTGTCCGCGGCGGCCTCGGCCGACTGCTGCTTCGGGATCTCCACGACCTCGGAGGCGGCCTCGGCCTTGTCGGCGCCATCGACGTCGATGCGGGCAGCCGCGTCGCCACCGCCATCGACGTCCTCATCGACCTCGACGTCGGTGTCGGCGCCGGCATCGGCGTCGATCCCGGCACGGATCTCCGCGGCCTCCGTCTCCGTCTCCGCCTTCGCCTCCGTCACCTCGTCGTCCTCCGACGCCACGACGGCCCCGGTCTCCTCCGACGAGGCCTCGACCACATCCTTCTTCTTACGGCGAAACACTGCAAAAACGCCCATATTCACTCCATAGCGTACTCGGATGGGAGGGGCTCGGCGGTGATCGACGGCCGGAACCTCGCAACAGGCAACGAAGCCGGATGGGGGTCGTCACGTAGCTCGTTCGGGGACGGGCCGGGAGGTTTGCGAGACTGGTGCGGTGAGAAGCGCAGCTCCCGCCCCGCGGGTCATCGCCGTAGTCGGTCCCACTGCGGCCGGAAAGTCCGATCTGGGTGTATTCCTGGCCCAGCAGCTCGGCGGCGAGGTCGTCAACGCCGACTCGATGCAGCTCTACCGGGGGATGGACATCGGGACCGCCAAACTGACGCTGGAGGAACGGGACGGCGTCCCGCACCACCTCCTCGACATCTGGGACGTGACCGAGGCCGCCAGCGTCGCCGAGTACCAGCGACTGGCCCGCGCCGAGATCGACCGACTGCTCGCGGCCGGCCGCACCCCCGTCCTCGTCGGCGGTTCCGGCCTGTACGTACGAGGGGCCGTCGACGCCCTGGAGTTCCCCGGCACCGACCCCGCCGTCCGGGCCCGGCTGGAAGCCGAGCTGGAGGAGCGCGGCTCGGGCGTCCTGCACGCCCGACTCGCCGAGGCCGACCCCGAGGCGGCCCGCGCGATCCTGCCCAGCAACGGACGCCGCATCGTCCGCGCGCTCGAAGTCATCGAGATCACGGGCAAGCCCTTCACCGCCAACCTGCCCGGACACGACTCCGTCTACGACACCGTCCAGATCGGCGTCGACGTGGGCCGCCCCGAGCTGGACGAGCGGATCGCCGCGCGCGTGGACCGGATGTGGGAGGCCGGCCTCGTCGACGAGGTGCGCACCCTGGAGGCGCGGGGCCTGCGCGAGGGCCGCACCGCCGCCCGCGCCCTCGGCTATCAGCAGGTCCTCGCCGCGCTGGCGGGGGAGTGCACCGAGGACGAGGCGCGCGCCGAGACCGTACGCGCCACCAAGCGCTTCGCCCGTCGCCAGGACTCCTGGTTCCGCCGCGACCCGCGCGTCCACTGGCTCAGCGGAGCCGTTGATCATCGCGGGGAACTCCCGCGAGAGGCGCTGTCGTTGGTCGAACGAGCGGTTACAGCCTGATCACGTGATGGCATCGGGACGCCCTGCCCGTCAGTCAGGCGGTCAGGAGCGTGCCATCATCGAGCATCGATCGACCAAGTGGAGTCCGAGTGGGGAGGGCGCGTGGCGATGGAGGCCGGCCCTCGCGACAGAGAACAGCAGGAAGCGGTCCTGGGCGACTCGACGGGCGATGCCCCGGTCGGGGCCCCGGGCCTGACACCGGACGGTCCTGACGACGCGGAAGGCACCGCCGTCGAGGTGGACGCCGTCGAGGTGGAGGTCGAGCTCAGGCCGCAGCGGCGCCTGCGGATCTGGCAGCTCGCCCCGATCGTCGGCCTCGCCGCCGTCGGCTCCCTGATGTTCGCGTTCCCGCTCGCCTTCGGTTCGGGTGACGGCGGCGCCGTCCTCGCCATGCTCGGACTGCTCATCAGTTCCTGCGCGGCGGGCTGGGGCATGATGGCCGCCCGCAAGGTCGGTTACACCTGGCCCGGCCTTCCGCAGCGCGGCTCGGGCGAGCGCCCCGACTGGCGTGTCCTCGCCCTGTACGTGGCGACGATCGCCGTCCTGGTCGCCCTGGCCGTCTGGCGCGTCGCCCGCCTCCGCTGAGCGCGGCCCAGGCCCCGACGGACCCCGGCCGCCCTGTGGACGGCCGCGCCGGCTGTCGGACCCGCCCCGTACAGTTGATCTCGTGACCAGCACGCAGACCTCGCCGCTCCCCTTCCTCAAGGGCCACGGCACCGAGAACGACTTCGTGATCGTCCCCGACGCGGACAACGCCGTCGAGCTGAGCCCGGCCTCCGTCGCCCGGCTCTGCGACCGACGGGCCGGCATCGGCGGGGACGGGCTGCTGCACGTCGTGCGCAGCGCCGCCCACCCCGAGGCGCGGCACCTGGCCGACGAGGCCGAGTGGTTCATGGACTACCGGAACGCCGACGGCTCGGTCGCCGAGATGTGCGGCAACGGGGTCCGGGTCTTCGCCCGCTACCTCCAGCACGCCGGGCACGTCACCGCGGGCGAGGTCGACGTCGCCACCCGCGGCGGGGTCAAGCGCGTCCACCTCGACAAGGACGGTTCCGTCACCGTCTCCATGGGCCGCGCGGTCCTGTCCGAGGCCGGGGTCACCGTCACCGTCGACGGCCGCAGCTGGCCCGCGCGGAACGTGAACATGGGCAATCCGCACGCGGTCGCCTTCGTCGAGGACCTCGGCCACGCGGGCAACCTCCTCACGGAGCCGCCCTACGAGCCCGCCGCGGTCTACCCGGACGGGGTGAACATCGAGTTCGTCGCCGACCGCGGCCCCCGGCACGTCGCCATGCGGGTCCACGAGCGCGGCGCCGCCGAGACCCGCTCCTGCGGCACGGGCGCGTGCGCCGTCGCCGTCGCCACGGCCCGCCGCGACGGCGCCGACCCGACCGCGAGCGGCACCCCCGTCACGTACACCGTCGACGTCCTCGGCGGGACCCTCGTCATCACCGAGCACCCCGACGGCGAGATCGAGATGACCGGACCCGCCGTCATCGTCGCCGAGGGCACCATCGACCCGGCGTGGCTGTCCGTTCCCGCGGGAATCCAGGGAATCGAAACAGTCAACGACTGATTTGTCGCTCGAATGGGTGATCCGATTCACGCTGAGCGAGAGCGTGACTGCGCCACGTGGTGGGGTCGGTAGCATCAAGCACCGGCCCCCAGGGCACGCCTGGCCCGCCCACCGCCGGTCGACGTTGCCGGAGGTGCCCCATGAGCGCAGAGGCCACCAACCCTGTGAGCGCGGCCGACGCCGCCGTCACCGACACGACCGTCCGCAGACGCGGACGCGCCCGGATCGACCTGCGCCGCCTCGGCCGCGCCGCCCTGCTGGGCGCCACCGCGGGACCGGCCCCCCGTGACCGGCTGCCCGACGCCATCAGCCATGTCGCCGAGGCGCACCGGGCCCACCACCCCGAGGCCGACCTCGCGGTGCTGCGCCGGGCCTACGTCCTCGCCGAGTCCTCGCACCGCGGCCAGTTCCGCAAGAGCGGCGAGCCGTACATCACGCACCCGCTCGCCGTCACGCTCATCCTCGCCGAACTCGGCGCGGAGACCACCACCCTGACCGCCTCGCTCCTCCACGACACCGTCGAGGACACCGAGGTGACGCTCGACCAGGTGCGCCGGGAGTTCGGCGACGAGGTCGCCTACCTCGTCGACGGCGTCACCAAGGTGGAGAAGATCGACTACGGCGCCGCCGCCGAACCCGAGACCTTCCGCAAGATGCTCGTCGCCACCGGCAACGACGTCCGGGTCATGTCGATCAAACTCGCCGACCGTCTCCACAACATGCGCACCCTCGGCGTGATGCGGCCCGAGAAACAGGCCAGGATCGCCAAGGTCACCCGGGACTTCCTCATCCCCCTCGCCGAACGGCTCGGGGTCCAAGCCCTCAAGACCGAGCTGGAGGACCTCGTCTTCGCGATCCTCCATCCCGAGGAGTACGAGAACACCCGCGCCCTCATCGCCGAGAACTCCCACGCGGGAGACGCCCTCGACGCCGTGGCCGAACAGGTCGGCGCCGTCCTCCGCGAGGCCGGCATCGGCGCCGAGGTCCTCGTCCGGCCCCGGCACTTCGTCTCCGTGCACCGCGTCCGCCTCAAGCGCGGCGAGCTGCGCGGCTGCGACTTCGGGCGGCTCCTCGTCCTCGTCGCCGAGGACGCCGACTGCTACGGGGTCCTCGGCGAGCTCCACACCTGCTTCACCCCGGTGATCTCCGAGTTCAAGGACTTCATCGCGGCCCCCAAGTTCAACCTGTACCAGTCCCTGCACACCGCGATCGCCGCCCCCGACGGGGCCGTGGCCGAGATCCTCATCAGGACCCACCGGATGCACACGGTCGCCGAGGCCGGAGTCGTCGCCCTCGGCAGTCCGTACACGGGCCAGGAACCGGACACCGGTCCCACGCCGCCCCCGGGGCCGCCCGTCCACGTCCCCACCCCCGACCCGCAGGCCGAGGACGGCGAGCGCGTCGACCCCACCCGCCCCGGCTGGCTCTCCCGGCTCCTCGACTGGCAGCAGTCCGCCCCCGATCCCGACACCTTCTGGAGCTCGCTCCGCGCCCACCTCGCCGAGGACGACGAGATCACCGTCTTCAGCGCCGACGGCAGCGCCCCCGGCACGATCAGCCTGCCCACCGGAGCCAGCTGTGTCGACGCCGCCTACGCCCAGCACGGCGAGGCCGCCCACGGCTGCCTCGGCGCGCGGGTCAACGGCCGCCTCGCCCCCCTGAGCACCGTCCTCGGCGACGGGGACACCGTCCAGCTGCTGCTCGCCCAGGACACCGTGTCCGGGCCCTCTCCCGAGTGGCTCGACCACGCCCGTACCGCCGCCGCGCGGATCGCGATCACCGGCTGGCTCCAGGCCCACCCCGAAGCGGCCGCGGCCCCCGCCGACGCCGGTCCCCGGCCCCAGGTCAACGTCCCCGCCGACCGGCGGTCCGGCGCCGTGCTCCACGCCGACCTGGAGGGCGAGCCGCCCGCCGCCGTCCGCCCCGCCGGCTGCTGCACCCCCGTACCGCCCGACGAGATCACCGGATTCCGCGTCCGCGGCGGCTCGGTCACCGTCCACCGGGCCGCCTGCGCGGCCGTCGAGACCATGCGTGGGGTGGGCCGCGAGCCCGTCACCGTCCGCTGGGGCGACACCGCACAGTGCCGGGTCACCCTCGTCGCCGAGTCCTTCGGCAGGCCGCGCCTCCTCGCCGACCTCACCGAGGCCATCGCCACCGCCGGGGCGGCCGTCGTCTCCGCGACCGTCGAGCCGCCCAGCGAACAGCGCGTCCGCCACACGTACACCCTCCACCTCCCCGACGCGGCCGGGCTCCCCGCCCTGATGCGGGCCATGCGGGACGTACCGGGGGTGTACGACGTGAACCGCCAGCAGGACAGGGCACGGCACGGCGTGAACCGACGCGACCCGACATGACCCCTTCGGGTGGCGGGCGAGCGCGCCGCCCGGAGGAGCGGGGAAACCCCTGGTAGCCGTAGGGCCAGTCCTCCGGAAAGGCCTGGCCCATGCCGCTCGTCCGAAACCCCCTGCCCCGCGCGCGGTGGCTGCGCGCAGCCGTCCTCGTCGCCGCCTCGACCGGGCTCGTCGCCGCCGCGCTGCCCGCACCGGCGCCGCTCGGCATCGGCGACCCGCTCTTCCCGCACCTCGGCAACCCCGGCTACGACGTCCTCGCGTACGACCTCGACCTCACCTACCCGGGGGTCAACACGAAGCCGCTCGCCGCCGTGACCCGGATCGACGCCCTCGCCACCGAGGACCTGGAGCGGCTCAACCTCGACTTCACCCACGGGACCGTCTCCGCCGTCACCGTCGACGACCTGCCGGCCTCGTACACGAGCAGCGGCGAGGACCTGATCATCACCCCCGCCGTGCCGATCGACGCCGGCGAACCCGTCGAGATCACCGTCACGCACACCAGCGACCCCACCGGCCCCGCCGACACCGGCGGCTGGGTCCGGACCGGCGACGGCCTCGCCATGGCCAACCAGGCGGACGCCGCCCACCGCGTCTTCCCCTCCAACGACCACCCCGCCGACAAGGCGTACTTCACCTTCCGGATCACCGCCCCCCGCGCGCTCACCGCCGTCGCCAACGGCCTGCCCGCCGGCCGCGTCGACCACGGCGCCACCACCACCTGGACGTACCGCACGCGCCACCCCATGGCCACGGAACTCGCCCAGGTCTCCATCGGCAGCTCCACCGTCGTGCACCGGAGCGGCCCCGGCGGCCTGCCCGTACGGGACGTGGTGCGGACCGCCGACCGGGAGCTGATGGAGCCCTGGCTCCGCAAGACCCCCGGCCAGCTGGAGTGGATGGAGCGGCAGGTCGGCCCGTACCCCTTCGAGACGTACGGCGTGCTCGTCGCCGACGCCGAAACGGGCTTCGAGCTGGAGACGCAGACCCTCTCCCTCTTCGAGCGGGGCCTGTTCACGGAGCCCGGCTACCCGGAGTGGTACGTCGACTCGATCATGGTGCACGAGCTGGCCCACCAGTGGTTCGGCGACAGCGTCTCGCCCCGCACCTGGTCCGACCTCTGGCTCAACGAGGGACACGCGAGCTGGTACGAGGCGCTGTACGCGGAGGAGAAGGCCGGCAGATCCCTGGAGAAGCGCATGAAGGCGGCCTACGCGGCCTCCGACGAGTGGCGGGCCGCCGGCGGCCCGCCCGCAGCGCCCGAGCCGCCCTCGCCCGGCCACAAGATCAGCCTCTTCAGGCCCGTCGTCTACGACGGCAGCGCCCTCGTCCTCTACGCCCTCCGGCAGGAGATCGGCACCGAGGCCTTCCAGCGCCTGGAGCGCCGCTGGGTCGCGGACCACCGGGACTCCACCGCCACGACCGCCGACTTCACGGCCCTGGCCGGCGAGATCGCGGGACGGGACCTCACCGCCTTCTTCCGCGACTGGCTGTACGCGGCGAAGACCCCGCCCATGCCCGGGCACCCCGACTGGCGCACCCGCCCGCCCGAGGCCGCCGGGACCGCGCCGAAACCCGGGTGACGGGCCCCGCCGGGCCGTGCCACCATCATCAGGTCGGCGACGCGGCCGGAACCGGGAATCTTCCGGCGCCGTCACGCGTTGCGACGGATACAGAACCAGCTTCGTCGCTGTCAGGCGACGTCATTCGACGTAAGGACCCAATGACCTCCTCTTCTTCCCCTTCCCAGGACGAGCAGCGCTTCGCGGAGACGAACCGTACCGAGAGCCTTCGGGCCGATGCCCTGATGGAAGAGGACGTCGCCTGGAGCCACGAGATCGACGGAGAGCGGGACGGCGAGCAGTTCGACCGCTCCGAGCGCGCGGCCCTGCGGCGCGTCGCCGGCCTCTCCACCGAGCTCGAGGACGTCACCGAGGTCGAGTACCGCCAGCTGCGCCTGGAGCGCGTCGTGCTGGTCGGCGTCTGGACCTCGGGGACCGTGCAGGACGCGGAGAACTCCCTGGCGGAGCTCGCGGCCCTCGCCGAGACGGCGGGCGCCCTCGTGCTCGACGGCGTGATCCAGCGCCGTGACAAGCCGGACCCGGCGACCTTCATCGGCTCCGGCAAGGCGCGCGAACTGCGCGACATCGTGGTCGAGACCGGCGCCGACACCGTCGTCTGCGACGGCGAACTCGGCCCCGGCCAGCTCATCGCCCTCGAAGACGTCGTCAAGGTGAAGGTGGTCGACCGGACCGCCCTCATCCTCGACATCTTCGCCCAGCACGCCAAGTCCCGAGAGGGCAAGGCACAGGTCGCACTCGCGCAGATGCAGTACATGCTGCCGCGACTGCGAGGCTGGGGTCAGTCGCTGTCCCGTCAGATGGGTGGCGGCGGCGGTGGCGGCATGGCCACCCGCGGTCCCGGTGAGACCAAGATCGAGACCGACCGGCGCCGCATCCGCGAGAAGATGGCGAAGATGCGCCGGGAGATCGCGGAGATGAAGACCGGCCGCGACATCAAGCGGCAGGAGCGCCGCCGCAACAAGGTGCCGTCGGTCGCGATCGCCGGCTACACCAACGCGGGCAAGTCCTCCCTGCTCAACCGCCTCACCGGCGCGGGCGTCCTCGTGGAGAACGCCCTGTTCGCCACCCTCGACCCGACCGTGCGCCGGGCCGAGACGCCCACCGGCCGGGTCTACACCCTGGCCGACACCGTCGGCTTCGTCCGGCACCTGCCGCACCACCTGGTCGAGGCGTTCCGCTCCACCATGGAGGAGGTCGGGGACTCCGACCTCATCCTGCACGTGGTGGACGGCTCCCACCCGGCTCCGGAGGAGCAGCTGGCCGCCGTGCGCGAGGTCTTCCGGGACGTCGGCGCGGTGAACGTCAAGGAGATCGTCGTCGTCAACAAGGCGGACGCGGCGGACCCGCTGGTCCTCCAGCGCCTGCTGCGGATGGAGAAGCACTCCATCGCGGTCTCGGCCCGTTCGGGCCAGGGCATCGAGCAGCTGCTCGCGCTCATCGACGCCGAACTGCCGCGCCCCGAGGTCGAGCTCGAAGCCCTCGTGCCGTACACGCAGGGCGGCCTCGTCTCGCGGGTGCACGCCGAGGGTGAGGTGCAGTCCGAGGAGCACACCCCGGAGGGCACCCTGCTCAAGGCCCGGGTGCACGAGGAGCTGGCGGCGATGCTCGCGCCGTACGTTCCCGCCGCGCACTGAGCCACGGCACGACCACGGAGGGCGCTGTCCTCCTCCCGTTCGGGGGAGGAGGACAGCGCCCTCTGTCGTGATGCGGTGCGGTGCCCTGTGATCGCTCGGATCAGCGGGCGAACTTCTTGCTGACCATCTCGTGGGCCGCCTTGGCCCCCTTGCCCAGCTGCGGTCCGGCGAGCCAGCCGTTGCTGCCGGCCGGGCCGATCGACGTGTTCGACACCAGCGCCGTCTTCCCGTTCGGCAGCGCACGGAACCAGCCCCCGCCCGAGGAACCGGCCGTCATCGTGCAGCCGATCCGGTACATCGTCGGCGTGGCCGGGGCCGTGGTGAGCCGCGTCGCGCGGTCGAGGCACTTGTGCATGATCAGCCCGTTGTACGGCGGTGCCTGCGGGTAGCCCCAGGCACCCATCGTCCCGGCCTGCGCGGCCGTCGGCGCGGAGAAGTCGACCGGCAGCGCGGCACCGACGGTCTCCTCCAGCGACTTGCGGCCCCGCTCGGGCTGCACGTGCAGCACGGCGTAGTCGTACGGCCAGGCCTGGCTCGTACCGCCGCGCTGGATCCACTCGCCCGAGGCCACCGCCCAGTCGGCCCAGTACTGGCCGTACGGCGCGATCTCGTGCGGCTGCGCGTTGCGCAGGGCGGCGGGCGACTTGCCGAGGTCGTTGTAGGCCGGCACGAAGGTGATGTTGCGGTACCAGCCGCCGCGCTTGCCCGCGTGGACGCAGTGCCCGGCCGTCCAGACCATGTTGGACTTCCCGGGCCGGCGCGGGTCCTTCACTATGGTGCCGGAACAGACCATGTGACCCTCGGGCGAGTCGAAGAAGATCTTCCCGACCGGGGCCGCGTTGCGGTGGTACGGCGTCTTCTCGCGCTGCGCCTTGACGGGCCGGGGCGTCGGATCGGTGCCGCCCGTGCCGGCCTGCGCGGTGATCGTCTGGTCAGGGCTCTTCGCCGACTGCATACGCGTCGGGTCCCAGAGGCCGTCGATCACCGGATTGACGAAGTCCTCGGCCTCACGGAGCCAGGTCGCCTCGTCCCAGTTCTTCCACTCGCCGTCCTTCCACTTGTCCAGGTCGACGCCGTGCTTCTTGAGCTTGTCGGCGAGGTCCTTGGCGAGGTCGTCGCCGGCGCCGTCGGCGGCGGGCGCGGAGCTGCTCGCCCCCGTGGCCGGCTTGTCGGCCGCCGGGGTCTCGGTGGGGCCGCAGGCCGTGGCGGTCAGCGCGAGCGCCGCGGCCAGGCCGAGGACGGCCGGTGTGAGTCGTACAGAACGCATGATGTGCATTCCCCCTGTGATGAGTTCCGCGTCCGGGACGTGGGCCGCCGACCGGACATGGGTGGAGGCGGGACCCGCGGGCCCCGCCTCCGTGCCGTGTCTACTGCCCGGCGTACTTCTTGCTGACCTCGTCGAAGATGGCCTTGGCCTCGGGTCCGAGACGCGGACCCGCGAGCCAGCCGGCCGTCGACGGGCCGATCGAGGTGTTCGACACCAGCGCCGGCTTGCCGTCACTGCCCTCGGCCACCCAGCCACCGCCGGACGAACCACCGGTCATGGTGCAGCCGATCCGGTACATCGTCGGCTGCTCCGCCTTCAGCGACAGCCGGCCCGGCTTGTCCTGGCACTGGAACATCTTCTGGCCGTCGAACGGCGGCGCCGCCGGGTAACCGGTCGCCGTCAGGCTCGCGACCTTCGGCACGGCAGGCGCGTTGAACTCCACCGGGAGGGCCGAACCGACCGTCTCCTCCAGCGACTTGCCCGAACCGCCCTTCTCCGGGGTCACCTGGATGACCGCGAAGTCGTACGGGGCTCCGGCGCCGCCCGTGGACGCGCCCTGGGCGATCCACTGGTCGGAGGTCTTGACCCAGTCCGCCCACCACACGCCGTACGGCGCGATCTGCTCCCGCGTCGCCTTCTCCAGCTCGGAGGTCGGCAGCGCGGAGTCGTTGTACGAGGGCACGAAGGCGATGTTGCGGTACCAGCCGCCCTGCTTGCCCTTGTGTACGCAGTGCCCGGCCGTCCAGACCAGGTTGGACTTGCCCGGGTGGGCCGGGTCCTGCACCACGGTGGCCGAGCAGACCAGCGAGCCCTCGGGGCCGTCGAAGAAGACCTTCCCGGCCTCGGGCGCGTTGCCGTGGTACTTGGGGGCGACGGCCTTCGCCTTCACCGCGGCGGGAGTCGGGTCGGTGACACCCTCGTCACCCGAGATGTCCTCCTCCTCGACCGGCTTGTCGGGGCGCTCGGCCTCCCGCATCCGGTCCGGGTCCCAGAGGTCCTCGATGATCGGATTGACGAAGTCCTTGGCCTCACGGAGCCACGTGTCGCGGTCCCAGTTCTTCCACTCGCCGTCGCGCCACTTGTCGAGGTCGATCCCGTGTTCCTTCAGGCGGTCCTTCAGGTCCTCCGGAATCTGGATCTTGTCGGCCGGGTTCTGGCTCGCGGGCGCGCTGGGCTTGTCTCCCGCGTTCTCCTCGCTCGGGCCGCAGGCCGTCGCGGTGAGCGTCAGCGCCGCGACGGCGGAAGCCGCCATCAGCAGCGGGCGAATCGATCGCATCTCGTGATCCCCCTGGGACTACATCAATGTGTGCATGGGTGAACGATGGCCGCGTCCTCGCGGACGGCGACCGGCGGCCCCCCACTATGCCGGTGCCGGAGGGGACGGTACCTGCCCCGCCGCCGGTTCCGAATGCCGTTCAGCCGTTGCCGTGCCGTGATCCGGGACACGCCAAGTTCTTGTCACCCGGCCCGTGATCCCCGGCAGTTCCCGTCGTTGGTACGTACGGGGGACACAACGGCGGCGTTCAGGACGGCCCTTGCGGCGGCTCCGCGACGTCCCGATGTGCAACGCAACCGTTACAGCGGGAGGACACCGAGCCGTGGCCGTGACCGAATCAGCTCCTGCCGTCGCACCGGCCGCGCAGGTGCGGAGCCCGACGGGCGACGCGACGGACCCAGGGGCCGGGTACGAGGCGATCCTGCGCCGCCAGTCGCAGCGCGAGTCCGCCGCCCGCACCTACGCCCGGTCCCTGCCGATCGTCCCCGTGCGGGCCCGCGGCCTGACCATCGAGGGTGCGGACGGCCGCCGTTACCTGGACTGCCTCTCCGGTGCCGGGACCCTCGCGCTGGGACACAACCACCCCGTGGTCCTGGAGGCGATCAGGAAGGTCCTCGACTCGGGCGCACCGCTCCACGTCCTCGACCTCGCCACCCCCCTCAAGGACGCCTTCACCTCAGAGTTGTTCGCCACCCTGCCGGGCGAACTCGCCGACAACGCCCGCATCCAGTTCTGCGGACCGGCCGGCACGGACGCCGTCGAAGCGGCCCTCAAACTCGTCCGCACCGCCACCGGCCGCGACGGACTCCTCGCCTTCACCGGCGCCTACCATGGCATGACGGCCGGAGCCCTCTCCGCCTCCGGCGGAGCGACCGACGTCCGCGTGACCCGGCTGCCCTACCCGCAGCACTACCGCTGCCCCTTCGGCGTCGGCGGCGACCGCGGCGCCGAACTCGCCGCCCGCTGGACCGAGAACCTCCTCGACGACCCCAAGAGCGGCGTCACCACCCCCGCCGGAATGATCGTCGAGGCCGTCCAGGGCGAAGGCGGGGTCATCCCCGCCCCCGACGACTGGATGCGCCGGATGCGCCGGATCACCGCCGACCGCTCCGTCCCGCTCGTCGTCGACGAGGTCCAGACCGGCGTCGGCCGCACCGGCGCGTTCTGGGCCGTCGAACACAGCGGTGTCGTGCCCGACGTGATGGTCCTCTCCAAGGCCATCGGCGGCTCCCTCCCGCTCGCCGTCATCGTCTACAGGTCCGAGCTCGACGCCTGGGAACCCGGCGCCCACGCCGGCACGTTCCGCGGCAACCAGCTCGCCATGGCCGCCGGAACGGCCACCCTCGCGTACGTCCGCGAGAACAAGCTCGCCGAACGGGCCGGCATTCTCGGCGCCCGCATCCTCGGCCGACTCCAGGGCCTCGCCGCCGCCCACCCCTGCGTCGGCGACGTCCGAGGCCGCGGCCTGATGATCGGCGTCGAACTCGTCGACCCCGACGCGGCCGGCCCGGACGACCCGGCCCCGCCCGCCGCCCCCGCCCTGGCCCTCGCCGTCCGGCGGGAGTGCCTCGCCCGCGGACTCATCGTCGAACTCGGCGGCCGCCACTCCGCGGTGGTCCGGCTCCTGCCCCCGCTCACCCTCACCGACGAACAGGCCACCGCGGTCCTCGACCGCTTCGCCGACGCCCTGGCCGCGGCCGAACGGGCCCACACCCCCACGACGGGCGCACCCCGGACCACCCCCGGACTGTCCCACTGACCCCGGACCCGCCCCCGGCCCCACCCCAAGGAAGCCCCGTGAACGCCACCCCCACCTCCCCGGCGACCGAGACCGCAGCGCCCCTCGCCGTCGAGGAGCCCACCGTCCCGCGCCAACACGTCGGACCGTACGACCCACGGCCGCCCCGCCCGGCCGCCGCCGGAGCCACCGCGCCCGACCCCCTGGACGACCCCGACCCCCAGCGCGCCGCCGACGTGGCGACCATCGAGAGCCTGCTCCGCTGCTGGGTCCGGGAGAAGAACCTGCCAGCCCCCGACTCCACCACCCTGCGCGTCCCCCTCGACGCCAGCGGCACCGCCCTCCTCGTCCCCGTCCGCTACTGGTCGGCCACCGGCTGGCACCGCTTCGGCGCCCCCTCCCTCGAAGGCCTCCCGGCCTCCGTCCCGACCGTCGACGCCGTCACCGTCGCCGCCCTGCTCAGCCGCGAGACCGGCCGCCCCGAGGGCACCGAACTCGTCGGCCGGGTCGCCGACTCCGCCCGGCGCACCGCCGACTTCCTCACCGAACGCCGCCTCAGCCCCCACCCCCATCCGGACGCCGACCTCTTCCTCGCCGCCGAACAGTCCCTCCTGCTCGGCCACCCCCTGCACCCCACGCCCAAGAGCCGCGAAGGACTCTCCGAGGCCGAGGCACGGCTCTACTCACCCGAACTCCACGGCTCCTTCCCCCTCCACTGGGTCGCCGTCGACCCCAACGTCCTGGCCGCCGACTCCGCCTGGACCGAGCAGGGCCGCCACGTCACCGCGGAACAGCTCACCGCCGGCCTCGCCGAGGGGCTCACCCTCCCCGCCGGCACCGCACCACTGCCCCTGCACCCCTGGCAGGCCCGCGAGCTCCTGCACCGCCCCGAGGTCCGCGAGCTCCTCGACGCAGGCCTCCTCCACGACCTCGGCCTCCACGGCAGCCCCTGGCACCCCACCTCCTCCGTCCGCACCGTCCACCGCCCCGGCGCACGGGCGATGCTCAAGCTCTCCCTCGGCCTGCGCATCACCAACTCCCGCCGCGAGAACCTCCGCAAGGAACTCCACCGCGGCGTCGAGGTCCACCGGCTCCTGCGCACCGGCCTCGTCGACGAATGGCAGGCGGCCCACCCCGGCTTCGACATCATCCGCGACCCCGCCTGGCTCGCCGTGGACACGGCGGACGGCACGCCCGTCCCCGGACTCGACGTCATGATCCGCCACAACCCCTTCGGGCCCGGCGACGACGCCGTCTGCATCGCCTCCCTCACCACCCCCCGCCCCTGGCCCGGGGCCACCACCATGCGCTCCCGGCTCGCCGACGTCATCGGCCGGCTCTCCACCCGCACCGGCCGCCCCACCACGGCCGTCGCCGCCGAGTGGTTCCTGCGCTACCTCGACCAGGTCGTCCGGCCCATCCTCTGGCTCGACGGACACGCCGGCATCGCCCTGGAGGCCCACCAACAGAACACCCTGGTGCTCCTGGACCCCGAAGGCTGGCCCGTCGGCGGCCGCTACCGCGACAACCAGGGCTACTACTTCCGCGAGTCACACCGCGGCGAGCTGGAGACCCGGCTGCCCGGCATCGGCGCCCACAGCGACACCTTCGTCTCCGACCAGGTCACCGACGAGCGCTTCGCCTACTACCTCGGCATCAACAACGTCCTCGGTCTGATCGGCGCCTTCGGCGCCCAGCACCTCGCCGACGAGCGCGTCCTGCTCGCCGCCCTCCGCAGCTTCCTCACCTCCGCCACGAGCCTGGGCTCACCCCTTCCGCACCGGCTCCTGGAGGCCGCGACCCTGCGCAGCAAGGCCAACCTCCTCACCCGCCTGCACGGCCTCGACGAGCTCGTCGGGCCGGTCGACACCCAGTCCGTCTACGTCACCGTCACCAACCCCCTCCGCACCTGAACCCGCAGCCGGAGCACCCACGCCCCGAGCGCACCGCCGAGAGGAGAGCGACACCGTGCCACCCACCAGACCCCCGGTAGGACCGCCCTGGGACGACACCCTCGACCTGAGGGTCGACGACCTCGTCGCCCTCCTCGCCGCCGGAGCCCCGTCATCCGCCCGGTCACATGGCCCGTCGCCCGCCCCGGGCGGCGGCCCCTCCGGCGGAGACCTCCTCGACTCCGTCGCCGACTGGGACCCGACCACCACCCGCTTCGGCGCCTTCCAGCTCCTCCCCGTCCGCCTCGACCGCGACCTGCCACTCCTCACCCGGTGGATGAACGACCCCGCGGTCGCCGCCTTCTGGGAGCTCGCCGGCCCCGAGACCGTGACCGCCGAGCACCTCCGCGCCCAGCTCCAGGGCGACGGCCGGAGCGTCCCCTGCCTCGGCGTCCTCGACGACGTGCCCATGAGCTACTTCGAGATCTACCGCGCCGATCTCGACCCGCTCGCCCGGCACTACCCGGCCCGCCCCCACGACACCGGTATCCATCTCCTCGTCGGAGGCGTCACCGACCGCGGCCGGGGCGTCGGCACCGCCCTCCTGCACGCCGTCGCCGAGCTCGTCCTCGACCACCGCCCCCGATGCACCCGAGTCGTCGCCGAACCCGACATCCGCAACACCCCCTCCGTCTCGGCCTTCCTCGGCGCCGGCTTCCGCTACGCGGCGGAAGTCGACCTCCCCGACAAACGAGCCGCGCTCATGATCCGCGAACGCTCCCTGCGTCACGCTCTGTGAACACCCCTCTGCCTTACATACACCGCTCGACCCACAGCGGTTCCCACCCCGAGGAGTCCTCGTGTCGACGTCCCCTGCACCCCACGACTCCGAACAGCCCGCCACGCCCCTCGCCACCACGCCGGAACCCGAGCTGCTCGCGCCCCCCGAGCTGACCTCCGCCACCTGGACCCGGGTCTCCTCCCGCCTTCTCGCCAAAGCACTCGCCGAGTTCGCCTACGAGGAGATCGTCGAACCCGTCCCGGCCGACGACGGCGAGCCCGACCACCACGCGCTCCGGCTCGACGACGGCACCACGCTCACCTTCCGTGCCCGCCGCGGCGCCTACGGCGCCTGGCGGGTCGCCGCCGACTCGATCGCCCACGAGGGCCGCCCCATGACGGACCCCCTCGACTTCCTGGTCCGCGCCCGGAGCCTCCTCCGGCTCGACGGCGCCACCCTCGGCCATCTCATCCGCGAACTCTCCGCCACCCTCGCCGCCGACGCCCGCCTCGACCGCTCGGCGCTCCCCGCCGACCGGCTCGCCGAGCTCTCCTACGCCGAACTCGAAGGCCACCAGACCGGCCACCCCTGGCTCGTCCTCAACAAGGGCCGCATCGGATTCTCCGCCACCGACGCCGCCCGCTGGGCCCCCGAGGCACGCCGCGCCACCCGACTGCCATGGATCGCCGTCAGCAACCGCATCGCCGCCTACCGGGGCGTCGCCGGCCTCGAAACCCCCGACCGCCTCTACGACCAGGAACTGGACCCCGAGGTCCACGCCGCCTTCCGCGCCGAACTCACCGCCCGCGGCCACGAACCCGACGGCTACCTCCTGCTGCCCGTCCACCCCTGGCAGTGGGACGAGGTCCTGCTCCCGCTCTACGCCCCGGCCGTGGCCGCCGGCACCGTCGTCCCGCTCTCCGCCGACGGCGACCTCCGGCTGCCCCAGCAGTCCGTCCGTACGTTCCTCAACACCAGCCGCCCCGACAGGCGCACCGTCAAACTCCCGCTGTCGGTCCTCAACACCCTCGTCTGGCGCGGGCTGCCCACCGAACGGACCGTCGCCGCCCCCGCCGTGACCGCCTGGGTCCACGGGCTGCGCGACGGCGACGCGTTCCTGCGGGACGAGTGCGGAGTGATCCTCCTCGGCGAGGTCGCGTCCGTCACCGTCGAGCACCCCCTCTACGACCGACTGCCCGAAGTCCCGTACCAGTACAAGGAACTCCTCGGCGCGATCTGGCGCGAGCCGCTCCGACTGCCCCCCGGCGAGCGCGCCCGCACCCTCGCCTCGCTGCTCCACACCGACCCGAACGGGCGGGCCTTCGTCGCGGAGCTCGTCGAGCGGTCCGGACTCGCCCCCGCCGTCTGGCTCCGGCACCTCTTCGGCGCCCTGCTGCCCCCGCTGCTGCACTTCCTCTACCGGTACGGCACGGTCTTCTCGCCGCACGGCGAGAACGCGATCGTCGTCTACGACGACGAGGACGTGCCCGTACGTCTGGCGATCAAGGACTTCGTCGACGACGTGAACATCAGCGCCCAGCCCCTTCCCGAGCACGACACGATGCCGGCCGACGTCCGCTCGGTGCTGCTCACCGAGGAACCCGACTTCCTCATCCAGTTCATCCATTCGGGGCTCTTCGTCGGCGTCTTCCGGTATCTGGCACCGCTCTGCGAGGAACAACTCGGCGTCCCCGAGACGGAATTCTGGGCCCTCGTCCGCGCGGAGATCCTGCGCCACCAAGCACGCTTCCCCGAGCTGAAGGAACGGTTCGAGCTCTTCGACCTCCTCACGCCCCGGATCGAGCGGCTCTGCCTCAACCGCAACCGTCTGCACCTGGACGGCTACCGCGACCGGCCCGAGCGCCCGCACGCGGCCGTCCACGGGACCGTCCCCAACCCGCTCGCGTGAGGCGTGCGTGTGACCGGGCTGTCAGTGTCGCCCCGTAGGCTGGAAGCGCTATGACGAAGCCATCCCTCCCCGACCTCCTCCACGCCGCCGTCTCCGCCGTCGGCGGCACGGAGCGCCCCGGCCAGGTCGCCATGGCCGAGGCCGTGGCCGAGGCCATCGACGACAATTCCCACCTCCTCGTCCAGGCCGGAACCGGCACGGGCAAGTCGCTCGGCTACCTCGTGCCGGCGCTGGCCCAGGGGGAGCGGGTCGTGGTCGCCACCGCCACCCTGGCGCTCCAGCGCCAGCTCGTCGAGCGCGACCTTCCCCGGACGGTCGACGCGCTGCATCCGCAGCTGCGCCGCCGCCCGCAGTTCGCCATGCTCAAGGGCCGGTCGAACTACCTCTGCCTGCACCGGCTCCACGAAGGCGTCCCGCAGGACGAGGAGGACGGCCTCTTCGACCCCTTCGAGGCGGCCGCGCCCACCAGCAAGCTGGGCCAGGACCTGCTGCGCCTCCGCGACTGGTCCGACGAGACCGAGACCGGCGACCGGGACGACCTGACCCCGGGCGTCTCCGACAAGGCCTGGGCCCAGGTCTCGGTCTCCTCCCGGGAGTGCCTGGGCGCGAGCAAGTGCGCGTACGGGGCGGAGTGCTTCGCCGAGGCGGCCCGCGAGCGCGCCAAGCTCGCCGATGTCGTCGTCACCAACCACGCGCTGCTCGCCATCGACGCCATCGAGGGCGCCCCGGTGCTCCCGCAGCACGAGGTGCTGATCGTCGACGAGGCCCATGAGCTGGTCTCCCGGGTCACCGGTGTCGCCACCGGCGAGCTCACCCCCGGCCAGGTCAACCGCGCCGTGCGCCGGTCCGCGAAGCTCGTCGACGAGAAGGTCGCCGACCAGTTGCAGACCGCCGCCGAGGGCTTCGAGCGGGTCATGGAGCTCGCGCTGCCGGGCCGCCTGGAGGCGATCCCGGAGGACCTCGCCTACGCGCTGATGGCGCTGCGCGACGCGGCCCGCGCCGTGATCACGGCCCTGGGATCGACCCGGGACCGGTCCGTGCAGGACGAGGACGCCGTCCGCAAGCAAGCCATGGCCTCCGTGGAGACCGTGCACGGCGTGGCGGAGCGGATCACCCAGGGCTCGGAGTGGGACGTCGTCTGGTACGAGAGGCACGACCGCTTCGGTGCCTCCCTGCGGGTCGCGCCGCTGACTGTCTCCGGTCTCCTCCGGGAGAAGCTCTTCACGGAGCGGTCCGTGGTCCTGGCCTCGGCCACCCTCAAGCTCGGCGGCGACTTCAACGGGGTCGGGGCCTCGCTCGGCCTCGCTCCCGAGGGCACCACGGGGGACGATCTGCCCGTCTGGAAGGGCCTCGACGTCGGCTCCCCGTTCGACTATCCGAAACAGGGCATCCTGTACGTCGCCAAACACCTGTCCCGCCCCGCGCGGGACGGCGAGCGGGGCGACATGCTCGACGAGCTCGCCGAGCTGATGGAAGCCGCCGGCGGCCGCACGCTCGGCCTGTTCTCCTCGATGCGGGCGGCGCAGCAGGCGGCGGAGGAGCTGCGGAGCAGGAATCCGGAGCTGCCGATCCTGCTCCAGGGCGAGGACACCCTCGGTGAGCTGATCAAGAACTTCGCCGCCGACCCGAAGACCTGCCTCTTCGGCACGCTGTCGCTCTGGCAGGGCGTGGACGTTCCGGGTGCCAGCTGCCAGCTGGTGGTCATGGACAAGATCCCGTTCCCGCGGCCGGACGACCCGCTGATGAGCGCGCGCCAGAAGGCGGTAGAGGAGGCCGGGGGCAACGGCTTCATGGCGGTCGCGGCCACGCACGCGGCTCTGTTGATGGCCCAGGGCGCCGGTCGGCTCGTCCGGGCGACGGGCGACCGGGGTGTCGTCGCGGTGCTCGACCCCCGACTGGCCACGGCGCGGTACGGCAGCTACCTCAAGGCCTCGCTGCCCGACTTCTGGTACACCACGGACCGCAACCAGGTGCGGAAGTCGCTGGCGGCGATCGACGCGGCGTCGAAGGCGGCGGCGAGCGACTGATTCCCTGCCGTGCGTTTCCACGCACGGCAGGGCCCCGGGACCGGCGCAGTGGGTCCCGGGGCCCGGTCAGAGCCGGCGGTGAGCGTCACACCCGCCGGAGCACCGCCACGACCTTGCCGAGGATGGTGGCCTCGTCGCCGGGGATGGGCTGGTACGCCGCGTTGTGCGGGAGGAGCCAGACGTGCCCGTCCTCGCGCTTGAAGCGCTTCACGGTGGCCTCGCCGTCGAGCATGGCGGCGACGATGTCGCCGTTCTCCGCGACGGGCTGGCGGCGGACGGTGACCCAGTCGCCGTCACAGATGGCGGCCTCGATCATCGAGTCGCCGACGACCTTCAGGACGAACAGCTCGCCGTCGCCGACCAGCTGCCGGGGCAGCGGGAAGACGTCCTCGACGGACTCCTCGGCCAGGATCGGCCCACCGGCCGCGATCCGGCCGACGAGGGGGACGTACGACGCGGCGGGCTTGCCCGTGGTGTCCGTCGGCTGCGTGCTCGGCTGGTCCGAGCCGCGCACCTCGTACGCCCGGGGGCGGTGCGGGTCACGGCGGAGGAAGCCCTTGCGCTCCAGCGCCATGAGCTGGTGAGCCACCGACGACGTGCTGGACAGCCCCACGGCCTGGCCGATCTCGCGCATCGACGGCGGGTAGCCGCGCCGCTGGACCGAGTCGCGGATGACCTCGATCACCCGGCGCTGCCGGTCGGTGAGGCCGGAGCTGTCGGCCCTGATGCCTGGAGGTCGCCCGGGAAGGGCTCGGGCGGGGCGCCCGGGCTCCTCGCCGTTCATGGCTGCGTCATTCATGGCATGCACCGGCTCGAGTCGGCCCTGGGAGCGGTCCTGGGCGGTGATGGTGGCACTGTCTGCGGTGGTGGTCACGTCGTCGGCCCCTCTCGAATTTGTCTCCCTGGCTGGCACAACGGTAGTGGCTTTCGAAAGGTTGCGCCAAACACACGTTCGAGTGAAAATTCGCAGATTGCCTTACGTGGGCATGTGTAGGGGTGTATGAGTACCGTCACTCCGCAGTGCCCCGCGAACCCAATTCGGTCATTACGGTAGCCTTCGCCGCTGGGCCGCGGGCATCGGGTGTGCCCTCCCAGTGTCGCACCCGGGAGGCCGGAAGTGCGGGAGCGGGCGATCCGCGACACGCGCAAGGGGCGGAATCGCCCCTAACCCAAGATCTAGTGGTTGGATGACACCGACCGCCCAGGGGTAGTGGTCCCCGGTCTGCTGGGGGCGTCCACATCGCCTATGCTGGAGGTCGCTTCGCAGGGTCTTGACGGCCGGGCGAGGCTCATCAGTCGTGCCGTGAGGGAGGGTCGGAAGCCATGCACTGCCCCTTCTGCAGGCACCCCGACAGCCGTGTCGTCGACAGTCGCACCACCGACGACGGGACGTCGATCCGACGCCGCCGTCAGTGCCCCGACTGCTCCCGCCGTTTCACCACGGTGGAGACGTGTTCGCTCATGGTGGTGAAGCGGTCCGGTGTCACCGAGCCCTTCAGCCGTACCAAGGTCATCTCGGGCGTGCGCAAGGCGTGCCAGGGGCGACCGGTCACCGAGGACGCCCTCGCCAAGCTCGGCCAGCGGGTCGAGGAGGCGGTGCGCGCCACCGGGAGCGCCGAGCTGACCACTCATGACGTGGGTCTGGCCATCCTCGGTCCCTTGCAGGAGCTCGACCTCGTCGCGTACCTGCGCTTCGCGTCCGTGTACAAGGCCTTCGACAGCCTCGAAGACTTCGAGACCGCCATCGCGGACCTCCGTGAGCGGTCTCCCGCTGAGAACCGCGGGACCGGTGCGACCCCTGAGGTCCCCGTTCCCGCCACCGCCGCCGACTGATCGGCGGTCCGGGCCGACCACGGCCCGGCGATCGGCCGCCGAGCGGCCCGACAGATGTGCCCCGGGTGACCTGTGCGGTCCTCGTGGCAGTAGTACCGAAAGACGTACAGAAGACGGTGCCCTGGGACTTTCTGGGTGCCAAAGTGTGTTTTGCCCGTATATGGGAGGCGGCATGACAGAGACGGCGAGCGGCCCGGCACGTGGTTCCCGCAACAAGGGAGCCAAGTCGGCGAGCAAGGGCCTGCGTATCGAGCGCATCCACACCACCCCTGGCGTGCATCCGTACGACGAGGTGGCCTGGGAGCGTCGTGACGTCGTCATGACCAACTGGCGCGACGGCTCGATCAACTTCGAGCAGCGTGGCGTCGAGTTCCCCGACTTCTGGTCGGTGAACGCGGTCAACATCGTCACCAGCAAGTACTTCCGGGGGGCCGTCGGCACCCCGCAGCGCGAGACCGGTCTCAGGCAGCTCATCGACCGGATCGTGAAGACGTACACCAAGGCCGGCGAGGAGTACGGCTACTTCGCGTCCCCCGCCGACGCCGAGATCTTCGAGCACGAGCTGGCCTACGCCCTCCTGCACCAGATCTTCAGCTTCAACTCGCCGGTCTGGTTCAACGTCGGCACCCCGCAGCCCCAGCAGGTCTCCGCCTGCTTCATCCTTGCCGTCGACGACTCCATGGAGTCCATCCTCGACTGGTACAAGGAAGAGGGCATGATCTTCAAGGGCGGCTCCGGCGCCGGCCTGAACCTCTCCCGCATCCGCTCCTCCAAGGAGCTGCTCTCCTCCGGCGGCAACGCCTCCGGCCCGGTCTCCTTCATGCGCGGCGCCGACGCCTCCGCGGGAACCATCAAGTCGGGCGGCGCGACCCGTCGCGCGGCCAAGATGGTCATCCTCGACGTCGACCACCCCGACATCGAGGACTTCATCGAGACCAAGGTCAAGGAGGAGGAGAAGATCCGCGCCCTCCGTGACGCGGGCTTCGACATGGACCTGGGCGGCGACGACATCACGTCCGTCCAGTACCAGAACGCCAACAACTCCGTCCGCGTGAACGACACGTTCATGAAGGCCGTCGAGTCCGGTGGCACGTTCGGCCTCACGTCCCGGATGACCGGCGAGGTCATCGAGGAGGTCGACGCCAAGTCGCTCTTCCGCAAGATGGCCGAGGCCGCCTGGGCCTGCGCCGACCCGGGCATCCAGTACGACGACACGATCAACCACTGGCACACCTGCCCCGAGTCCGGCCGCATCAACGGCTCGAACCCGTGCAGCGAGTACATGCACCTGGACAACACGTCCTGCAACCTCGCCTCGCTGAACCTCATGAAGTTCCTCAAGGACGACGGCAAGGGCAACCAGTCCTTCGAGATCGACCGCTTCGCCAAGGTCGTCGAGCTCGTCATCACCGCGATGGACATTTCCATCTGCTTCGCCGACTTCCCCACCGAGAAGATCGGCGAGAACACCCGCGCCTACCGCCAGCTCGGCATCGGCTACGCCAACCTCGGCGCCCTGCTGATGGCGACCGGCCACGCGTACGACTCCGACGGCGGCCGCGCCCTCGCCGGTGCCATCACCTCCCTGATGACCGGCACCTCGTACAAGCGCTCCGCCGAGCTCGCCGCGGTCGTCGGCGCGTACGACGGCTACGCCCTCAACGCCGAGCCGCACCAGCGCGTCATGCAGCAGCACGCCGACGAGAACACCAAGGCCGTCCGCTTCGACGACCTGGACTCGCCGATCTGGGCCGCCGCGACGGAGGCCTGGCAGGACGTCGTCCGCCTCGGCGCCAAGAACGGCTTCCGCAACGCCCAGGCGTCGGTCATCGCCCCGACCGGCACCATCGGTCTCGCGATGTCCTGCGACACCACCGGCCTCGAGCCCGACCTCGCCCTGGTCAAGTTCAAGAAGTTGGTCGGCGGCGGCTCGATGCAGATCGTCAACGGCACCGTCCCGCAGGCCCTGCGCCGCCTGGGCTACCAGGAGGAGCAGATCGAGGCGGTCGTCGCCCACATCGCCGAGCACGGCAACGTGATCGACGCCCCCGGCCTGAAGACCGAGCACTACGAGGTCTTCGACTGCGCCATGGGCGAGCGCTCCATCTCCGCGATGGGCCACGTCCGCATGATGGCCGCCATCCAGCCGTGGATCTCGGGCGCCCTCTCCAAGACCGTGAACCTGCCGGAGACGGCCACGGTCGAGGACGTCGAAGAGGTCTACTACGAGGCCTGGAAGATGGGCGTCAAGGCGCTCGCGATCTACCGCGACAACTGCAAGGTGGGCCAGCCCCTCTCCGCCAAGAAGAAGGAGGAGGAGAAGGTCGAGGTCACCGCGAAGTCCGAGGCGACGATCCGCGAGGCCGTCCAGAAGGTCGTCGAGTACCGTCCGGTCCGCAAGCGTCTGCCCAAGGGTCGCCCGGGGATCACCACCTCCTTCACCGTGGGTGGCGCCGAGGGCTACATGACCGCCAACTCCTACCCGGACGACGGTCTCGGCGAGGTCTTCCTGAAGATGTCCAAGCAGGGTTCGACCCTCGCCGGCATGATGGACGCCTTCTCCATCGCCGTCTCCGTCGGTCTGCAGTACGGCGTTCCGCTGGAGACCTACGTCTCGAAGTTCACGAACATGCGCTTCGAGCCGGCCGGCATGACGGACGACCCGGACGTGCGGATGGCGCAGTCGATCGTCGACTACATCTTCCGCCGCCTGGCGCTCGACTTCCTGCCCTTCGAGACGCGTTCCGCCCTCGGCATCCACTCGGCCGAGGAGCGTCAGCGCCACCTCGACACCGGCTCGTACGAGCAGGCCGAGGACGACGAGGTCGACGTCGAGGCCCTGGCCCAGTCCGCGCCCCGCGCCCAGGAGCTGAAGGCCGTCCCGGCCCCGGCCCCGCAGGCCGAGATCCCGGCCCCGAAGACGGCGCACACCTCGGCGGAGCTCGTCGAGATGCAGCTCGGCATCAGCGCCGACGCCCCGCTCTGCTTCTCCTGCGGTACGAAGATGCAGCGCGCCGGCTCCTGCTACATCTGCGAGGGCTGCGGCTCCACCAGCGGCTGCAGCTGATTCACGGCATAGCCCAGGGGTGACATCCCTGGTCAGGGCGGTGGTTCCGGTTTTCCGGAGCCACCGCCCTCGGCGTTGGTGACGCCAGGCGCGTCGCGGAGGGCATGGTGGTGGCGGGCTTCCCGGCATGATCAAGAGAATCGAGCTGTCCGCCCGCCTGTGAGCGAGTCGCCCGGGAGTGGACTGCCCGGCACCCCGACCACGCTGTTCCAGTCGTGTCGCCCAGAGAGGATCACCCGTCCGTCCGGTCGTGGCTGCTGCGGTGTGGCACGGCACGGGAGGGCCTCGCGGCCCCGGCCGGTACGGCGAGTGCGAAAGAGGGTGTCGGCCGTCGGTCGGCACCCTCTTTCACACGCTCGTCAGACCGGTGTGGAACCGAGGACCTTCGCGAAGGATCTCGGGTCGGCGTCGAAGCCCCGGCTGATCGCGCGGTACGACCAGCCGTCCGCACCGTCCCGGGTGAACTCCACGACCGTCGCCGACAGGGCGCCCGACACGTCCGTGAAGTCGTGGCTCAGAAGGTCGGTGTACCCCTCGCGGACCCGAATGCCGGTGCTCGCTATGTCGCCGAAGGTCAGCCTGCCGCCGGCCTGCTGCACGGTCACGCCCACCACCACGCGCGCGTAGCGGGGTGCCAGCCGGTCCAGCTCGAGCGTCATCGCCTCGTCGTAGCCGAAGCCCTGCCCCGTACGGCTGTCACGGTGGAGCGTGATCGTGCCGTCGGGGGAGCGGCTGCCGAAGTGCACCAGGTAGACCGGGGACCCGTGTGGGTCGTCGGCCGCGAAGACGCCGGCGACGAGATCCAGGTCGTGGGCCGGCGCACCGGTCGGGGCAGGGTCCCATTTGAGCGTCACCTCGACCCTCGCCACGCCCTTGTTGAGTCCGCTCACGGTGCTTCCCCTCTCCACGCACGCCTCCGCGTACGCCTCGACCGTCGCCCCCGCCACGCTCAAAAGCCCGTGGTCGCGGGGAGATTGCTCATGGTGTCATGGGCCTACGACAGTGGACCCGACGGTGGAGGGGGAGAGCGGTTTGTGGAGTGGTGACGAGCTGGATCTCGACGCCTATCTGGCTCGAATCGGCTACGACATCGGACGGGACGGGGAACTCGCCACCGATCGTCGAACGTTGACCGCGGTACACCGGGCGCACGTCCGGTCCGTTCCGTTCGAGAACCTCGACGTGGCCCTCGGGCGGCAGGTCCCCCTGGACCTGCCGAGCCTTCAGGCCAAGCTCGTCCGCCGCCGCAGGGGCGGCTACTGCTACGAACAGAACTCGCTCCTCGCGGCGGCACTGGAGCGGATCGGCTTCCCGGTGGCCGGGCGCGGAGCCCGCAACCGTACGCGGGGTGGGGCGCTGCTGCCCGTCACCCACGCGTTGCTGGTCGTCGAGGCGGAGGGCGAACAGTGGCTCGCCGACGTGGGGTTCGGCTGGCAGGGGCCGTTGGAGCCGGTTCCCCTGCGGGACGGCGCCCGCGTGGAGCAGGACGGCTGGACGTTCGGCATCGAGACCGAGGACGAGGGCATCCACGTACTGCGTTCCCTGCGTCCGCACGGCTGGACCGATCTGTACGCGTTCTCTCCGCAGACCCTGTACCCGGGTGACTTCACGGTCATGAACCACTTCAGCTCCAGCCACCCGGAATCGCGTTTTCTCGGCCAGGTCGTGGCGCAGCGGCCCGGGGCCGAGGTGCGGAGGGCGCTGGTGCGCGAGACGCTGACGAGTGTCCGTACGGACGGTGCCACCGAGGAACGAGTGGTGACCGTCGGGGAGCTGGCGGCGGTCCTGGAGGATGACTTCGGCATCGAGATCGACGACGAGGAGCGCGCCGGGCTGGAGCGACTGCACCCGGTGGGAGTCTGACGCGCACTGCCGGGGCGCCCCCAAGGCCCGTACGATGGCGCGGTGCTGGTCAAGTGGATTCGCTGCACCGTGGTGGACCGTCGAGGGTTCGAGCGGGGACAGCGGAAATGGGCGGGGCTGCTCGGTGAGCCGGGATTCCGGGGCCAGGGCGGCGGGTGGAGCCGGGCTCGGCCGGACGTCGCCCACATCTTCGCGTTCTGGGAGAGCCGGGCCTTCTACGACTCGTTCATGGCGCGGTCGCACGATCGTTTGGCGGCCTCGCAGGTGGGCACGTACAAGGACATCCAGGTCAAGCTGTTCGACCACCGTTTCGACGTGAAGACGGGGTTCGAGCCGAAGTTCGGCGACGCCGACGTGGCACGGGTGGCGCACTGCCGCGTCCACGAGGACCGTGCCGAGCACTTCGCGCTCATGCAGGAGAAGGTGTGGAACCCGGCGATGGCCGGGTCCCCCGGCATGCTGCGGGGCCTGTTCGGCGAGGCGCCGGGCAGTGAGTTCCTGGTGCTGTCGATGTGGCGCTCCGCCGCGGAGCACGGCAAGTACCGGGTGGAGCGCGTCGAGCGGCTGGGTCTGCGCGCCAAGACCGATGCCGACGTGGCGGCGCTGACCGGCGACGTGGTGCAGCTCGACGCGGCCTGGACGGTCTGAGGGCGCACGGCTCCGCCGGATCCTTACGCCGGGACCGGAGGCCTGGACCTAACTCCGGATGGCTCCGACAGGGGACTCGGCCGAGCCCGCCACGCGCCCTCGATCTAGGGTCGGGGTATGGCACGACCGCGGCGCATCGTTCTCGTACGGCACGGAGAGTCCGAGGGCAATGCCGATGACACGGTGTACGAACGCGAGCCCGATCACGCGCTCCGCCTCACGGAGACCGGGTGGCGGCAGGCGGAGGAGACGGGGGAGGGGCTGCGGGAGCTGTTCGGGGACGAACAGGTCAGCGTCTACGTGTCGCCGTACCGCCGCACCCATGAGACCCTCCGGGCCTTCAGGCTGCCCCGGGAGCAGATGAGGGTGCGGGAGGAGCCGCGTCTGCGGGAGCAGGACTGGGGCAACTGGCAGGAACGGGAGGACGTACGCCTGCAGAAGGCGTACCGGGACGCGTACGGGCACTTCTTCTACCGCTTCGCCCAGGGCGAGTCCGGGGCGGACGTCTACGACCGGGTCGGGGCCTTCCTGGAGAGCCTCTACCGCAGCTTCGAGGCCCCCGACCACCCGCCGAACGTCCTCCTCGTCACCCATGGACTGACCATGCGCCTGTTCTGCATGCGCTGGTTCCACTGGACGGTCGCGGACTTCGAGTCCCTGTCGAACCCCGGCAACGCCGAGAGCCGCACGCTCCTGCTGGGCGAGGACGGGAGATACCGGCTGGACAGGCCGTTCGCACGCTGGCGTACCCCGGAACCGTACGGGCACACCGGATAGAGTGGCTGAGCGATGACCGCTGACTCCTCACTCGACCGGCGCTTCGACCGCGCCCTGGCCAGCCTGCGCGGGCTGTCCGTGGGAGACGCCCTGGGCTCCCAGTTCTTCGTACCCGCCCACTACCCCCTGCTGAAGCGGCGCGAGCTGCCGCCCGGCCCCTGGCAGTGGACCGACGACACCGAGATGGCCTGCTCCGTCCTCGCCGTCCTCGTCGGCCATGACCGCATCGACCAGGACGCGCTCGCCCTGTCCTTCGCGCACCACCACGACTTCGACCGGGGCTACGGTCCGGCGGTCAACCGGATGCTCCGGCTCATCAGGGAGGGCGGAGACTGGCGGGAGCTGTCCGCCGCCCTCTTCAACGGGCAGGGGTCCTGGGGCAACGGCGCCGCGATGCGGATCGCCCCGCTCGGCGCCTGGTACGCCGACGATCCGGAGCAGGCGACGCACCAGGCCGAGATTTCCGCGTACACGACACACCAGCACCGCGAGGCCGTGGTGGGAGCGATGGCCGTGGCGGCCGCCGCCGCCCTCGCCGCCGACCCGGCCGGACCGCCCACACCCGAGGCGCTGCTCGACGGGGTCGTCGCGCTGGTGCCGCGCAGCGCGGTGGGGGCGGGCCTGCGTCGGGCGCGCGACATGCTCGACTACGGGGACGCGGGCACGGTCGCCGCGGTGCTCGGCAGCGGCCGGCGGACCAGCGCGCACGACACCGTGCCCTTCGCCCTCTGGTCGGCGGCGCGGGCCCTGGGCGACTTCGAGCGGATGTTCTGGACGACCGCGCAGGTCGGCGGCGACGTCGACACGACCTGTGCCATCGCCGGCGGCGTCGTGGCCTCCGCGGCGTACGGGGCTCCGCCTGCCGAGTGGCTGCGGCAGACCGAGGACCTTCCGGGGTGGGTCCCGGACGGGACGGCTGTCTGACGTGTGCGATGTCCCCCGGGCCCGTGTCGGGGCCCGGGGGACATCGGCGTACTCGGAGGCCTGTGGACCCCGTTCAGGACGATGTGTGTCCAGGTGGGCGTACGGACGCGTCAGGGGCGCGTACAGACGCGCTCAGGCGGGCATACGAGCCGGGTAAGGCCGGGGACGAGCCGGGTAAGGCGGGCGTACGAGCCGGGTCAGGCTGGGGTACGAGCCGGATCAGGCGGGCGTACGGTCCCGCCTCAGGCCACCGGTCCGGCCGCCTCCGCCCGGCCGCTCAGGGCCTCCAGGTCGCTCTTGCGGACCCTGATCACCAGGACCGCCGTGACCAGCGCGATCAGCACCATCCCTACGGCGGCGGTGAAGGCCGAGGCGATGCCCGAGGTCAGCACCTCATGGCCCCAGGGCGCGGGCAGCTCGTGCGTCTTCGCGAACTCCGCCTGCTGCTCGGGCGTCGCGGTCGCCAGGAAGCCCGGTGCCTGCTTCTGGCCCTCCTCGCGGCTCGCCGTGCCGAAGACCGTGACCAGGATGGACAGGCCGAGTGAACCGCCGACCTGCTGGGTGGCATTGAGCAGACCCGACGCGGCGCCCGCCTCGTGCGGGGCCACCCCGGAGACGGCCGTGAGTGTGAGCGTCACGAAGTTGAGGCCCATGCCGAAGCCGAACAGGACCATCGGGCCGAGGACGGCGCCGGCGTAACTGCTGTCCGAGGTGATGAACGTCAGCCAGAAGAGGCCGATCCCGGTGATCGCCGAGCCGCCCACCATGAACGGCTTCGGCCCGAGGACCGGCAGCAGCCGCTGCGCGAGCCCCGCGCCCGTGACGATCGCGACCGTCACCGGCAGGAAGGCGAGACCGGACTGGATCGGGCTGTACCCGAGGACGTCCTGGACCCACAGGACGATGAAGAAGAACATGCCGAACATGGCGGCCGACAGGCTGAGCATGATGACGTACGTGCCCGAGCGGTTGCGTTCCGCGAACATCCGGAGCGGGGTGATCGGCTCCTTGGCCCTCGACTCCACGACGGCGAAGGCCACGAGCAGGACCACGGCCGCGACGAAGGAGCCGACGGTCAGCGGGTCCTTCCAGCCCTTCTCGGACGCGCTGATGAACCCGTAGACCAGCGCCGCCATGCCGAGCGTCGAGGTCATGCCGCCCGCGATGTCGAAACGGCCGGGGTGGCGCTCGGACTCCGCGATGTAGCGCGGGGCGAGGTAGGCGATCAGCAGGCCGATCGGGACATTGACGAAGAGGACCCAGCGCCAGTCGAGCCACTCGGTGAGCATGCCGCCCGCGAGCAGCCCGATCGCGCCACCACCGGCGGACACGGCGGCGAACACGCCGAACGCGCGGTTGCGCTCCGGCCCTTCGGGGAACGTCGTGGTGATCAGCGCGAGCGAGGTCGGCGAGGCGATGGCGCCTCCGACGCCCTGCAAGGCGCGTGCGGCGAGCAGCTGCCAGGGCTCCTGGGCGAAGCCGCCGAGCAGGGAGGCGAAGGTGAAGACGAGGATGCCGGCCATGAACACCCGGCGGCGCCCCAGGATGTCTCCCGCGCGTCCGCCGAGGAGCAGCAGCCCGCCGAAGGTGAGCGTGTAGGCGCTGAGCACCCAGGAGAGGTCGGTGGTCGAGAAGGAGAGCGCGTCCTGGATGTGCGGCAGCGCGATGTTCACGATGGTGGCGTCGAGAACGACCATGAGCTGGCAGGCGGCGATGACGGCCAGGGCGATACCCGGCCGCCCTCCGGCGCGAGCAGGGCCGTTCTTGGTCTGTGTGTCCACCGGAGAAGTTGTCACTATGGATCCCCCACGGAAGAATTAGTGAACGCACCCGTTCACTGTTCTCCACGGTAGTGAGTCCCCCTCAGTGAACGCAACCGTTCACTGGGTACTGCCGCGTCCCGACTCGTCCCGACCGACTTGCTCAACGGAGAGATCCTGATGGTTACTTCGCGCTCCACGGCCGCCGCCCGGCCGGAGGGGGCGTCTCCGCGACGCCGTGGCCCGGTGCTGGAACGGGCCATTCTGGAGGCCACGCTCGAACAGCTGGGCAGCGTCGGCTGGAACGGTCTGACGATGGAGGGTGTCGCGGTCGGCGCGCAGACGGGCAAAGCCGCGGTGTACCGGCGCTGGCCGTCGAAGGAAGACCTCGTCGCGGACGCCCTCCAGGCCGGGCTGCCGACGCTCGACGAGGCGCCGGACCGCGGGAGCGTCCGCGAGGACCTGTACGCGCTGTGTCTCCGGGTCCGGGACGTGATGTTCTCCAAGCCCGGCCTCGCCCTGCGCGCGGTCCTTCACGAATGCGACGCGGAGTCCGCGGGGAGGTTCCACGACCTGATCGTCGCGGGCGTGACCGAACCCTCGACCCGGCTCTTCAAGGACGTGCTGCGGCGCGGAATCGAGCGCGGTGACGTGCGGGCCGACGCGATCGGCGACCTGGTGCTCGACGTGGTCCCCGCCCTGATGATGTACCGCTCCAAAGTGTGCGGGAGCGAATGGCCGGACCGCGAGATCGCCGACATGATCGACCGGGTCATGATGCCGCTGCTCCGCGTCGGGGCGGCCTGAGAGCAGCCCGAGGCCGGCCTGAGATCGGCCCGACGCCGGTCTGAGAACAGCCCGAGGCCGGCCTGAGGGGAATCCGGGTATCGCAGGCGGCACCGGGCGGCGTAACCTGGCTGGCGCCATGCCGTACGAACCTCCCACCCACACTGTCGAGCGATCGCTCCGAGCGACCACCGGCGCCAGGATCGTCGCCGGAGTCGACGAGGTCGGGCGCGGGGCGTGGGCCGGTCCCGTCACGGTGTGCGCCGCCGTCACAGGGCTGCGCCGGCCGCCCACCGGACTCACCGACTCCAAGCTGATCACCCCCAAGCGCCGTACCGCGCTGGCCGCGGAGCTGGAGCAGTGGGTCACGGCGTACGCCCTCGGCGACGCCTCCCCGGAGGAGATCGACGAACTCGGGATGACCGCGGCGCTCCGGCTCGCGGCGGTCCGGGCCCTCGAAGGGCTTCCCGTCCGGCCGGACGCGGTGATCCTCGACGGCAAGCACGACTACCTCGGCGGCCCCTGGCAGGTCCGCACGGTGATCAAGGGCGATCAGTCCTGCGTCGCCGTGGCCGCCGCCTCCGTCATTGCCAAGGTCCGTCGGGACACCGTCATGGCGGAGCTCGGGAGCGCCGCAGAGGGCTGTGCCGCGTTCGGCTTCGCGGCGAACGCGGGCTACCCTTCGCCGGTCCACAAGGCCGCGCTGGAGGAGCTCGGGCCCACCGCGTACCACCGTCTCTCCTGGTCGTACCTGGACGCGTTGCCCCAGTGGCGTCACCTCAAAAAGGTCCGTCTCTCCGCGGAGGCGGCCGCGCTGGAAAGCGGGGGCCAACTCGGCTTCGACTTCTGAACTTCCGGCTGCCGAACCCTTCTCCAGGGCCGTCCGAGCAGCCGGGGCGCACCTGTGTGCCCACCCGCCGATGCCTCGTGCAGCGGCGTTTGATAGATATCCACCCATGCCTCTCACCCCCGAGGAGCCTCAGATTCACGAGAGCGCCCAGGGTCCCCGCGCCACCACCGCGTCGACCCCCCGTCCCGTACCCGGCCCGCGTTCCGCGGCCTCTCCGCGTCCCGGACACCCGGGCCCCGGCCCGGCCAGGCCCGCGCCGCCGGCCCCGCGCCCGCACCCCGGTGCCGGGCGATCTCCGGCCACCGGTTCGGAGAATCGTTCCGACCAGCGGTCCACTCCGCAGCTCCAGGTGATCGCGGCCCCGGCCGACGGTGCGCTGGACGCTGCCGAGGAGGCCCTGGACCTGCTCCTGGAGAGCGGCCGGGCACCCGGCGACGTCCTGGTGCTGACCACCGGCGACCAGCACCCGTGGGCGGCGCACGAGCTGACCTTCGGCGAGGCCGCCTACTGGGCTCAGCAGGACACCGGCGACGACGTGTTCTTCGCGGACGCGGCCGCCGTCGAGCGGGCTGCCGTCCGGCCCGTGGTGATCGTCGCCGTCAACGGCGGTGACGAGACCGCTGCCCGGGCCCTGCCGCTGGCGATGGCCCGCGCGGGTGCGCTGCTGATCGTCTGCGGCGATCCGGAGCGCGTCGCGGCGCTCGTCGGCGCCGGCGTCTGACCGTCCCGACCCGCCGCTGACCGTCCCGCCCGCCGACCGACCGTCCCGCCCGCCGTGCCGAAGACCGGCCCGGCGGGCGGGGCGTCCACTACGGCGTCGTACGGCCGTGTCAGCGTGTGGCGTCGGTGCGTGCTCGGCCGTTATCGCTCTGCTGTGCCGTCGTCAGCGTGCGGCGGCCCGGCGCAGGGGTTCGGACGCGCCGCTCGCCGTTCTCGGTGTGAGGTGGCCCAGTTCGGCCGACTCGCTCCCGAGAGGGACCGGGTGCGAGTCGGAGCTGGGCCGACGGCCTCCCCGCCCCTCGCCGAGCACCTGCCAGCCGCCGCGGGTCAGCGTGATGTACGCGCCGCAGCGGAGGCCGTGCAACGTGCAGGCGTCCCGGAGCCCCCACATCCAGGCTCCGTCCTCCTCCGTCCAGCGCTCGTCGCCCTCGCGGCAGTACAGCAGGACCGCTGTCCGTACCGGGGCACGGCGCCGGAGATCGTGCGGAAGGACGCGCCGCAGGTGCGCGAGGAGCGCGTTGCGGAACTCCCAGCCGTCGGGGGGCATGGGGCGGCGGACGAATGAGGCGCTGGCGGTGAGCCGCTCCTCGTGGTCCAGGACCGCAACGACCGCCGTCGAGGGTGTGGGGGCATGACGTGAATGCAGGCCGCTGACGACCTCACGCGGATTGCCGAGCAGGGGGATTCCCGCCGCGGCCCACTCGGCCGGTTCGAGTGTCCGTGAGAGGCGGCTGGCGGACTCGGGCGACGATGTGGTCGAGGTGGCTGTGGACGGAGCGAATCCGAGGGTCACGGTCCTCCCTTCGGATGCGCGCCCGCGCGGCGGGCAAGGTCGGGTGAGGGCGCACCACGGCACGGTCCTTCCAGGCCGCTGACGGGCCGTGCGGGGCGGTTTCCCAATTCTTGCTTGGCCCGTGCGCGAGCGGCAATGAGCAATTGAAGTCACTGACGGGAATGCGACGGTATGCCTTTCATATCCCTGCCCAGTTGCCCATTGTTCACTCCCCGTTTCCCCTCCTGTTTCACCGCCGGGGGCGCGAGCCTCTGCGGAAACCTTCCTTCCGTCTCAGGCTGCCTCCGACCGCTCGCACGGCGGTCGAGCAGCGTGCGAGCGGAGTATCACGCTGCGTGAGTTGGGCGATTGTCCGTGCCATCGGGTTGCATGGGGGCATGGACAACCAGGAGCTCCGTGCCGAAGCCGATGCCATCCTCGCTGAGCTCGTCGGTGCGCCGGGAAGTTCGGCGCGGCTGCGGGAAGACCAGTGGCAGGCGGTGGCCGCCCTGGTGGAGGAGCGCCGGCGGGCGCTGGTGGTGCAGCGGACCGGCTGGGGCAAGTCGGCGGTGTACTTCGTCGCCACCGCTCTGCTGCGGCGGCGCGGCTCGGGCCCCACGGTGATCATCTCGCCGCTGCTGGCCCTGATGCGCAACCAGGTCGAGTCGGCGGCGCGTGCCGGCATCCAGGCGCGCACGATCAACTCGGCCAATCCGGAGGAGTGGGACACCATCTACGAGGAGGTCGAGCGCGGCGAGACCGACGTTCTCCTCGTCAGCCCGGAGCGCCTCAACTCCGTGGACTTCCGGGAGCAGGTGCTGCCCAAGCTCGCGGCCACGACCGGTCTCCTCGTGGTCGACGAGGCGCACTGCATCTCGGACTGGGGGCACGACTTCCGGCCCGACTACCGCCGGCTGCGGGCGATGCTCGCCGAGCTCGCCCCCGGGGTGCCGGTACTGGCCACCACCGCGACGGCCAACGCACGCGTGACCGCGGACGTGGCCGAGCAGCTGGGCACCGGGGCCGGCGAGGCCCTCGTGCTGCGCGGCCCGCTGGAGCGGGAGAGCCTGCGCCTCGGTGTGGTCCGGCTCCCGGACGCCGCGCACCGCATGGCCTGGCTCGCCGAGCACCTGGACGAGCTCCAGGGGTCGGGGATCATCTACGCCCTCACCGTGGCCGCCGCTGAGGAGGCGACCGCCTTCCTGCGCCAGCGCGGCTTCACGGTGGCCTCCTACACGGGCCGGACGGAGAACGCCGACCGGCTGCAGGCCGAGGTCGACCTCCAGGAGAACCGGGTCAAGGCGCTGGTCGCGACCTCGGCGCTGGGCATGGGCTTCGACAAGCCCGACCTCGGATTCGTGGTGCACCTGGGGTCGCCGTCGTCCCCCATCGCCTACTACCAGCAGGTCGGCCGCGCGGGACGCGGGGTCGAGCACGCCGACGTCCTCCTGCTCCCGGGCAAGGAGGACGAGGCCATCTGGCGTTACTTCGCCGACACCGCCTTCCCGCCCGAAGCCCAGGTCAGGCAGACCCTCTCGGCCCTCGCCGACGCCGGACGGCCGCTGTCCGTACCGGCTCTGGAAGCGGCGGTGGATCTTCGCCGCACCCGGCTGGAGACCATGCTGAAGGTCCTGGACGTGGACGGGGCCGTCAAGCGGGTGAAGGGCGGCTGGACCTCCACCGGCCGGCAGTGGACCTACGACGCCGAGCGGTACGCGTGGGTGGCCCGGCAGCGGGCCGCCGAGCAGCAGGCCATGCGCGATTACGTGAGCACCTCCGGGTGCCGGATGGAGTTCCTGCGCCGTCAGCTGGACGACGAAGGGGCCGTCCCGTGCGGCCGCTGCGACAACTGCGCGGGGCCCTGGGCGGATTCCTCCGTCTCCACCGAGACGCTGACCGGAGCGGCGAAGGAGCTGGACCGCCCGGGCGTGGAGGTCGAGCCGCGCCGGATGTGGCCGACGGGCATGCCCGCGCTGGGCGTCAACCTCAAGGGGCGCATCCCCGCCGGAGAGCAGTGCTCCACGGGCCGCGCCCTGGGGAGGCTCTCGGACATCGGCTGGGGGAACAGGCTGCGCCCGCTGCTCGCCGACGCCACACCCGACGGTCCGGTCCCCGACGACGTCCTCAGGGCCGCGGTGGCCGTCCTCGCCGACTGGGCGCGCTCCCCGGGCGGCTGGGCGCCGAACGTCCCGGACGCGTCCGCCCGGCCGGTGGGCGTCGTCGCCCTGCCGTCCCTGACCCGCCCGCAGCTGGTCGGCTCCCTCGCGCAGGGCATCGCGACCATCGGGCGCCTCCCCTTCCTGGGCACCCTGACGTACACCGATCCGAACGGCGCGCACGCGGCACGTCGCAGCAACTCGGCCCAGCGCCTCAGGGCACTCTCCGGTGCCCTGGCCGTCCCGGAGGACCTGGCGGGCGCGCTGGCGGCAACTCCCGGCCCCGTCCTGCTCGTGGACGACTGCACCGACTCCGGCTGGACCCTCGCGGTCGCCGCCCGCCTGCTCCGCCAGGCCGGTGCCGAACAGGTGCTTCCGCTGGTGCTCGCCGCCTCGGGCTGACCCCGCGAACCCCTCACGCACCGTCAAACGGTCACGAGCATAGGGGTTTCGGAGCAGCCGCGACGTCGGCCCTGTGGACAACTCCACGGGGCCGCGGGTGTCACGCTCCGGAGTTATCCACAGGGCTTTCGGGATTCGGGAGATCACGAGACCGTCGTGACCATGAACGCGAATCACCACGAATCCAGCATCCCCTCCCGTGCCCCGCGGATCACCCTGCGCGGTCCGGCGGAACTGGCCGACGCCCTGCCCTTCATGCTGGGCTTCCACCCCACCGACTCCGTCGTCCTGGTCGGACTCCACGGCGAGCGCGGCCGCTTCGGCGGCCGGGTCAGGCTCGGTATCCCGCGCTCACCCCGCGAATGGGCGTCCACCGCGGACCACCTCGCCGAATGCCTCGTCGAGAGCGGCGACCGGAACGGCGACCGACCGGACGGGATCGTCGTCTTCCTGTGCCAGGACCCGGAGCCCGGCGAGACGGGCAGCAGGGTCATGGAGCGGCTTCGCCCCTTCGCGCAGCGACTGCGCACCGCCTGCGGAGCCCTCGACATCCCCGTCTTCGAAGCCCTCTGCATCTCCGACGGGCTCTACTTCTCCTACTGCTGCCCCAACGAGCGGTGCTGCCCGCCCGGCGGCACGCCCATGGGGCTCGCCGGCACCTCGGTGGCGGCGGCGACCGCCGCCTACGCCGGAATCCAGGTACGAGGCTCGCTCCGGGACATGGAGGCCCGGCTCAAGCCGCACGGCACGCCCGCGGACGAAGCGCAACGCGCCGCCCTCGACGCGGCCGCCGCCGCGATCGTGCCCCGGATCCTCGAAGGTCCGCCCGGCGAGGGACGCGAAGAAGTGCGCGAGACGACGCTGCGAACCGCCCGCGAGATCCTCCGGCGGTTCGCCGACCCGGCGGCCCGCAGGCAGCCTTCCGGCGGGGTGGCGGCGGCCGAGGCGGCCGACGACGCCCTGATCGGTACGGAGGAGGCGGCCGCGCTCATCCTGGGCCTCCAGGACCGGGCCACCCGGGACCGCGCGGCCGAATGGATGGAGGGCTGGGAGGGCACCGCCGCCCTACGGCTCTGGCGCGTCCTGGCCCGCCGCTGCGTCACCCCCTACCAGGAGCACGCCGCCGCGCCGCTCACCCTCGCGGGCTGGGCGGCCTGGTCCACCGGCGACGAACCGACCGCCCGGGTCGCCCTGGGACTCGCCCTCGACGCAGATCCCGAGTACGTCTTCGCCCGACTGCTGCACCAGGCCTGCAACGAGGGGCTGGACCCCGAGTCGCTGCGCTCCTGCCTGAGGAGCGAGCGGGACACCCGCGGCGCGGCGGAGCAGGCCGCTCCCGCGTCCACCCGGCGGGTCAGGACCCGGACCGCCGCCCGCCCCCAAAGCGCCCGGCAGAGCCTCAGGAAGCCCGGACGGCAGACCGGCGGGGACCGCGGGGCACCGGCCGGAGTCCGGCCGAGCGGCCCGGCCACGGGCAGGCCGAGGACCAGCGCCCCGCGCCACGGCGGGCAGCGCGGCAGCAGGAGCGGCCGATGACGACCGTGACCCGGCCGCCCGCGCGCGCGTTCACGTCTCTGGCGGAGTCGGACGCACCGTGCCGCCGACGCCCCGCCGGCCGCCCGGACCGCACAGAGAGCACCCCACACCCGCCATGGCCCTCAGCCCCGTCCCGGCCCCCGGGCGCCCCGCAGGACACCCGAAGGGACCCGCGCACGGACCCGCGTCCGGCGTGGGTGCCGCGCCCCCACGCGCGGTGCGGCCGGGCGAACTGCCCTCGGTGCACGGCGCGCTCCTCTGCGTCGCCCTGCCCGCCCTCGCCGTCTGCGCCGAGCACGGCCAGCTCACGGGAGACGGACCCGAGGGCGTGTACGCGGCGGGCCGACGGCTCCTGTCCCGCTGCGTCCTGCGGGTGGCGGGGCGCGAACCCCTCCCGCTCCAGGGGCGGATGGCGGCCGCCGACCGGGCCGTCTTCCTCGGAGTCCTGCGAGTCCCCGGGGACGCGGGACCCGATCCCGGGCTCGCCGTCGAGCGCTCGCGAGGCGCCGACGGAGCCGAGCGCATCACCCTGCGCAACGCGACCCCCCGCCTCCTCCGCCTCCCCGTGGAGATCGCTCTGGGCACGGATCTCGCGGACCTGGGCGCGGTGGCGTCCGGCAGGGCGGGACCCGAACTCGCCGCGAGCGTCCACGGCACCGGACTGCGCTGGACCGCGGGCGACGGACGATCCGTCGCCGTCACCGCGGACCCGCCGCCCATGGACTCCCTGGCGGCGGCGGGCGTCCTGCGGTGGGAGGCCGAACTGGCGCCCGGAGCGCCGTTCACGATCCGGCTCCAGGTGCGCGGCGACCGGGCGGCCGGGCCCGCCGCCTCCTCGGGGGCCGGCGGAGGGCGGCCCGGCGGCCACCTCATCGCCGAGGCGTGGGCCGAGGGTGACGACCCGCGCCCGGGCGAGCTGCTTCGCGCCTCCGTCGAGGATCTGCGGGCCCTGCTCCAGCGGGACCCCGCCCACCCCGCCGACGTCCATCTCGCGGCCGGCGTCCCCTGGCGCTGCGGACCGGTCACCGCCGAGGCGCTCTGGGCTGCCCGCATGGTCCTGCCTCTCGGGACCCGGCTGGCCGCGACCACGTTGCGTGCGCTGGGCCGCGCCCAACTCCAGGGAACCGGGCCCGAGTCCGGTCGTCTCCCCGGCCCCCTCAGGGACGCGGGCCCGCACCTTCCGCCCCGCTGCACGGGCATCGAGGCCACGCTCGCCTTTCCCGCCGTTCTCGCGGAGGCCCGCCGCTGGGGGCTGCCCGCCGCGGACCTGGAGGAGCTTCTTCCGGTGGCGGAGCGATGCCTGGGCTGGCTGCGCCGTACGGTCGGCCACAGCGGCTTCGTGCCCGACCCGGGGCCCGCCGGGCCCTGGCGGGCCGAGACCCAGGCGCACGCGTACCGTGCGGCTCTGCTCGGCGCCGACCTGCTCGACGCCTGCGGGAGGCCCGGGGGCGACGACCTGCGCGAGGGGGCACGGACACTGCGCGAGCGGTTCCGGCGCGACTTCTGGCTCGACGACCGGGCGGGGGGCAGGCCTGCCGTCGCCCGCGCGCCTGACGGCCGGACCTGGTCCCAGCTGGGCGGCTGGGCCGCACACCTGCTCGACACCGGACTGCTGGGCGGCGGCCGGTACGCGCAAGGCCTGCTCGACCGGGCGGAGACCGAGCAGGTGGCCAGACTGCTCGCCACCCCGGCCCTCGACTCCGGCTGGGGGCTGCGCGGCCTCGGGACCAAGGAAGCCGGCCACAACCCCTTCGGACACCGGGCCGGCGCGGTCCGGGTGCACGAGACGGCGGTCGCCGTGGCCGGCCTCGCCGCCACCGGCCACGAGAAGGAGGCCGCGTCCCTGCTCCGCGGGCTGCTCGACGCGGCGGCGGCCTTCGACTACCGGCTCCCCGAGATGTACGCGGGGGAGCAGCGGACGGCGGGAGGGCGTCCGGTGCCGCACCCGGCCGCGTGCAGGCCGGCGGCCGTCGCGGCGGCCGGCGCGGTCCAGGCGCTCGTCGCCCTCGCCGGGATCCGCCCCGATGCGCCGGGGCGCTCCGTGGCGGTGCACCCCATGCCCTCGGCCCCGCTGGGAGCGATCCGTCTTTCGGGACTCGTCGTGGCGGGCGAGCCCTTCGCCGTGCGGGTCGGCAGGCTCGGTCTCGGTATGGTCGAGGAGGCCGCAGAGGGCCTTCAACTGGGGGTGTGACGGGATGCCGGGCGCAGACACGACGGAAGCTTCGCGGCGCGGCGAAGAAGTCGTCGCCGATCCTTCCGCGACGCGTGTTTATCGTCAGGGAGACGACTATGATCGCGGCATGTCTCCCTACGACCCGTCGGCCTTTCCGCCTTTCGCTGTCACCGTCGATCTGGTCGTGCTCACCGTGCGGCGCCACGCGCTCTGCACCTTGATCGTGAGGAGAGGGGAACCGCCGTTCCAGGGGCGGTGGGCGCTCCCCGGCGGCTTCGTCCGCGAGGGCGAGGACCTCGGCGCCGCGGCCGCCCGTGAGCTCGTCGAGGAGACCGGACTCCACGCCCACGACCCGGGCGACCCGCCGCCCGTACCGGGCAACGGCGCGCACCTGGAGCAGCTGGCCACGTACGGGGCTCCCGACCGCGACCCGCGGATGCGGGTGGTCAGCGTCGCGCACCTGGCGCTGGCGCCGGACCTTCCCGCGCCGCGGGCGGGCGGAGACGCGAACAGCGCCCGCTGGGAACCGGTCGGGGAGCTGCTCGGCGAGGCCGGGGGCGACGGAGCTGTGGGCGGGGGAGCCGAGCCGCTCGCCTTCGACCACGCCCAGATCCTCGCCGACGGAGTGGAACGGGCCCGCTCCAAGATCGAGTACTCCTCCCTGGCCACGGCGTTCTGTCCGCCGGAGTTCACCGTCGGGGAGCTGCGGCGCGTGTACGAGGCCGTCTGGGGCGTCGCCCTCGACCCGCGGAACTTCCACCGCAAGGTGACCGGCACGCCCGGCTTCCTGGTCCCCGCCGGAGGCACCACGACCCGTCAGGGGGGCCGTCCCGCCCAGCTCTTCAGGGCAGGTGGGGCCACGCTCCTCAACCCGCCGATGCTGCGCCCCGAGGTCTGACCGACCCGGCCGTCCGGCGCCCCAGGGCGCCAAACCTGCGCCGAAAGTCCGAAATGTAGCGTTATCTTGCTGCGGTAGCGCCGCCCTGCCGCGGAGCGGTGTCACCTACCGCGAGAGAAGCGATGCTCCAGGCAATCGGACTGACCAGCACTCCCCGCCGCGATCGCCCGCCCGCCGTGGACGATCTGACCTTCGAGGCGCGGCCGGGCGCCGTGACCGCGCTCCTCGGCCCCCCGGGCTCCGGCAAGACCACCACGCTCCGGCTCATGCTCGACCTCGAGCCGGGCCGCGGGATCACGTACTTCCGGGGTCGGCCGCTGAACGGTGTGGCCCATCCGTCGCGCGAGGTCGGCGTGTTCCTCGGCGACGTCCCCGGGCACCCCTCCCGCACGCTCCGCGGGCAGCTGCGGATGCTCTGCGCCGCTTCCGGAACTCCCGTCGCACGGTCCGGTGAAGTGCTGCGGACCGTCGGCCTCGCGGGCCTCGAAGGGCGGCGGATCGGCACGCTTCCGCTCGGTGCGGAGCGCCGACTCGGCTTGGCGTGCGCCCTGTTGGGCACCCCCCACGCCCTGCTGCTCGACGAGCCGGGTGCCGGTCTCTCCGTCACCGAGAGCGCGTGGGTGTACGAGCTCCTGCGCGCACACGCGGCCGGCGGGGGGACGGTGCTCTACACGACCCAGGACCCGAAGGACGCGGCTCGTCACGCGGACCGGGTCGTCACCCTCGACGGCGGCCGCGTCGTCGCCGACCAGGACGCGACCGAGTTCGCGCGCACCCGGCTGCGGCCCCGCGTCGCCGTCCGCACCCCCCACGTCGCGCGACTGGCCGCCGCCGTGACCCAGGAGGCCCGAGCCGCCCGCCGGCCGGTCGAGGTGGTCGCGGAGGACGGCAACCTGCTGTCGGTCTACGGCAGCGACTGCGCCGCCGTCGGCGACACCGCGTTCCGGCACGGCGTGGTCGTCCACCGGCTCGCCGACGAGACCGGCGACACGGCGCCCCCGCCCCGAGCCTCGGAAGGCGGTGCGCCCGGGTCTGACGCGTCCGGGCACGGCTCCCCGCGACACCGAGTCCCGCCCTCGCGGGACGCCGAGCCGGCGTCCCGCGCCACCGCGCGTGGCGACTCGACCGAGGAGAAGCCCCACGCCCGGAGGCCGGCCCGCTCGCCCTCGCGCCCGCTGCGGTACGAGCTCCGCCGGCTCGTCGGCGTGCCGAGCACCCCGCTCGTCGTGGCGGTGGTCCTCCTCGTCTCCGCGACCCTGGCCCTGCTCCTCGCGCGCGGGGGTTCGACCGCGCTGCCCGTCGTCCTCGCCGGGTGGCCCGAGATCTCTCCGCTGCCGCCCGCCGCCCTCGGGGCCGGGTTGATCGGCGCCTTCTCCTTCGGCGAGGAGTACCGCTACCCCGCGCTCACCGCGGGCCGCGGCGCCGTGCCCCGGCGGCTCGGCCTGCTGCTCGCCAAACTCGTCGTGGCGGCGGCCGTGGCCCTCGGCCTCGGGACGCTCGTCGTGGCGGCCGACCTGGGGGCCCTGAGACTCGTCTACGGGGGCGAGTTGATCCCCGTACCGAAGAACTGGCCATCACTGTGTGCGAGTTGGCTGGGGTTGCTCGTCGGATGCGCCTGGGCGGGGGTGCTGGGCGCCGGGGTGTTCCGGGCCGCCGCCGCCGGTGTGGCCGCGGTCCTCGCCGTACCCGTAGCTTTCGTTCCGCTCCTGCGGATGGTGCTCACCGGCCCGTCGGTGCGTTCGGTCGCAGGGCTGCCGGCTCGGTTGCGCGACATCGCCGGTCCGCAGTGGTCCCCGGGCGCGGACCGGTGGTTGGCGGGGGCGCTGCGGGTGGTCGGACAGCCCGCGGGGGTGGCGCTCTCGCTGATGTTGACCGGCCTGCTCTGCGCTTATGTGTTCACCGGGCTTCGCCGGAGGGCCCGTTGGTGATCACTTGCGGATCGAAAGATTCCGGTTTTCGGGCAACTCCCTTAAAGATCGCCCCCTATGTCTGAATAATCGTCAATTGTGTAGGGGGTGCCGATCACCCTTTCGTGTGCTTTTCACCAAAGACCTCAAGGGTCACGGAGGCAACGCCGACAAAGGATGCGTGAGTACCCTTGCGCACACCATGATGACCGCCGCCCGCCCCGTCGAGTCCGGCCTCGGCGCCCCGGGCGATCTCGACCGCTACCCCTACGCGGAGGCGCCCGGCGCCGGCCGCGTGGGTCCGCCCTCCTGGGAGGGCGTGGAAACCGATCTGGGCCGCGTCGGCCGCCGCAGCACCGGCAGCCGGGGTCGGGGTCTCCACGGCCAGCTCGTCCAGCAGCTCGGCCAGATGATCGTCTCCGGCGACCTCGGGGCCGACCGCCCCCTCGTCCCCGAGGAGATCGGCCAGCGCTTCGAGGTGTCACGCACCGTCGTGCGCGAGTCGCTGCGCGTGCTGGAGGCCAAGGGCCTCGTCAGCGCCCGCCCCAACGTCGGCACGCGCGTCAGGCCCGTCAGTGACTGGAACCTCCTCGACGCCGACATCATCGAGTGGCGTGCCTTCGGCCCGCTGCGCGACGACCAGCGCCGCGAGCTGAACGAGCTGCGCTGGACCATCGAGCCCCTGGCCGCCCGCCTCGCCGCCGGACACGGCCGCGAGGACGTCCAGCAGCGCCTCTCCGACATGGTGGAGATCATGGGGCACGCGTACGCGCAGGGCGACGCGATCACCTTCTCCCGCGCGGACACCGAGTTCCACTCCCTGCTCATCCAGCTCGCCGGGAACCGCATGCTGGAGCACCTCTCCGCCATCGTCGGCGCCGCGCTCCAGGTCTCCGGTGGTCCCGTCACGGGCTGCGACCGCCCGAGCGAGGCGTGCCTCGGTCACCACGCCCGGATCGTCGACGCCCTGGCGGAGGGGGACGCGCAGGGTGCCGAGGCGGCCATGCGGCAGCTGCTGACCGTCCACCCCGAGGTGGAGCGCGTCGTTCCCGCCCCCCGCGAACACTGACCGCGGGTCGTGGCCGGGAGCGCGGAGGCACACGCATCGCGCGCCGCCGGGTCCGAGCGCGTTCCGGGGAGCCCGGTCGGGTCTCCCCGGATGGCGCCAGGGTTCCGGCGGCGCGAATGTGCCATGATCTACCGCTTCGGCTGTTACGTCCCGTATGAGGTGTGACTCGGGCCACGGAGATTGGGCGTAACACTCTTCCGAGCCGTGCGATGACCTAAGAGGTGACAGCCGAGGAAGGAATACAGCAGCCGTTGGAGGCGCTGTGCAGTTCCCCGGCCCAACCCGCGCCGTCGGCACATCTCCCGCCGACGGTCGTCGGCTCCGGCCCTATCCAGGGCGGGGCCGGAAGCCGTTTCCATCGTTCCGAGAGGTTGTTCGTGTCGGCCAGCACATCCCGTACGCTCCCGCCGGAGATCGCCGAGTCCGAGTCTGTGATGGCGCTCATCGAGCGGGGAAAGGCTGATGGGCAGATCGCCGGCGATGACGTGCGTCGGGCCTTCGAAGCCGACCAGATTCCGCCAACCCAGTGGAAGAATGTTCTGCGCAGCCTCAATCAGATCCTCGAGGAAGAGGGTGTGACGCTGATGGTCAGTGCAGCGGAGTCGCCGAAGCGCGCCCGCAAGAGCGTCGCCGCGAAGAGCCCGGCCAAGCGCACCGCCACCAAGACCGTCACTGCCAGGACGACCGTGACGAAGACCACCGTCTCGGCCGCAACGGCTCCTGCGGCGGACGGCGACGACCTGGCCGACGAGGCCGGATCGCCCGCCAAGAAGGCGGCCGCGAAGAAGACCGTCGCCAAGAAGGCGGCGGCCAAGAAGACCGTCGCCAAGAAGACGGCGGCCAAGAAGACCACGTCCAAGAAGGACGGCGACGAGGCCGAGGGCGAGGAGCTCCTCGACGAGGTCGCGCCCGGCAAGGGCGAGGAAGAAGAGACCGAGGGCGAGAGCAAGGGCTTCGTCCTGTCCGACGATGACGAGGACGACGCTCCTGCGCAGCAGGTCGCCGTCGCCGGTGCCACCGCCGACCCGGTCAAGGACTACCTCAAGCAGATCGGCAAGGTCCCGCTGCTCAACGCCGAGCAGGAGGTCGAGCTCGCCAAGCGCATCGAGGCCGGCCTGTTCGCCGAGGACAAGCTGGCGAACTCGGACAAGCTCGCGCCGAAGCTCAAGCGCGAGCTGGAGATCATCGCCGAGGACGGCCGCCGGGCCAAGAACCACCTCCTGGAGGCCAACCTCCGTCTGGTGGTCTCCCTGGCCAAGCGCTACACCGGCCGCGGCATGCTCTTCCTGGACCTGATCCAGGAGGGCAACCTCGGTCTGATCCGCGCGGTCGAGAAGTTCGACTACACCAAGGGCTACAAGTTCTCCACGTACGCCACCTGGTGGATCCGTCAGGCGATCACCCGCGCCATGGCCGACCAGGCCCGCACCATCCGTATCCCGGTGCACATGGTCGAGGTCATCAACAAGCTCGCGCGCGTGCAGCGTCAGATGCTCCAGGACCTGGGCCGTGAGCCCACCCCGGAGGAGCTGGCCAAGGAGCTCGACATGACCCCTGAGAAGGTCATCGAGGTCCAGAAGTACGGCCGTGAGCCGATCTCCCTCCACACCCCGCTGGGTGAGGACGGAGACAGCGAGTTCGGTGACCTCATCGAGGACTCCGAGGCGGTCGTGCCGGCCGACGCGGTGAGCTTCACGCTCCTCCAGGAGCAGCTGCACTCCGTGCTCGACACGCTCTCCGAGCGTGAGGCGGGTGTCGTCTCGATGCGCTTCGGCCTCACCGACGGCCAGCCGAAGACGCTGGACGAGATCGGCAAGGTCTACGGCGTGACCCGCGAGCGGATCCGTCAGATCGAGTCGAAGACGATGTCGAAGCTGCGTCACCCGTCGCGTTCGCAGGTCCTGCGCGACTACCTCGACTGATCCGTTCCGAGGCGCAGAGCGACACGCGAAGGGCCCGGTTCCCCGAAAGGGAGGAACCGGGCCCTTCGCGTGTGCGCGGGTGCAGGGGGCGGGCGTGTGCAGGACGCTGGGTGAACGGACATCACCGGAGAGTCAGGAGGCTCCATGCGTGGTCCCTTCACCCGTGCCTTGACGGGTGCCCTGGGCCTGATCACGGCGGCGGCGGGGCAGGTCGCCACCGCCGCTCCCGCGGCAGCCGACAGCGTCGTCGTGGGCGGCCGGCAGGCCCTGATCGCGGACGCGCCGTGGGTCGTGGCGCTGTCCAGCCGTGACCGGTTCGGGGGTACCCGGGCGGGGCAGTTCTGCGGCGGCGTCGTCGTCGCGCCGACCAAGGTGCTCACGGCGGCCCACTGCCTGGGCCGAGAGGCCCTCGGCGGCGAGCCGTGGGAGGTCCGCGACTTCGCGGTCATCGCCGGCCGTGCCGCGCTGCGAGGGCAGGGCGGGCAGGAGGTCGGGATCTCGGACACCTGGATCAACCCCGACTACGACCCGACGACGAACTCGGGCGATCTCGCGGTGCTGACACTGGCGAGCGCGCTGCCGCAGTCGTACGTGATCGGCGTCGCCCGCGCCGGGGATCCGGCGTACACGCCCGGTACGGAGGCGGACGTCTACGGCTGGGGCGACACGACCGGCAACGGGACCTACGCCTCCACGCTGCGGACGACCCGCGTCCAGGTGCTGCCGGACACGGAGTGCCGACGGGCGTACCCGGGCGGTTTCGGAGTCCCGTACCGCAGCGACACGATGCTGTGCGCGGGCGACCCGCAGGGCGGCAGGGACGCGTGCCAGGGGGACAGTGGCGGACCCCTGGTGGCCAAGGGGCTGCTCGTCGGCCTGGTGTCGTGGGGGAGCGGCTGCGGGCAGGCGGAGAACCCGGGTGTCTACACGAGGGTCTCGGCGGTGCTGCCGGAGCGGATCTGACGAGCGTCCGCGCCCGTGGCCGCGAGCGGAGCTGGGTGGCTACGGGCGGCCTGGGCGGCCAGGAGCGGGCCTGGGCGGCCATGAGCGGGCCTCGGCCGGCTATGGGCGGCTGCACCTGGCGTACGAGAACGGGCGGCCACCCCCCTTGCTTGCGGGGGTGGCCGCCCGCCGTCCGGTCAGCGACCGGCTCTGGGCTCGTCGGGTGTGCGAGGCGTCAGTGCTCGTCGCCCGTCGTGCGGGCCGGCACGTCGGTGAGCCGGTCCGTCTCATCCTGTATCTCAGCGGCGATCTTCTTGAGTTCCGGCTCGAACTTGCGGCCGTGGTGGGCGCAGAAGAGCAAGTCACCTCCGCTGGTCAGGACGACGCGCAGGTACGCCTGGGCGCCGCAGCGGTCGCAGCGGTCAGCGGCCGTCAGGGGGCTCGCGGGGGTCAGAACAGTAGTCACGTCGCCTCTTCTCTAGCTCGACGAGCTGTCGTACCAGGGTCAACATCCAACCAGGCCGGAAACGTTCCCGCTCGTGGCTTTTCCTCGAAACTTTTTCCCAAGGTGGCTGTCTGCTGCCGGTTGGCGGCGAATGAGCCGTATTGCGTCGCTCTACGGATTTCGCGTTGCTTGTCTCGGTGCGTCCTCCCGGCGTGGTTGCCGGTTGTTGATGAGGACGTGCCCGGAGCCTAAATGGTTCATGCCTGGAAGGGAACGTGATGTTCGCGTCACCCCTTCGAGGGATCGAACATCCATACGACTCTGGACTAGCATGACGAAACGGGGAGGGTGGCGTGACAACGGCTCTACCAGGCATCGGTACCCTCTGACCGGTGAACGACGCCGGGCCTTACCCCACCGGGCCGGTTTTCAAATTCAGCGAGGAGCGAACCGCGTGACCGCCGAAACGTCCGTGCCGTCCAGTGCGCTGCTGACCGCAGACCGTGACGCTTCCAACTACACCGCGCGGCACCTGCTCGTACTCGAAGGGCTCGAAGCGGTCCGCAAGCGCCCCGGTATGTACATCGGGTCCACCGACAGCCGCGGCCTGATGCACTGCATCTGGGAGATCATCGACAACTCGGTCGACGAGGCCCTCGGCGGCTACTGCGACCACATCGACGTCATTCTCCACGACGACGGCTCCGTCGAGGTCCGGGACAACGGCCGGGGCATCCCGGTCGACGTCGAGCCGAAGACCGGTCTCTCCGGCGTCGAGGTCGTCATGACCAAGCTGCACGCCGGCGGAAAGTTCGGCGGCGGCTCGTACGCCGCCTCCGGCGGTCTGCACGGCGTCGGCGCCTCCGTGGTCAACGCCCTGTCGGCCCGCCTCGACGTCGAGGTCGACCGGAACAGCTCCACGCACTCCATCAGCTTCCGCCGCGGCGTGCCCGGCATCTTCACCGAGCAGGGCCCCGACAGCCCCTTCGACCCGGGCAACGGCCTGCGGAAGGGCAAGCGCGTCCCCAAGACCCGCACGGGCACGCGGGTCCGCTACTGGGCGGACCGGCAGATCTTCCTCAAGGACGCCAAGCTCTCGCTGGAGACGCTCCACCAGCGCGCCCGGCAGACCGCCTTCCTCGTGCCCGGCCTCACGATCGTCGTCCGCGACGAGCGGGACCTGGCCGGGATCGGCAAGAGCGAGGAGACCTTCCGCTTCGACGGAGGCATCAGCGAGTTCTGCGAGTACCTCGCGCAGGACAAGGCCGTCTGCGACATCCAGCGCCTCACCGGCACGGGGACCTTCAAGGAGACCGTCCCGGTCCTCGACGAGCGCGGGCACATGACCCCGACCGAGGTCACCCGCGAGCTCGCCGTCGACGTCGCCCTGCGCTGGGGCACCGGCTACGACGCCACGGTCAAGTCCTTCGTCAACATCATCGCCACCCCCAAGGGCGGCACCCACGTCTCCGGCTTCGAGCAGGCCATCACCAAGACGGTGAACGAAGTGCTCCGCTCGGCCAAGATGCTGCGCGTCGCCGAGGACGACATCGTCAAGGACGACGCCCTGGAGGGGCTCACGGCCGTCGTGACGGTCCGCCTCGCCGAGCCGCAGTTCGAGGGGCAGACGAAGGAGGTCCTGGGCACCTCCGCCGCCCGCCGGATCGTGGCGAACGTGGTCGCCAAGGAGCTCAAGGCCTTCCTGACCTCCACCAAGCGCGATGCCAAGGCGCAGGCCCGCGCCGTCCTGGACAAGGCCGTCGCCGCCGCCAGGACCCGGATCGCGGCCCGTCAGCACAAGGACGCGCAGCGCAGGAAGACCGCGCTCGAGTCCTCCTCCCTGCCGGCCAAGCTCGCCGACTGCCGCAGCGACGACGTGGAGCGCAGCGAGCTCTTCATCGTCGAGGGGGACTCCGCCCTCGGTACGGCCAAGCTCGCGCGCAACAGCGAGTTCCAGGCCCTGCTGCCGATCCGCGGCAAGATCCTCAACGTCCAGAAGTCCTCGGTCTCGGACATGCTCAAGAACGCCGAGTGCGGGGCGATCATCCAAGTCATAGGAGCGGGCTCGGGCCGCACCTTCGACATCGACGCGGCCCGCTACGGGAAGATCGTCCTGCTGGTCGACGCCGATGTCGACGGCGCGCACATCCGCTGCCTGCTGCTGACGCTCTTCCAGCGCTACATGCGGCCCATGGTCGAAGCGGGACGCGTCTTCGCCGCCGTGCCTCCGTTGCACCGGATCGAGCTCGTCCAGCCCAAGAAGGGCCAGGACAAGTACGTCTACACGTACTCGGACGGCGAGCTGCGGCAGACCCTGCTGGAATTCCAGCGCAAGGGCGTCCGCTACAAGGACTCCATCCAGCGCTACAAGGGTCTGGGCGAGATGGACGCCGACCAGCTCGCGGAGACCACGATGGACCCGCGCCACCGCACCCTGCGCCGGATCAACATCGGCGACCTGGACTCGGCGGAGCAGGTCTTCGACCTCCTCATGGGCAACGACGTGGCGCCCCGCAAGGAGTTCATCACCAGCTCGGCGGCGACGCTCGACCGCTCGCGCATCGACGCCTGACGGAGGTCACGCGCAGGACCGGGCCGTGCGGTACGCATATCAGCACGGCCCGGTCAGGTCACAGGGGGGAACTGTCACCTGATGGGGTGAAGAGAGGGAGGAGAAGAGTCCGGGATCTTCCCGCTCTGTCCATCCTTGGGCACGCGACCGAAACGGTTCGCTGACAAGGAGAGTTGGCCGGTGGAGCAGTACGACACGGCAGTGCCGCGGCAGCGCGATCCCAGCGCGGCGGAGATCTACCTGGAGGTCCAGCGGAGCCCCGCGTTCCAGGAAGTGCGCCGCCGCTACCGCCGCTTCGTCTTCCCGGCCGCCCTCGCGTTCCTGCTCTGGTACCTCGCCTACGTCGTCGCGGCGACCGCGGCGCCCGGGTTCATGGCGCGGCCCGTCGCCGGCGCGGTGAACGTGGCCATGGTCGCGGGGCTCGGGCAGTTCCTCACCACCTTCCTGTTGACCTGGGCCTACGCGCGCCACGCGCGGCTGCGCCGGGATCGGGCGGCCCTCGAACTCCGCTGGGACACGCAGGAGATGACCCGAGGGGTGGCGCAGCGGTGACCGGAGACCACCAGACCCTGGCGCTCGTGCTCTTCAGCGTCTTCATCGCCATCACCCTGGGGATCACCACCTGGGTGAGCCGCAACCGGCACGGATCGGCGGAGGAGTTCTACGCCGGGGGTCGGCTGTTCTCGCCTATGGAGAACGGTTTCGCCATCGCAGGCGACTACATGTCCGCGGCCTCCTTCCTCGGCATCTCCGGGCTGATCGCGCTCTACGGTTACGACGGCATGCTGTACTCCGTCGGCTTCCTCGTCGCCTGGCTGGTCGTCCTCCTGCTCGTCGCGGAACTCGTCCGCAACTGCGGGCGGTTCACGCTCGCGGACGTCGTCGCCGCGCGGATGTCCGAGCGGCCGGTGCGGATCGCCGCCGGAACCTCCTCCGTGGCCGTCTCCGTGCTCTACCTCGTGGCCCAGATGGTCGGCGCCGGAAGCCTGGTCGCGCTCCTGCTCGGCGGCACGAGCGAGGCGGCCCGCTCCTGGACCGTGATCGGCGTGGGGGCGCTGATGGTGATCTACGTGTCGCTCGGCGGCATGCGGGCCACCACCTGGATCCAGATCGTCAAGGCCGTCCTGCTCATGGCGGGCACGATCGTGCTCACCGTCCTCGTCCTGCTCCGCTTCCACGGCGACGTGAACAGCCTGCTCTCCACCGCGGCCGACCGCAGCGGCCACGGACGGGACTTCCTCGCCCCCGGGCTGCGCTACGGCGGCGACTGGACCGCACGCCTCGACTTCATCAGCCTCGGCATCGCCCTGGTCCTGGGCACCGCGGGACTGCCGCACATCCTGTCGCGCTTCTACACCGTGCCCACCGCCCGCGCCGCCCGCCGTTCCGTCGTCTGGTCCATCGGCCTCATCGGCAGCTTCTACCTGATGACCATCGTGCTCGGCTTCGGCGCCGCCGCCCTGATCGGACCCACGGAGGTCCGCGCCTCCAGCGCGTCGGGGAACACTGCCATCCCGCTGCTGGCCCTCGACCTCGGCGGCGGTGCGGGCTCCACCGGCGGCACCGTGCTCTTCGCCATCGTGGCCGCCGTCGCCTTCGCGACCATCCTCGCCGTCGTCGCCGGGATCACCCTCGCCTCCTCGGCCTCCGTCGCCCACGACCTGTACAGCTCGCTGCGCCGCCGGCACGCGAAGAAGCAGTACAGCGAGGTGACCGTGGCGCGGTTCGCGGCCGCCGGGATCGGCGCCGCCGCCATCGGGCTCGGACTGCTCGCCCGCGATCTCAACGTGGCCTTCCTCGTCGGCCTCGCCTTCGCGGTCGCCGCCTCCGCCAACCTGCCCGTCCTGCTCTACTCGCTGTTCTGGCGGAAGTTCACCACCCGGGGCGCGGTCTGGGCGGTGTACGGCGGGCTGGTCCCCGCGGTTCTGCTCGTCCTGCTGTCGCCGGTCGTCTCGGGCAGCCCGGAGGCACTGTTCCCCGGTGTCGACTTCCACGTCTTCCCGCTGCAGAACCCCGGCGTGGTCTCCATCCCGCTCGGGTTCCTCGCGGGCTGGATCGGTACGGTCACCTCGACCGAGCCGCCCGACGAGGCGCGGCACGCCGAGGCCGAGGTCCGGGCGCTGACCGGGGCCGGGGCCGTCTGAGAGGGAGAGCCCTCAGACGGTGGGCGGGTCTCACGAGGCGGGCGGTCTCAGACGGTGGGCGGGTCTCAGGGAGCGGGCGGTGAGGCCGCCCAGGCGTACCGGTGCTCGGGGCGGCCCGTCTCGCCGTACCGGAGCGAGAGGCTCACCCGGCCGGTGCGTTCGAGGAGCTTGAGGTAGCGCTGGGCGGTCTGGCGACTCACGCCGGCCCGCTCGGCGATCTCCTGAGCGGAGAGCGGCCCGCCGGCGGCGAGCAGGACCTGGCGGACCAGCTCGGCCGTCGTGGGGGAGTGCCCCTTCGGCAGGTCAGGGGCGACGGTGCCCGCCGCCAGGACCCCGAAGATCCGGTCCACCTCCGCCTGCTCCGCCTCGCCGCCCGCTCCCAGGGCGCGCCGCAGCGCCGCGTACGCCTCCAGCTTGGAGCGCAGCCCGGCGAAGTTGAACGGCTTGACCAGGTACTGGAGGGCGCCGTGGCGCATCGCCGCCTGCACGGTGGCCACGTCCCGGGCGGCGGTCACCATGATCACGTCGCACTGGTGGCCGCGCGCGCGGAGCTCCCGTACGGCGGCGAGGCCGTTCTCGTCCGGCAGGTAGTGGTCGAGGAGGATCAGGTCCACCGGGTGCTCGGCCAGGGCGGTCAGCGCCTCGGCGGTCGAGTGGGCGGTGGCGGACACCCGGAAGCCGGGGACCTTCGCGACGTACGCGGCGTTGATCCGCGCCACGAGCACGTCGTCGTCGACCACGAGCACGTCGATCATCGCGCCGCCTCCTCGGCGGGCTCCGGCGGGAGGGCGGTTCCGCCGGGCTCCGGTTCGGTCAGGGCGTCCGGGAGGACGACGGTGAACTCCGCGCCCCCGTCCGCGGCCGCGGCCACGCGGGCCGTGCCGCCCCGGCGCTCGGCCAGCCGACGGACGAAGGCGAGACCGAGCCCGCGCCTGCCGTGGGGCGGCGGCTCCTTCGTCGACCAGCCCTCGGTGAAGATCAGCTCGCGGCGCTCCTCGGGGACGCCGGGCCCGCTGTCCGTGACCCGCAGCACGACCGTGAGGACGTCGGTGCGGAACGCGACCTCGATCCGGGCGCCCGGCGTGCCCGCGACGGCGTCCAGGGCGTTGTCGACCAGATTGCCGACGACCGTGACCAGCTCACGGGGGTCGACGAGCCGGTCCGGAAGCAGGGACTCCGGGGAGATCCGCAGCGACACGCCGCGCTCGGCGGCGACGGTCGCCTTGCCGACCAGGAGCGCCGCGAGCAGCGGGTCGTGGACTTTCTCCGTGACCTGCTCGGCGGTCGCCCGGTGGACTCCGACCACCTCGGTGACGAACTCGACCGCCTCCTCGTGCATGTCCAGCTCCAGGAGGCCGAGGAGCGTGTGCAACCGGTTGGCGTGCTCGTGGTCCTGGGCGCGGAGGGCGTCGATCAGGCCCCGCGTCGAGTCCAGTTCGCGCCCGAGCCGCTCCAGCTCCGTGCGGTCGCGCAGGGTCGCGACGGCGCCGCCGTCGTCCGTGGGCATCCGGTTGGCGATCAGGACCCGGTGGCCCTGGACGGTGACGAGGTCCTCGCCCGTCACCCGGCCGGCGAGGACGTCGGCGGTACGGCCCTGGCCGAGGACCTCGTCCACGGGCCGGCCCGCGGCCTCGGGGCCGACGCCGAGGAGGCGCTGCGCCTCGTCGTTCACGAGCCGTACGGAGCCGGTGCGGTCGATGGCCACGACACCCTCCCGGATGCCGTGCAGCATGGCCTCGCGCTCGGCGAGCAGCGCGGAGATGTCGGAGAAGGCCAGGTCGTGCGTCTGCCGCTGGAGCCGTCGGGAGATCAGGTACGCGGCGAGGGCCCCGACCGCGAGCGCCCCGCCCGCGTACGCGAGGAGGCCGGGGATCGCGGCGAGGAGCCGGTCGCGGACGCTGTCGTACTCGATGCCGACGGATACCGCGCCGATGATCCGGCCGTCCGCGTCGCGCAGCGGTGCCTTGCCGCGCGCCGAGCGGCCGAGCGTGCCGCTGTCGATCTCCATCACCTCCCGCCCCGCGAGGACGGCGCTCGGGTCGGTGGAGACGCGCCGGCCGATCTGGGCGGGGTCGGTGTGGGACCAGCGCACTCCGCGGGTGTCCATGACGACGACGTACTCGGCGCCCGTGGCCACCCGGATCCGTTCGGCCTCCGTCTGCACCGGGCCCCGCGCCGCGGGCGGGGTGCCGACGAGGCCGGCGGCGAGCCCTGGGGAGGCGGTGGTCTCGGCGATGGCCAGGGCCCGCCGCATGGCCTGGTCGTCGAGCTGGGCGCTGAGCGGGGCGAGGAAGAGACCGGTGGCGAGGACGGTCACACCGGTCGCGATGGCCAACTGCATCAGCAGGACCTGCGCGAACACCCGCCGGGGCCACCCGAACCGCCGACGGCGCGCGAGGGGGCGCGCGGGGCTGGTCTGTGCGGGGCTCATGCCAGAAAAGGTAAGCGTCCGGGCCCCGGGACCGGAAATACGGGCCCTGGCGGGGGCCCGGGCGGTCCGGATGCGCCCGGGCGTCAGGCCGGCGGCGGCGGCCTCGTCGGCGCGACGGCGAGCCCGTCCGTACCCCCGCCCCGCATCGGACCCCCGGGTCGTGCCGGATCCCCGGCCGCGCCGCCTCGTAGGATGTCCCGGCCCTCCGGGTGATCCCCGTCTCCTGGCTGGGCCGGATCGCCGGGTGGTCCCGGGTCCCCGGGCGCGGCCGCGGTTTCCCGGCTGCGCCGGATCCCCGGCCCGCATCGGATGCCCGTGTCGTGCCGGATCCCGGGCGCGCCGGATCGCTAGGCGGTCCCGGATGCCCGTGCGGTCCTGGTTTCCTCGCTGGGCCCGTATCGCCCGGGGTGCCCCGGGTCCCGGGCGGTCCGGGCGGGCCTGAGCCGGATCCCGGCCGTCCCGGATCCAGGCCGTCGCGGATCTCGGCCGTACCGGATCCAGGCCGTCGGCGGCTGCCGGCCGTGCCGGAAGCCCGGGCGGTTCGGATCGGCCGGTGCTTTCGGCCGGGCTCGGACGATCACGCCTATCCTGGGGCCTTCCCACCACCGTGGGAAGGAATCCGCGACCGGAGGCACGACCCTTGAGCACGCAGCAGATCCCCGTCGTCGTCCTCGCCGGGTTTCTCGGGGCCGGGAAGACCACGCTTCTCAACCACCTGCTGCGTAGTGCCCGGGGTACCCGCATCGGGGTCATGGTCAACGACTTCGGGGACATCGGCATCGACGCGATGACGGTCGCCGGACAGGTCGGCTCCACCGTCTCCCTCGGCAACGGCTGCCTGTGCTGTGCGGTCGACGCGAGCGAGCTCGACGAGTACCTGGAGGTCCTGACCCGGCCCGAGTCCCGGCTCGACGTGATCGTCATCGAGGCGAGCGGCCTCGCCGAGCCACAGGAACTGGTCCGCATGGTCCTGGCCAGCGAGAACGAGCGGATCGTCTACGGAGGGCTCGTCCAGCTCGTCGACGCGGCCGAGTTCGACGCCACCCGCAGGCTCCACCCCGAGACCGACCGGCACCTCGCCCTCGCCGACCTCGTGGTCGTCAACAAGGCCGACCGGGTCTCGGAGGACCGCCTGCGGGCCGTCCGGGACACCGTGGCCGGCCTCGCGGGGCGCGCCGCCGTGGTCGAGACCTCCCACGGCAGGATCGAGCCGGAGCTGCTCTTCGACCGGGTCGCCCCCGAGGGCGAGATCGAGGGCCAGATGTCGATCGAGGACATCCTGTACGGCCCCGGCGACGACACCCATGCCCACCCGCACGCGGCCTACGAGACCCTCTCGCTGACGGCCTCGGTCCCGCTGCACCCGCGCCGGCTGATGACGTTCCTGGACTCCAGGCCCGAGGGTCTCTACCGGATCAAGGGGTTCGTCGACTTCGGCGCCGCCGACCCGGACAACCGCTACGCCGTTCACGCGGTCGGCCGCTTCCTGCGCTTCTACCCCGAGCCATGGCCCGCCGGCGAGGAGCGGCTCACCCAGCTCGTCCTGATCGGCTCCGGCATCGACGCCGCCGCCCTGCGCAAGGAGCTCGCCGGATGCGAGCAGAACGGTCCGCGGGACGCCCCCGACGAGCACAGCATGTGGGGCGTCCTGCGGTACGTGCGGCAGACCGACGAGGAGCCTGACCAGGTCCAGGACGCCACGCTCTCCTGACCTCCCGTCGGCCCGGTCGGCCCGGTCGGCTCAGAGGCTGTCGGCGGCGATCCTCCACGGCGTCGTCCGCGACGGCCTTGCCCATCGAGGCGGAGACCCCGGCGAACTGCGCGGCCTCACGCTCTGGGCGTCGTCGCCCGCGAGGGCCGGGATCGCGGCGAGTGGGATGAGCTGGGTGCCGTACGGGAGGTACGGGAAGACCCCTTTGGCGTCGGCCTTGCGGCCGGCCCCAAAGGGGTCCCTTCGTGATTGCCCGGACGGTCAGGCGGGGCCGGCCAGTGCGTCGACCGGCTGGGGCAGCGGCGTGCCCGAGCCGTCGCGGCGCGGGTCGACCTCCGGCAGCGGCACCGGGGTCCCGTTCTTCTGCGCGGCCCGTGCCGGGGTGGTGCCCGCCCAGGCCAGGATCAGGACGTCCTCGCCCTTCAGGAACCGCTGGCAGCGGACACCGCCCGTCGCACGGCCCTTGCGCGGGTACTGGTCGAACGGTGTCAGCTTCGCCGACGTACCCGCCGAGGCATCGAGGGTGCCGGTGGAGCCCGCGACGGTGAAGACCATGGCGTCCGCCGCCGGGTCCACGGCCGTGAACGAGAGCACCTCGGCGCCCGCGGTCAGCTTGACGCCCGCCATGCCGCCGGCCGGCCGGCCCTGCGGCCGTACCTGCGCGGCCGGGTAGCGGAGCAGTTGGGCGTCGGAGGTGATGAAGACCAGGTCCTCCTCGCCCGTCCGCAGCTCGGTCGCGCCGACGATCCGGTCACCGTCCTTGAGGGTGATGACCTCCAGCTCGTCCTTGTTCGCCGGGTAGTCCGGCACCACCCGCTTCACCACGCCCTGCAGCGTGCCGATCGCGAGACCCGGCGAGGACTCGTCGAGCGTGGTCAGGCAGACCACCGACTCGTCCGCCTCCAGGGACAGGAACTCCGAGAGCTGCGCGCCGCCCGCGAGGTTGGGGGTGGCCGCGGTGTCCGGGAGCTGCGGCAGGTCGATGACCGCGATCCGCAGCAGCCGGCCGTCCGAGGTCACCGCGCCGACGTCACCGCGCTGGGTGGCGGCCACCGCGGACACGATCAGGTCGTGCTTGGTGCGCGGCGCGTCCGGGTCGGCCGGAGGAAGCTCCGCCGTCGCCGTACGGGCCAGCAGACCCGTCGAGGAGAGCAGCACCCGGCACGGGTCGTCCGCGACCTCAAGGGGGACGGCCGCGATGGAGGAGCCAGCCGATTCGAGCAGGACCGTCCGCCGGTCGGTGGCGAACTTCTTGGCGACCGCGGCCAGTTCCGCCGAGACCAGCTTCCGCAGCTCCGCGTCGGAGTCGAGGATCCCGGTCAGCTCGTCGATCTCGCCGGTGAGCCGGTCGCGCTCGGTCTCCAGCTCGATGCGGTCGAACTTGGTGAGGCGGCGCAGCGGGGTGTCCAGGATGTACTGCGTCTGGATCTCGCTCAGCGAGAAGCGCTCCATCAGGCGCTCCTTGGCCTGAGCGGAGTTGTCGCTCTCCCGGATGATCCGGATGACCTCGTCGATGCCGACGAGCGCGACGAGCAGGCCCTCCACGAGGTGCAGCCGGTCGCGCTTCTTGGTCCGGCGGAACTCGGAGCGGCGGCGGACGACCTCGAAGCGGTGGTCGAGGTAGACCTCCAGGAGCTCCTTCAGGCCGAGCGTGAGCGGCTGACCGTCCACCAGCGCCACGTTGTTGATGCCGAAGGACTCCTCCATCGGCGTCAGCTTGTAGAGCTGCTCCAGGACCGCCTCCGGCACGAAGCCGTTCTTGATCTCGATGACGAGACGCAGGCCGTGGTTGCGGTCGGTGAGGTCCTTGACGTCCGCGATGCCCTGGAGCTTCTTGGAGCCGACGAGGTCCTTGATCTTGGAGATGACCTTCTCGGGGCCGACCGTGAAGGGCAGCTCGGTCACGACGATGCCCTTGCGGCGCGCCGTCACGTTGTCCACGGTCGCCGTGGCGCGGATCTTGAACGTGCCGCGGCCGTTCTCGTACGCGTCCTTGATGCCGGACAGGCCGACGATCCGGCCGCCGGTCGGCAGGTCGGGGCCGGGCACGAAGCGCATCAGCGTCTCGAGGTCGGCGCTCGGGTGGCGGATCAGATGGCGGGCCGCCGCGATCACCTCGCCGAGGTTGTGCGGCGGCATGTTGGTCGCCATGCCGACCGCGATCCCCGACGCGCCGTTGACCAGCAGGTTCGGATAGGCGGCGGGCAGCGCCACCGGCTCCTGCTCCTGGCCGTCGTAGTTCGGCGAGAAGTCGACCGTGTCCTCGTCGATGGACTCCGTCATCAGCAGCGCGGCCGGGGCCATCCGCGACTCCGTGTACCGCATGGCGGCGGGCGGGTCGTCGTTGCCGAGGGAGCCGAAGTTGCCGTGGCCGTCGACGAGGGGCAGCCGCATGGAGAAGGGCTGTGCCATGCGGACCATGGCGTCGTAGATCGACGCGTCGCCGTGCGGGTGGAGCTTGCCCATCACCTCGCCGACGACACGGGCGCACTTCACGAACCCGCGATCGGGCCTGAGCCCCATCTCGCCCATCTGGTAGACGATGCGGCGCTGGACGGGCTTCATGCCGTCGCGGGCGTCGGGGAGGGCGCGCGAGTAGATCACCGAGTACGCGTACTCGAGGAAGGAGCCCTGCATCTCGTCGACGACGTCGATGTCGAGGATCCTCTCCTCGTACGCGTCGTTCGGCGGCGGTGTCTTCGTGCTGCGGCGGGCCATCGCGGCTGCGGCTCCTTCACCAACAAGGTTGATCTGACGCGGACCATTGTGGACTGTGCCACCGACAACGCCGACCGCGACCCGGAAGAGGGACATCCGGAAGGGGCGGGAACTTCGCGAGGTGTCGGCGCGCTTGCATACAGTGGCAGGACTTTTTCACATCGCGATCGAAGGGACGTACATGCCCATGGGTCACACGGCCACGGCCGAGGCCGGCTCCGGCGGCCTGACAGCGACCGAGCACCGGTTGGCGAACGGCCTGCGCGTGGTGCTCTCGGAGGACCACCTGACCCCGGTCGCCGCGGTCTGCCTCTGGTACGACGTCGGTTCGCGTCACGAGGTCGAGGGCCGCACGGGCCTCGCGCACCTCTTCGAGCACCTGATGTTCCAGGGTTCGAAGCAGGTCCACGGGAACGGGCACTTCGAGCTGGTGCAGGGCGCGGGCGGCTCGCTCAACGGCACGACGAGCTTCGAGCGCACCAACTACTTCGAGACCATGCCCACCCACCAGCTGGAGCTCGCGCTCTGGCTGGAGGCCGACCGCATGGGCTCGCTGCTCGCGGCCCTGGACGACGAGTCCATGGAGAACCAGCGGGACGTCGTCAAGAACGAGCGCCGCCAGCGGTACGACAACGTGCCGTACGGCACGGCCTTCGAGAAGCTGACCGCGCTGGCCTACCCGGAGGGCCACCCGTACCACCACACGCCCATCGGCTCCATGGCGGACCTGGACGCCGCCACGCTGGAGGACGCGCGGAACTTCTTCCGCACGTACTACGCGCCGAACAACGCGGTGCTGTCGGTCGTCGGCGACATCGACCCGCAGGAGACCCTCGCCTGGGTCGAGAAGTACTTCGGCTCCATCCCCTCCCACGACGGCAAGCTGCCCCCGCGCGACGGCTCGCTGCCCGACGTCATGGGCTCGGAGCAGCGCGTGGTCCTCGTCGAGGATGTCCCGGCGCGCGCGCTGATGGCCGCCTACCGGCTGCCGCACGACGGCACGCGCGAGTGCGACGCGGCCGACCTGGCCCTGACGGTCCTCGGCGGTGGCGAGTCCTCCCGCCTGCACAACCGCCTGGTCCGCCGGGACCGGACGGCCGTCGCCGCCGGCTTCGGCCTGCTGCGCCTCGCCGGGGCCCCCTCGCTGGGCTGGCTGGACGTCAAGACCTCCGGCGGCGTCGAGGTCCCGCAGATCGAGGCCGCCGTCGACGAGGAGCTCGCCCGCTTCGCCGCCGAGGGCCCGACGCCCGAGGAGATGGAGCGCGCGCAGGCCCAGTTGGAGCGCGAGTGGCTCGACAGGCTCGGCACCGTCGCGGGCCGCGCCGACGAACTGTGCCGGTTCGCCGTGCTGTTCGGCGACCCGCAGCTCGCCCTCACCGCCGTCGACCGGGTCCTCGACATCACCGCCGAGGAGGTGCAGGCGGCCGCCAAGGCCACGCTGCGCCCCGACAACCGCGCGGTGCTCGTCTACGAGCCGGTGGCCACCGAACAGAGCGACAGCGACGAGGAAGAGGGAGCGGACCAGTGACCGACGCTGCCGTGTCTTTGACGAGCATGGACTTCCACCCGCAGCCCGAGCCGGGCGTCGCCAGGCCCTGGGCCTTCCCGGCCCCGGACCGCGGCTCCCTGGCCAACGGCCTGACCCTGCTGACCAGCCACCGCCCCGGCCAGCAGGTCGTGGCCGTGGAGCTCTTCCTGCCGGCCCCCCTGGACGCCGAGCCGGCCGGTCTCGACGGCGTCGCCACGATCATGGCCCGCGCGCTCTCCGAGGGCACGGACCAGCGCGACGCCGAGGAGTTCGCGGCCGAGCTGGAGCGCTGTGGTGCGACGCTCGACGCCCACGCCGACCACCCCGGCGTGCGGGTCTCCCTCGAGGTGCCCGTCTCCCGGCTGCCCAAGGCGCTCGGGCTGCTCTCCGAGGCGCTGATCGCCCCGGCGTTCCTGGACACCGAGATCGAGCGCCTCGTGCACAACCGCCTCGACGAGATCCCGCACGAGACGGCCAACCCGGCCCGCCGCGCCGCCAAGCAGCTCTCCAAGGAGCTGTTCCCGGCCGAGGCCCGGATGTCCCGGCCGCGCCAGGGCACCGAGGAGACCGTCCAGGCGATCGACGCCGCCGCGGTCCGCGCCTTCTACGAGGCGTACGTCCGGCCCGCCACGGCCACGGCGGTGGTCGTCGGCGACCTGACCGGCGTCGACCTGGACAAGGTCCTCGCCGAGACGCTGGGCGCCTGGACCGGCGAGCCGGCCGAGCCGCTCCCGATGCCGCCGATCACCGCGGACGACACCGGACGGGTCGTCATCGTGGACCGTCCCGGCGCCGTCCAGACCCAGTTGCTGATCGGCCGGATCGGTGCCGACCGGCACGACAGCGTCTGGGCCGCCCAGGTCCTCGGCACGTACTGCCTCGGCGGGACGCTGACCTCGCGGCTCGACCGGGTCCTGCGCGAGGAGAAGGGCTACACGTACGGCGTGCGGGCCTTCGGGCAGGTGCTCCGCTCCGACGCCGAGGGGAACGGCGCCTCGATGCTCGCCATCAGCGGCTCGGTCGACACCCCCAACACCGGCCCGGCACTTGACGACCTGTGGAAGGTGCTGCGGACCCTCGCGGCGGAGGGCCTCACGGACGCCGAGCGCGAGACGGCCGTGCAGAACCTGGTGGGGGTGGCGCCCCTCAAGTACGAGACGGCCGCCTCGGTCGCCGGGACGCTCGCCGACCAGGTCGAGCAGCACCTCCCGGACGACTACCAGGCCCAGTTGTACGCGCGTCTCGCCGAGACGGGCACGGTCGAGGCGACCGCGGCCGTGGTCAACGCCTTCCCCGTGGACCGGCTCGTGACCGTGCTCGTGGGCGACGCGGCGCAGATCGCGGAGCCGGTGCGCGCGCTCGGCATCGGTGAAGTCACCGTGGTGACCGGCTGATCGCACCCGCCGACCCGGCGACGGAAGGCCTCGACGTCATGATTTCGTCGAGGCCTTCCGCTTTGCCCGAATTGAGGGCAAGGGTGGCTGTCTGCCCTGTGGCATGTCTTACAAACGGGCCTGTCTGTTTGGTGATCGACAGACGATCCCATAGCGTCGGTGCGGCTGTTCGTCAGGTGCACGTGCCGCATTCGCGGCAACGGACAGTCATCGCCGAGTCCCCGTCAGGCGCGAGCCTGGGGAGCCGGGGACCCACACAGTCCCTGGGGTGAATCGGGCGCCTTCGTCACGTACGGAGGGGCTCGTAGGAGACCTTCCTGCTCCGAACCCGTCAGCTAACCCGGTAGGCGAGAAGGAAGGAAAGGATCAGCCCCTACATGGCGTTCACCCGTGCCACCGGGAAGCATCGTGGTCCGAGCCGGATGGCGCGCCGCAGCGTGGGCATCGCCGGCGTAGCGACGCTCGCCACCACCGGCGTCATCGGAACCTTCGCCTCCCCGGCGCTCGCCGCCGACACGGACAACCGCTCCGCCGAGGACACCGGCCTCACGCAGGTGATCACCGAGGACTCGCTCGCGGACCGGATCGACGCCCAGGCCGCCGCCCAGGAGCAGGAGGCCTTCGAGGCCATCGTCAAGGCGAAGGCCCAGGCAGAGGCCCGCGCCGAGGCGAAGCGCAAGGCGGAGGCCCGCGCCAAGGAGGTCCGCGAGGAGCGCGAGCGCGCCGCCCGCGAGGCCGAGCGCCGGCGACTCGACTCCTTCCAGCTCCCCGTGGGCGGCTCGTACGTGACCACCGGCTACAAGACCGGTGGCTCGCTCTGGTCCTCCGGCAGCCACTCCGGCATCGACTTCCACGCCTCCTACGGCAGCTCGGTCGTCTCCGTCGGCTCCGGCACCGTCGTCGAGGCCGGCTGGGGCGGGGCGTACGGCAACAACATCGTCATCCAGATGAACGACGGCACGTACACCCAGTACGGTCACCTCTCGTCCATCGGGGTCTACGTCGGCCAGACCGTCGAGCCGGGCCAGCAGATAGGCATCTCGGGCTCGTCCGGCAACTCGACCGGCCCGCACCTCCACTTCGAGGCGCGGACGGGCTCCGACTACGGCTCGGACCTGAACCCCATCTCCTACCTCCGCGCCCGCGGCGTCAGCCTCTGACGTCACGCGGATCGCGTCGCAAAAGCCCCGGCTCGTACTGAGCCGGGGCTTTTCGCTGACCGAAACATATGGCTGGATTCCATGGGGGCATCGGAAATTCCGGCCTGCTGCAATAGAGTCGCGGAACAGACGCAGAACGGACGCGGAACAGGCGTCGCTCGAATTGTCTCTCGCGGACCAAGGCGGAGGTCGGACATGCGCGTACCCGCGCAATCGGTATGCACGGCGATCCGGGACGACATCGTCTCCGGCGTCTTCGAGCGGGGCGGGCGGCTGACCGAGGAGCAGCTCGCGCGCCGCTACGGGGTCTCCCGTGTCCCGGTCCGCGAGGCCCTGCGCACCCTGGAGTCCGAGGGCTTCGTCGTCACCCGCCGCCACGCCGGCGCCCATGTCGCCGAGCCCACCGAGCAGGAGGCGGCCGATCTGCTCGACATGCGGGCCCTGCTCGAACCGCTGGGCGCCGCCCGCGCCGCGCAGCGGCGTACCGAGGCGCACCTGAAGGTCCTGCGCGGCCTGGTCAGGCTGGGGCAGGAGCGGGCCAGACGCGGCCAGGGCGAGGATCTGCGCTCGCTCGGGGGCTGGTTCCACGAGACGCTGGCGCAGGCCTCCGGCAGCCCGGCCCTGACCGCGCTGCTCACCCAGCTGCGGCACAAGATCGCCTGGATGTACGCGGTCGACCACCCCGCCCACCCTGTGGAGGCCTGGTCCGAGCACGGCGCCATCGTGGACGCCGTCGCGCGTGGCGACGCCGAGCGGGCCAGGGCGCTGACGGCGCTGCACGCGGAGCGCTCGCTGGGTCTGTACCGGCTCAAAAGGCCGGAGCGCGGCCGTGTGAGGGTTTCGCAACATGCCGTCAACACGGCGAGCGGCCGGAATTAACGCGCGCACCGTATACAAAGAATAGGAATTCGACGGAGCTTATTCGTGCTGCCCGGAAACACCGGCTCCGGAAAAGCGAAAACCGCGACCACCGGAATTCCGGAGGTCGCGGTTTCGTCGTACGGGGAGCGCGGGGTCAGACGGTCTCGGGGAGCTCGTCGAGTCCCTCGGCGACCAGCTTCGCGAGACGGTCGAGCGCGATCTCGGCGCCCTCGGCCTCCGAAGCGAGGACGATCTCCTCGCCGCCCTGCGCGCCCAGACCGAGCACCGCGAGCATCGAGGCGGCGTTCACGGGGGTGCCGTCGGACTTGGCGATCGTCACCGGAACGCCGGAAGCCGTGGCGGCACGGACGAAGATGGACGCGGGGCGGGCGTGGAGGCCCTCGGCCCAGCCGACGTTGACGCGGCGCTCAGCCATGGTGTTGCCCTTCAAGTCTCAAGCGGGTTGTCTAGACCAGTCTCTCATGTGGCGCGCGGTGCTCGTGCCGACCTTCGACCCGGACCGGACCGGCGTTCGGTCCTCCCCACCTTGCACGGCACGCACCCGCCGCGCGACCGGTGCCGGTGTCGTACACCGGCCGTAGGCTGGCCCCATGCAGAGCGCGTCGGAGCAGTCGGAAGCGGCGGATCGACCGGCACCACCGGCATCACCGGAGCACGCCTATCCCGATCACTGGGAGGCGGACGTGGTGCTCCGGGACGGCGGCACCGCGCGCATCAGGCCCATCACCGCCGACGACGCCGACCGGCTGGTCAGCTTCTACGAGCAGGTGTCGGACGAGTCGAAGTACTACCGCTTCTTCGCGCCCTACCCGCGGCTCTCCGCCAAGGACGTCCACCGGTTCACCCACCACGACTTCGTCGACCGGGTGGGCCTCGCCGCGACCGTGGGCGGCGAGTTCATCGCCACCGTCCGCTACGACCGCATCGACGACCGCGGCATGCCCGCCTCGGGACCGGCCGACGAGGCCGAGGTCGCCTTCCTCGTCCAGGACGCGCACCAGGGACGCGGAGTCGCCTCCGCCCTCCTCGAACACATCGCCGCGGTCGCGCGCGAGCGGGACATCCGGCGCTTCGCCGCGGAGGTGCTCCCCGCCAACAACAAGATGATCAAGGTCTTCACGGACGCGGGCTACACCCAGAAGCGGAGCTTCGAGGACGGCTCCGTCCGGCTCCACCTCGACCTCGAACCCACCGACCGCTCCCTCGCCGTCCAGCGCGCGCGGGAGCAGCGCGCGGAGGCCCGGTCCGTCCAGCGGCTCCTCACCCCCCGCTCCGTCGCCGTCGTCGGCGCCGGGCGCGCACCCGGCGGTGTCGGCCGGACCGTCCTCCGCAATCTCCTCGGCTCCGGCTTCACCGGCCGCGTCCACGCGGTGAACGCCGCGCTCACCGACGGTCCGGCGGAGCTCGACGGAGTCCCCGCCCACCCCTCGGTCGCGGCCATCGGCGAGCCCGTGGACCTGGCGATCGTCGCCGTCCCCGCCGAGCGCGTGCCGGAGGTCGTCGCCGACTGCGGCGAGCACGGAGTGCTGGGCCTCGTCGTCCTCTCCGCCGGATACGCGGAGAGCGGCCCGGCCGGCCGGGAGCGCCAGCGCCAGCTCGTACGACAGGCCCGCTCGTACGGGATGCGGATCATCGGGCCCAACGCGTTCGGGATCATCAACACCTCCGAGGACGTCCGGCTCAACGCCTCACTCGCCCCCCACATGCCGGCCGCCGGGCGGATCGGGCTCTTCACCCAGTCCGGCGCGATCGGGATCGCGCTCCTCGCCGGCCTCCACCGGCACGGCGCGGGGCTCTCCTCCTTCATCTCGGCAGGCAACCGCGCGGACGTGTCCGGGAACGACTTCCTCCAGCACTGGTACGACGACCCGGGTACGGACGTCGTCCTCCTCTATCTGGAGTCGATCGGCAACCCCCGGAAGTTCACCCGGCTGGCCCGCCGCACCGCCGCGGTCAAACCGGTCGTGGTCGTCAAGGGCGCCCGGCACAGCGGCAGCGCGCCGCCCGGCCACCGGGTGCCCGTCACCCGCATCCCGCACGCCACGGTCTCCGCGCTGCTGCGCCAGGCCGGGGTGATCCGCGTCGACACGGTCACCGAACTCGTGGACGCCGGACTGCTCCTCGCCGCCCAGCCGCTGCCCGCCGGGCCCAGGGTCGCGATCCTCGGCAACTCCGAGTCGCTCGGCCTTCTCACGTACGACGCCTGCCTGACCGAGGGACTGCGCCCGCTGCGGCCGCTCGACCTGACGACCGCGGCGGGCCCGGCCGACTTCCGGGACGCGCTGGCCGCGGCGCTCGCGGACGAGACGTCCGACGCGGTCGTGGTGACCGCGATCCCCTGGGTCGGGGAGAACGGCGCCACCGAGTCCGGCGACGGGGAGGTCCTCGCGGCCTCCCTGCGCGAGGCCGTCGCGTCCGTACCCGCCCCGGCGAAGCCCGTCGTCGTCGTCCACGTCGAGATGGGCGGCCTCGCGGAGGCCCTCGCGGTCGCGACGAGCACGAGGCCGGCACCGACGGGCACGAGGCCGGCACCGGCCGGGACCCGTACGGCATCGGCTCCGGCCCGCCCCGCGACGGAAGCCGTCACGGGGGCCGCCCCGACCGCCGGGGAGACCGCCGCCCCGGGCTCCGCCCCGAGCACCGGCCCGGCCGCCGACCTGGCCGCCGATCCGGCCGCCGACCCGACCGCGGACCCGGCCACCGATCCTGCCGCCGCCGCCGCCGACCCGGCCCCCGGCCGGCAGGCCACCATTCCCGCCTATCCCGCCGCCGAGCGCGCCGTGCGGGCCCTGGCCGAGGCCGTGCGGTACGGGCAGTGGCGGCGGCAGGCCGCCGAGCCCGGACGGGTGCCCGAGTACGAGGACATCGACGAGCCAGGCGCCGCCGCGCTCATCGAGCGTGTGCTCGGCGACGGCGACGGCGGCGACGGCGGCGAAACGGACACGCGGGGTGTGACCCTCGACACCGCGGACGCGGGGGAACTGCTCTCGCGGTACGGGATCACCGTCCTGCCCACCCTCCCCGCGCCCAGCCCCGACGAGGCCGTCGCCGCCGCCCGCCGGCTCGGCTACCCCGTCGCGCTCAAGACGACCGCGCCCCACCTGCGTCACCGTCCCGACCTCGGCGGTGTCCGGCTGGACCTGGCCACCGAGGAACAGCTCCGCACCGCCTACGCCGAGCTGACCGAGGTCCTCGGCAAGCCCGAGGAGCTCCAGCCCGTCGTCCAGGCGATGGTGCCGCGGGGCGTCGACACCCTCGTCCGCTCCGCCATCGACCCCGCCGTCGGAGCCGTCCTCTCCTTCGGGCTCTCCGGCGCGGCCTCCGAGCTCCTCGGCGACACGGCCCACCGGCTGGTCCCGGCCACCGACCGGGACGCCGCCGAGCTCGTCCGTTCCATCCGCACCGCCCCGCTGCTCTTCGGCTGGCGCGGATCCGCCCCGGTCGACACCCCCGCCCTGGAGGAACTCCTGCTCAGGGTCTCCCGGCTCGTCGACGACCACCCGGAGGTGGTGGCGGTCTCCCTGGAGCCGGTCGTCGTGGCCCCGGGCGGACTGTCCGTCCTCGGAGCCACCGTCCGGCTGGCCCCGCCCCCGCCCCGGACCGACCTCGGCCCGCGCCGCCTGCCGAGTTACTGAGGATCTGAGGGGGCCCAGGGCCCCGTAGGATGGAGTCCATGGCGAAGAGCGGTACGACGACCCAGGGGCTGCGCACGGCGATCGAGCGCAGCGGCTACTACCCGGCCCTCGTGGCCGAGGCGGTGGAAGCCGCCGTCGGCGGCGAGGCCGTGGCGTCGTACGTGGTGCACCAGGAGACCACCTTCGACGCGAACGAGGTCCGGCGCCACGTCACCGTCCTCGTCCTGACGCCGCACCGCTTCATCGTGAGCCACACCGACGAGCAGGCCGCCGACACCAGCTCCCCGACGCCGTACGCCACGACGTCCACCGAGTCCGTGAAGCTCGACCGGATCTCCTCGGTCGTCGTCAGCCGTGTCGTCGCCAACCCCGAGTCGTACACGCCGGGCACGCTGCCCCGCGAGGTGGTGCTCACCATCGGCTGGGGCGCCGTCTCCCGCATCGACCTGGAGCCCGCCGCCTGCGGCGACGCCAACTGCGACGCCGACCACGGCTACACGGGCAACGCCACCGCCGACGACCTCAGCCTGCGGGTGAGCGAGGCCGGCGACGGTCCGGACACCGTCCGGCAGACCCTCGTCTTCGCCCAGGCGCTCTCCGAATCCATCGCGGCCACCGCCGCCACCACGCGCTGATGGTCCAGCCCACGGCTGTGTCCCACGGCTGGCCCGACGACCCGGTCCCGCTGTCCCCGGACACCGCGCCGGTGCCCGAGTACACCTTTGGCTCCCTCGGCGACCTGCTGCCGACGCTCGTCGCGGGGCAGGGCGTGCCCGGCTTCCACGCGAGGATCGCCGAGCTGGCCCCGGCCGACCGGAACTGCGTGTTCCTGATCGACGGACTCGGCTGGGAGCAGATCAAGGCCCATCCGGACGAGGCCCCGTATCTGACCTCGCTCCTCGGCTCCTCGCGCGGTGGCACGGGCCGCCCGATCACCGCCGGCTTCCCCGCCACCACGGCGTCCTCGCTCGCCTCGGTCGGCACCGGCCTGTACCCCGGTACGCACGGGCTGCCCGGCTACACCGTGCGCAACCCCGACACCGGCGACCTGATGAACCAGCTGCGCTGGAGGCCGTGGACCGAGCCGCGCGTCTGGCAGCCGTACCCCACCGTCTTCCAGCTCGCGCACGCGGCCGGGATCCACACCGCCCAGGTGTCCTCCCCGATCTTCGAGCAGACCCCGCTCACCCAGGTCGCGCTCAGCGGCGGAACGTTTCACGGGCGTCTCACCGGCGAGGAGCGCATGGACTTCGCCGCCGAGCAGCTCGCCGCCGGCGACCGCTCGCTCGTCTACACGTACTACAGCGAACTCGACGGCGCGGGACACCGCTTCGGCATCGACTCCGACGCCTGGCGCGGACAGCTGATGTTCGTCGACCGGCTCGTGCAGCGCCTCGCCGAGCAACTGCCGTCCCGCTCCGCGCTCTACGTCACGGCCGACCACGGCATGGTCGACATCCCCTTCGACGAGCAGCACCGCATCGACTTCGACGAGGACTGGGAGCTGCGCGCGGGCGTGGCCCTGCTCGGCGGCGAGGGCCGAGCCCGTCATGTGTACGCCGTCCCCGGCGCCGAGGCGGACGTCCTCACCTGCTGGCGCGAGGTGATCGGCGAGCAGTTCTGGGTGGCGAGCCGGGACGAGGCCATCGCGCTCGGCTGGTTCGGCGACGAGATCGACGAGCGGGTGTACGGCAGGATCGGCGACGTGGTCGCCGCGGCCCACGACGACGTCGCGATCACCGCGTCGGTCAACGAGCCCCACGAGTCGGCGATGGTCGGCATGCACGGGTCCATGACCCCCGCCGAGCAGCTCGTCCCGCTGCTCGAAGTCCGCTCCTGAACCCCTGCGCCGCACGCCCCCTCACGACCTGAAAGGTCCCCGACCCGTCATGCCCGAGCTGGTCTTCTTCTCCGGAACCATGGATTGCGGGAAGAGCACCCTGGCCCTCCAGATCGCCCACAACCGCGACGCCCGCGGGCTCCAGGGCGTGATCTTCACCCGTGACGATCGGGCGGGTGAGGGCAAACTGTCCTCCCGGCTCGGCCTGGTGACGGAGGCCGTCGAGGCTCCGCAGGGCATGGACCTGTACGCGTACCTCGTCACCCAGCTGTCCCAGGGCGGCAAGGCCGACTACGTGATCGTCGACGAGGCGCAGTTCCTCGCGCCGGAGCAGATCGACCAGCTCGCCCGTATCGTCGACGACCTCGGCCTGGACGTCTTCGCCTTCGGCATCACCACCGACTTCCGGACCAAGCTCTTCCCCGGCTCGCAGCGGCTGATCGAACTGGCGGACCGGATCGAGCAGCTCCAGGTCGAGGCGCTGTGCTGGTGCGGGGCCAGGGCGACGCACAACGCCCGTACGGTCGGTGGCCAGATGGTCGTCGAGGGCGCCCAGGTGGTGGTCGGGGACGTGAACCGGCCGGCGGGGGAGGTCGGTTACGAGGTCCTCTGCCGCCGCCACCACCGCCGCCTCATGACCTCGGCCACGGCCCACGCGAGCGCGCTCTCGCCGGACGTCCTTCCCGTCAACAACGCCTGACAGCTCCAAGCGCGGTCAGTCAGGCGGTGGGGAGAGCTCTCCGCGCAGCCGCCGGGTGCGAAGCGCCAGCTCCAGTTCGAAGCGGCGGTCCGGGTTGTCCAGGTCGTCGCGCCACAACTCACGGAGCTGTCTCAGCCGGTAGCGCACGGTCTGGGGGTGGACTCCGAGCCGGGCGGCCACCTCCGGAGCGCCACCCCGCGTCTCCAGCCAGGCCAGCAGTGTCTCGGCCAGTCGGTTGGCGTGCGCCGGGCCGCCGGCCTCGTCAAGCCGCGCCAGCCGCCGCCGCGCCAGATCGTCGATCAGCGCACCCGCGGGCAGCAGCACCAAGGCTTCGACGTGCTCGCCGCAGTGCAGGAGCCGCCCTCGCGGCAGCAGACCCTGCTCGATCATCCCGACGGCGGCCTCTGCCCAGCGCAGCGACGTGGCGGCCTCCGCCAGGGGAACCGACGGGCCGAGCGCGCCGGACCAGCCGGCCAACGCCCGGTCCAGCAACTCCGCGCGTCCGGGGGCGTCCGGGTCCGGTACGACCAGGCGCGGCTGCACGCCCTCCATGTCGAGCAGCATCTCGTCGCCCACGGCAGGGGCGACGGCCTCCTGGGCGGGACGGAGCAGCACCGCCACCGCCACCCTCCCGGGCAGCTGCCAGCCCAGGTCGGCCGCGCGGTCGGCGAGCAAGGCGCTCGGATCCGTGCGGTGTTCGGTGAGCAGGAGATCGACGAGCAGCCGTTGCAGGCGCAGGCGCTCCCCGGCCTGGCGGGCGACGGCCTCGGCGTAGCCGCGTACCGACTGGGCCACCATGACGTCGAGGTACTCGAACGCGGACTCGGCGAGTTCGTACATGGCCGAAGGCGGGATGTCGACCTGCTGGCCGATCTCCGCCATACGCCGCCAGGAAAGGCGGACGCCCAGCCGGTAGATCCCCTGCAGGGAGTCCAGGCTGCGCCCTTGTGAGACCTCGCCGCGCCCGAAGTCCCGGAACAGCTCCGGGAGGGCGCGCGGCCGGTTCGACCCCGTGGTCATCTGTTCCACGAAGAGCTCAAGGGCGTGCCGGATGGCCACCAGAGCCTTCGGCTCCCCGGACTCGTCGGGGAGGAGCACCAGGCTCGGATACTCCCGCCGGATCGCGGCGAGGATGTCCTGTGCCAGGTCGGGGACCTGCTCCAGGGCGCGGTCGGCGAACTGCTGAATCCGTTGTCGTGGCACGTCGTGCCACGCTGACGAGGCTTCCACCGCACCACTCCTGGGTGTCCGGTCCGTACGCGCTCGGTCTGCGGGCTTCACGTCCCAACCTAGCCCGCTCCGGAGCCCGCCGTGCCGGACCTGCCGTCCGCGGGCGGTTCGGGGAACGTGACGAGCGGCACATTCGGCTGCTCGGGTGTGGCGTCGAGAGCGGTGACGATTCCGAAGGCGGCGCCGGCGGCCAGGAGGGCGGAGGCGGCGCAGGTCAGGAAGGCGGCGAGCAGTCTGGGCATGAGGATGATCGGCCTCTCGGTCATTGAGGTCTGTCACCCAGCGCGCCGGCCCGGTCCGGCGCGGCCAGTATGGGAGGCGCATTGACAGGTGGTCAAGAGGCGCCTAATTTCGCCGCCACAGGACTGTTACTCCCGGGTACGCACTCTCGCCCCGGACAGGCTGCACCCCGTGTGTGCGCCTCCTTCCCGCACGGCCCACGAGCCCCCCCCGCACGTCGCGCCCGTATTGGAGTACCCGTATGCGTCGTTCAATATCACCTTTGTCCCTGATTCTGCTGGGTGTCGGAGTCTTCCTGCTGGTGTTCACCCAGCTGCTGGTCTGGTACGTGGAGCCGCGCGCCAAGCGCACACCGACCGATGTGGACTCCACGACGGTCTTCAGCGGTCAGGGCAGCTACTTCGACACCGGGTCCGTCTCCACGGTGGACGGCCAGACGATCACGATCACCCGCCGGGTGCTGGGGGACGTCGCGGGCGGCGAGCGCAGCGGAAACGCGATCTGGGACGTTTCGACGCAGATCGACTCGCCGAAGACGCTCGCGCTGGGCGACCCGCGGAAATCCCTGCAGTGGACCACCGAGCGCTGGGTGACCGACCGCCGGACGAACCTGCCGGTGCGCTGCTGCGACGAGAAGCCCGCGTTCGAGGGCGAGGCCTATCTGAAGTTCCCCTTCGACGTCGAGAGGCGCTCCTACTCCTGGTGGGACAGCACCCTGGGTGCCACCGTGCCGCTGGAGTTCCAGGAGGTCGCCAGGGTCGGCGGGCGCGAGGGCTACCGCTTCGTCGGCAGCGTCAAGGCCACCCCGACCGGCACCCGTCTGGTCCCCGGGGTGCTGGTGGGCAGCTCGAAGCCGGGCCAGCTGCTGGCGGAGGAGTGGTACTCCAACGCGAGGATCGAGCTGACCGTGGACCAGCGCACGGGGCGGATCATGAACGCGCTGATCGCGCCGAAGAAGACGCTGCGGGCCCCGGGTTCCCAGAAGGACGCGGTCACCCTGCTGGCCAGCGAGCGGCTGGAGTTCACGGAGGCGACCCGGCGCGAGCAGGTCGAGCTGGCCTCCGAAGACGGCGGCCGACTGGAGCTGCTCGGCGAGACCGCGCCCCTCGCGGGCGGCGTCGCGGGCGGTCTGCTGGCCGTCGCCGGCGCCGTGCTGCTGATCCGCGGCCCCCGGCGGGGCGAGCACTCAACTGAGTGAGGAAAACGGGGTCGCCCGAAGTCCCGAAATTGTCATCGGTGTGAGTAGCCGGAACGAATGCTTGACCGAACACTGATGTTACCCCGCGGTAAGGCCAACGTTTCCGCTTGAACCGGCTGCCACCCTCGGCAGCCCGCCCACCGCGGCGCCCGCAGTACCCCCGTACGAGCCAGCCCAGCGCTTCATCCCCGGAAGCCCGGCAGACCGACCTGCGCATCCCCATGCGCATCCCATCCGCAGCCGCCGAGTTGGAGCACCTCTATGCCCCAGCGCTCGTCCGCTCTGGCCACGGGCCAGAAGGACTCACGTTCCGTCCCCGCTCAAGCCCGCACCGGCAGCCACCTCGCCGACTCGCTCGCTCTCGACCCGCACGTCGCGTCCTCCGGGGCGCCCGTGCCGCGTCGGATCACCTTCCTCGCCCGCCGCGATCTGGCCAACCAGGCCGCCGGCGGCTCAGAACTGCTCATCGACCGGATAGCCGACGGTCTGACCGTCGACGGTCATGAGGTCACGCTCGTGTGCGGCGGCCCGGCCGCCGCACGCGACTACCGGGTGGTCTCCGCGGGAGGTGACGCGAGTCACTTCCCGCGCGCCAAAGCGACCTTCGCCCGCGAGGTCGGCACCTGCGACCTGCTGGTCGAAGTGTGCAACGGCATGCCGTACCTGGCGCCGCTGTGGCACCGCGGAGCGACGTTGTGCCTGGTCAACCACGTGCACACCGATCTGTGGCGGATGCGCTACCCGGGCCCGGCGGCACGCCTCGGACGCAGGCTGGAGCACTGGGCGCTGACGGGGATCCACCGCGACAACCTGATGGTGGCCGTCTCCGAGTCGACCGCCTCCGAGCTGCGCGCCATCGGCGTGGCCGCGGACCGCATCCGGATCGTCAACAACGGTGTCGAAGAACCCGGTCCCCTGCTGCCAGAGGCGAAGGAGCCGCTGTTCCTGGCCGTCGGACGACTGGTGGAGTACAAGCGCGTCGACCTGCTCCTACGGCTGTGGGAGCGGGTGCGCCCCGTCACCGGCGGCCGACTCGTCATCGTGGGCGACGGCCCCGAACGGGAGCGGCTCGAAGGCATGGCCGGCCCCTCCGTGACGTTCGCCGGCCGGGTGTCGGAAGCCGAGAAGCACCGGCTGATGTGCGAGGCGTGGCTGCTGCTGCACCCCTCCCTCGTCGAGGGCTGGGGGCTGGTCGTCACCGAGGCGGCCGCGCGGGCCACCCCCGCGATCGGATTCGACATCCCCGGCCTGCGCGACTCCATCGAGGACGGGGAGACCGGGGTGCTCGCCCGGGGCGAGAGTTCGTTCGCCGCCGCGTGGTGCGCCCTGTCCCTCAGCGCCGACCGGCGCGCGGCCATGGGGCGTGCCGCCGCGCAGCGCGCCGAGCGCTTCCGCTGGAATGTGACGGTACGTCAGTTCCAGGCGGTCGCCGCCGAGGCCGCGGCCCGCATCGCGCCCCCGGGACGCGAGAGGAGCGTCCATGGCTGAGACCACCGAACACGGATTCAAGGATCCGTCGCTGAGGCGATCGGCCGCCCTCTTCCGGGCGTTCATGGGCGAACCCGGCGATCCCGACCGGTGTTACACGCTGCTGGCCCGTGACTCGGTCGCACAGGTGGCACGCCATGTCGACCTGACCGACAAGATCGTCGTCGATGTCGGCGGCGGCAGCGGCCACTTCACCGAGGAGTTCCGCCGCCGTGGCGCGCAGAGCTACCTGTTCGAGCCCGACCCGCGGGAGCTGAGCGCCCGCGGCCGTACCGTCGAGGACGCGGTCCTCGCCGACGGGTATCTGCTGCCGCTCGCCGACGGCGCCGCGGACGTGTGCTTCTCGTCCAACGTGCTTGAGCACGTGTCGGACCCGCAGACGTTCATCAGCGAAATGGCACGGGTCACCCGCCCCGGCGGGCTGATCTACCTGTCGTTCACCAACTGGCTCTCGCCCTGGGGAGGCCATGAGACCGCGCCGTGGCACTACCTCGGGGCCCACCGGGCACGCGCGCGCTACGAACGGCGCACCGGCCGTGCGGCCAAGCACACGCTCGGCGAGAACCTCTTCCCCGTCCACATCGGTTCCACCCTGCGGCACGTCCGCGGTCGCGACGACGTGCAGGTCGTGACCGCGCGGTCACGCTACTGGCCGTTCCTCGCGAGCACGATCACCCGGGTGCCGGGACTCCGCGAGATCGCCACCTGGAATCTGCTGCTGATTCTCAGGCGAAGCCCATGAGCATGCGAAGCGAGGAACGGTCATGACCACTGCGGTCCAGGCGCCCACCCGGGTGCCGCAGCCCGGCCCGACGCCGTCGGAGGCGTCCGGCGAACCGCGCGGACGACGCCTGCTGTTCGGCTTCTGGGCCGTCGTCCTGGCGGCGTTCCTCGCGGTGTCGCCCGGGAAGATGACGTTCGAGACCAAACTCGGCGTGGCCCTCGACCCCTGGCGTTTCCTCGGCGACCTCGGTTCGCTGTGGAACGGGAACGTCGGCCTCGGCGGCATAGCCAACCAGTACGTCGGCTACGCCTTCCCGGCGCTTCCCTACTACGCGTTCATGGACCTGCTACAGGTGCCGGTCTGGCTGGCCGAACGGCTCTGGCTCTCGGTCATCGTGACCGCCGCCTTCTGGGGCGCGCTCAGGCTCGCCGAGCGGCTGCGCGTGGGTTCGCCCGCGTCCCGGGTCCTCGGCGCCGTGGTCTACGCGCTGTGGCCCACCTTCACGATCGTCATCGGATCGACGTCCGCCGCCGCGCTGCCCGGCGCCCTGCTGCCCTGGGTGCTGCTGCCGCTGACCTCCGCGGCGTCGAGCCCCCGGAAGGCCGCCGCCCGTTCGGCCCTGCTGATCCCTTTCATGGGCGGCGTGAACGCCGCCTCCACACTGGCCGCGCTGCTGCCCGTGGGCTTGTACCTCCTCAGCCGCCCGCCCGGCCGACGCCGACGCGCGCTCCTCGGCTGGTGGATACCGGGCGTCGTCCTCGCCACCGTGTGGTGGGTGGTGCCGCTGCTCCTGCTCGGCACGTACGGCGAGAACTTCATGCCGTACGTCGAGCAGGCCGACACCACCACCGCCACCATGTCCGCGACCGAGCTGCTGCGCGGCGCCGGCAACTGGGTGGCCTATCTGCACTTCGGTGAGGCATGGCTGCCGGCCGGCTGGACCGTCGCCACCTCCGTCATCACCGTTCTCGGTTCGGCGTTCGCCGCGGCGCTGGGCCTCGCGGGCCTGGCCCGGCGGGACCTGCCGGAGCGCCGCTGGCTGCTCCTGACCGTGCTGGCCGTCGTCCTGATCGCGCTCGCCGGGTACGGCGGAGCCTTCGGCGGTCCGTTCCACGGTGCCGTCCAGGACTGGCTGAACGGTCCGTTGAAGCCGTTCCGCAACATCTACAAGTTCCAGCCGGGACTGGCCCTCGCGCTCGTCCTCGGACTGACCCATCTGACAGCCGTGCTGTCCGAGAGCAGGGGTTCTCGCGCACTCCGCGGTCGCCGCTGGATGCCCGCGACCGCGGCGGTGCTGGTACTGCCCGGGCTGGTGCTCCCGTACGTCAACGGCTCGATCCTCCAGCCCGGGGCGTTCACCAAGCTGCCCACCCACTGGGAGAAGGCCGCCGGCTGGCTCAAGGACAACGCCCGGCACAGCCGCGCCCTGGTCGTCCCGGCGACGGCGCACGGCATCTACACCTGGGGTTCCCCCATCGACCAGCCGTTCGACGTGCTGGCCGAGACTCCCTGGGCGCAGCGGGACTTCGTCCCCTTCGGCACTCCCGGAGCACGCCGTATGACGGACGCCGTCGAGCAGGCGCTGCTGTCCGGCGCCGAGGTTCCGGGCCTTCGGGCGTACCTCGCACGGGCCGGCATGCACGAGGTCGTCGTCCGCAACGACCTCGACCCCGACCAGATCGGCTATGTCCCGCCGCAGACGGTGAAACGGACTCTGGAAGCGTCCGGCTACCGCAAGGCCACCGGGTTCGGCCCGCTGGTGACCGGTGGACGCATCGCCGCCGACACCCCGCTCCAGGTGCAGGGGCTCTATCCGCGGCTCCAGGCCGTGGAGATCTACCAGCCGCAGGACAGCGACGGGAAGCCCGGCCGGGTCGGTGTCTCGGCCGTGGCCGACACGGCCGTGGTCAGTGGCGGACCGGAGGCGCTGCTCCAGCTGTCCGCCGATCCCTCGATGGCCGGGCGGCCGGCCGTACTGGCCGGGGACACGCTGCCCAAGGGCGTCGTCGCACCGGTGAAGGCGGTCGCGGACGGGCTGCGCCGAGCCGACACCCGGTTCGGCCTGGTCAACAACAACACCTCCTACACCTACACCGCGGACGAGCGCAATCACTCCGGCAGCCTGCAGAACCCGGGTGAGAAGCCCAAGCAGATCCTGCCGTCGGACAGCACCGAGCACCAGACGACGGCGGTGCTGCGCGGCGCCGCGTCCGTGACGGCTTCCAGCAGTGGCAACTGGCTGTTCCACCTGCCGCAGTACGACCCGGTGAACGCCTTCGACGGCAACCCGGACACCGCGTGGGCCGAGGGCAGCCCGGGCGAGCCGGCCGGACAGTGGCTCCGAGTGGACTTCTCCCGGCCGACCGACATCCCGGCCTCCCTCCAGCTGACGCCCCTGCCGGGCGACGCCATGCGCGCGGCGCCCACACAGGTGCGGATCGAGACCGACCGCGGTTCGGCCGACAGCCCCCTGAAGACGAACGGCCTGCCGCAGACCGTCAAGGCTCCCGTCGGCGAGGCCTCCTGGATGAAGGTCACCGTCCTTGCCGCGCAGCAGGCGCGCCCGGGCCTCTCCGGTGCCGGATTCTCCGAGGTGTCGGTTCCGGACGTGCAGGTGACGCGCATGCTGGTGCTGCCCGCCGACGCGGAGCGCACCGACGCGGCGGCGACCGTGTACTCCCTGCACCGCGGTACCGACGCGGGCGGTTTGTCGCCCGCGTCGGCCGAGGTGGGACTGCACCGGCGGTTCAGCACCAAGGAATCGGGCGAGTACCGGGTGTCGGCGCGAGCCGTCGCCGTACCCGGGGGCGCGCTCGACGAACTGCTCGACCGTTCCGCCTCCGGATCGAAGAACCGGCTGACGGCCGCCGTGGACTCCACCAGCCGCAACGGCACGTCGCTCGGCGCCCGCAACCTGGTCGACGGCGATCTGACGACCGCCTGGATCGCGGGCGACCGGCCGGTCGTCCACCTGAGCTGGCCCGGCATGAAGAAGATCGACGAGATCATCCTCGCACCGGCGGGAGGGGTGTCCACCCGGCCCGAGCAGGTGATGATCAGCTCTCCGCACGGCGCCGCGGTGGCCGACGTGGACGAGAACGGGCGGGTCCGCTTCCCGGAGATCGAGACGAACCGGCTCGACATCACCATCAGCAGGGTCGCGCCGCTCACCGTCCACAATCCGGTGGCGGACGCGCAGTTGCAGCTGCCCGTCGGGCTGAGCGAGGTGCACGTTCCCGCACTGGCCGACCTGCGGGTGCCGAAGCCGAAGCCGTCCGCGCGCTTCTCGCTGCCGTGCGGGGAGGGTCCGGACCTCGCCGTGGGCGGTGTCCTGCACAAGACGAAGGCCTCCGGACTCGTCCGGGACCTCACCGAGCGGCGTCCCGTCACCGTCGCCCTCTGTGCGGGCGAGGAGAAGGACGGCACCCTGGAGCTCCCGTCCGGCGATCACGAGGTGGAGGCGGGTGACACGGGCCCGCTGGCGATCACCGACGTCACGCTGACCCGCGGCACCCCGCGGGCCCTGGAGGGAGCGGCGGGTCGTGAGGCCACCGTCACCAGGTGGACCGACGACAGCCGGACCGTCTCGGTGTCGGCGGGCGACGGCGAGGCCGCCTACCTGCGGACCTACGAGAACGCCAACGACGGCTGGAAGGCGACCCTGGACGGCGCGGAGCTCGAGCCGGTGCGCCTCGACGGCTGGCAGCAGGCCTGGGTGGTCCCGGCCGGGGCGTCCGGCACGGTCACCATGGAGTTCGAGCCCTCCGGGTCGTACCGGACAGCCCTGATCGGCGGTGCGCTCGCGCTCGTCGTACTGGCCGCCCTGGCCTTCGTGGGCCGCCGGCGCGACGGCGGCGGCACCGATGAGAAGCTGCCCGAACCGGCGGCCCCGGGGATGCTGCTCGGAACACTCGCGCTGACCGCGGTCGTCGCGGTGGCGGCGGGGCCGCTGGCCCTGGTCGTGCCCGTGCTCGCCGTGGCGGCGCGGTTCCGGCCGGGCGTGCTGGTGCCGACAGCGGCGGCGGCGATGGCCGGCGCCGGGCTTGTCGCTGCCCTGGGCGCCGGGGATCCGGTCGCCGACGGGGCGGGCGCGTTCAGCGGCTTGGCGCAGGTGCTCACGCTGGTGGCCCTGTCCGCCGCGCTGGTGACGGCGGTGAGGCCGACGTCCGCGGCCGCCGCGCGTGGGGATGACGCCGGGCACGGAGGCGACGCCGGGTGGGAAGACGGCGACGGGCATGACGACGACGGTTCCGACGGGCCGGAAGCCGGACCGGTGGTCACGGCCAGGCCGCGCAGCGCCGGCGACGGGCGCCGGCCCGAGCCGCCCCTCTGGCGGCCGGAAGGCGGTGGTCTCTCGTGACCGCGCCGTGGACCGCCGCCGGGAGGGGGACAGCCGCCCCTCCCGGCAGGGTGCGGATTCCCTTTCCGACCGTCGACGAGGTGTCGCGGCACTGCCTCAGTGACGACGAACCGGAGAGCGTGCACATCGAGGTCCATCTGCCCGGAAGGCTGGACCCGGTACGGCTGCGGGCCGCGTTCCAGCGGGCACTGCTGACGCACCCCAGGGTGCTGGCACGGGAAGTGCCCGACCGTGGGCACCGGCGGTCCTTCGCGTGGGAACTGACCGGTCGGCCGGACAGCGATCCGGTGAGTTTCGTCGGGCGGGGACCTGACGCCTTGGCCCGGGCCCGGGCCCGAGCCCTGACGGAATGCCCGCCGCTCACCCTGGCGCCGCCGATGCGCCTGGAAGTCGTCCGGTTGGACGGGGGAACCGTCGCCGGGGAGCCGTCGGCGGCGGGCGAGCCTCCGGAAACCGGGGCCGAAACCGGGACCGAGGCCGGGACCGGGACCGAGTCCAGGACCGGGACCGAGACCGTTCTCTTGCTGACGATGCATCACACCGCTCTCGACGCGCCGTCGGGGCTGCGGGTGCTCGCCACGACCGCCGAACTGTACGGCGGCACGGGAGCCCTCCCGGTTCCCGGGCGGGTCCGGCCCGGGCGCTCGGGCTCGGCTCCGAGCGGGACCGGCGCGACCGGCCGTACCGTACGGGCGCGGCCCGTGCGGGTCGCGCCGGACTCCCGTCCCGGGCCGGTACGCGCCCGTGCCGTGGGCAACGGCATGGTGCAGGCGGACCTGCCCGTTCCGCGGCGTGCAGGGCGGAACGGAGGCCCTCCGCCCTGGACCGTCAACGACCAACTGCTGGTCGCCGCGTCACTGATGGTGGGTCGCTGGAACGTCTCGCAAGGCCGGTCGGCCGGTCCGGTAAGGCTCACGATGCCCGTGGACGACCGCCCGCGCGGCACGGGGATGCCTATGGGCAACGGAACCCGGCTCGTCGAGGTGGCCATGACCGCCGAGGACCCGCTCGACACGGAGCTGCTGCTCGGTGAGCGGCCGGACCCGGAGGCCGTGGCCCGGCTGCTGCGCACCACCGCCCGGCGCACCCGCGCGCTGAAGTCGGCCCAGGGAGCCCCCATGGGTGCCGGGGCGAGTCTGCTGACCGCACCGCTGCTGCCGGTTGGTGTCCGGGGTGTGCTCACCCGTGGCGCCCGGCGGGCGGCGGCGTCCTGGACGTCGACGGCTCTGGTCACCAACATCGGACGTGTGCCGTACGCGCTGGACTTCGGCGACGCGGGCCGGGCGACGGCCGTGTGGTTCTCCGCACCGGCGCGGATGCCGCGCGGGCTGAGCGTGGCGGCGGCTTCCACCGGCGGGCGACTGCATGTGACGTTGCGCTGGTCGCGGGCGCTGCTCGGCGACGCGGCAGGTGCGGAACTGGCGGGCCTGTTCGCGGAGTCGCTGTCGACGACGTCTCTCGCCCAGGTCGAGGACGCTCAGGCTTGGGACGCTCCGGCCGGGGAATCCGAGGCGGACGCCACAGCCACCACCGCCACGGCCACCACTGTCACAGCCACAGCCACAGCCACAGCCACAGCCACCGCCACCACCGCCGGGGCCGCCGAGCCGGGCGCCGGCACCGCGGACGTCGAGGCGCCCGCGGCCCGGGGAGGCGTAGGGAGCCCGGGCGGGCCGTACCACCCCGACACACCGCAGCCGGACACGACGCCGGCCGGACCCGGCTCCCCCCAGGACAACCCCAAGAGGCCGTCATGACCCGCTCAGCCACCGGCTCGGCAGCAACCGGTAAGTCGCCCGAGGCGGCGGCGACTTCGCCGGGCCCGCGCGCCCCCGGGCTGCGGGACTTCTACGAGAACCCCACCGTTCCCGTCGCCTCCGGGGAAGCCCGGACACTGCGGCAGGCCCGGATGCTGGCCGACGCGCTCGGCCCCGTGGCGCCCGGCCGCCCGGCCGCGACCGTGCTCGACGTGGGCTGCGGGGACGGCTCGGCGGGCGCGATCGCGGCCCGCGTACTCGACGGGCACCGCGTCGTGGGAATCGACTGGTCGCAGGACGCCCTGCGCCGGGCGGCCCCGCGCCTCAGCCAGGTCGTCCGAGGCGAGCTGACCGGCAGCGGGCTGCCGTTCGCCTCCGGCAGCGCCGACGCCGTGCTGTTCAGCGAGGTCGTCGAGCACCTCGTCGACCCCGACAGTGCCCTCGACGAACTGCGCAGGGTCCTGCGACCCGGCGGGCATCTCATGCTCTCCACTCCGAACCTCGGCGCCTGGTACAACCGCGCACTGCTGCTCGCCGGAGTCCAGCCGGTGTTCTCCGAGGTGAGTCTGCGTCGCATCCACGGCAGACCGGGCAGCGAGGTCGTGGGCCATCTGCGGTTGTACACGGCCCGCGCGTTGCGCGAATTCGTGGCGGCGTCCGGGTTCGAGGTGGTGAAGGTCGCCGGTGCCCCGTTCCACGGAGTCCCGCGCCCGCTTCGTCCGCTGGACCGGCTGGCCTGCGGGGCGCCGTCGCTCGCGTCCATCCTCCTCGTACACGCGAGAAGGGAGTAACCCGTGGTGTGGGGTGTGGCCGCCGCGCTGGTCGCGAACATCCTGTACAGCACCGGCTTCGTCCTGGAGAAGCGGGCGCTGGCCGGCATGCCGCCGCTGAGTGCCGCACAGCCGGGCCGGGCTCTCCTCCTGCTGGCCGGCCGACCCCTGTGGCTCTGCGGGGCCATGGCGCTGGCCCTGGGGTTCGCCGCACAGCTGGCCGTCTACCGCACACTGCCGATCGCCGCCGCCCAGGGCCTGTTCCTGTCCGGTCTCGTCCTCCTGCTCGTGCTCTCGTCGGTGGTGCTCGGCGAGCGGCCCTCCGGTCGCGAGCGGCGTGCGGTGGCTGTCATCGGTCTGGCGCTGGTGATGGTGGTGGCCTCGCTGTACGAGACCAGCGAGGAGATCAGCCGTACCGCTCACACCGGCATCCTGCTGGCCGTGTGCCTGCCGACCCTCGCGGCCGGTCTCATGCTCTACGCGGCCGCGGAGCGGCGCGCCCGCCGGCGCCATCGGCAGCCGACCACCGGAGTGGCCTACGCGGTCGCGGTCGGTCTGATCTACGGCGTCAGCTCGCTCGCCGTCAAGGGCGTCTCCGGGCATCTGGACACCTCGGATCTCCTGGGCTCCGTGCCCGCCCTGCTCGCCTCCCCGTACCCGTACCTTCTGCTGCTGACGGGGGGCAGCGGACTGGTGCTGTCGCAGACCGCCCTGCAGCGCTGCCGTGCGTCACTGATCGTCCCGGTGTGTTCGACGGTGACCTGCGTGTTCACCATCGTGAGCGGCACGATCGCGTTCGACGAGCCGCTGCCCGACAACCCGTTGCGGCTGTTACTGCGTCTCGGCGGCACCGTACTCGCACTGACGGTCCTGCTCACCCTGCCGCGACACGAGACGAACACCCCCCCACCCGAAGGAACCCGGCCATGAAGCCCGACAGCCCGCTGCTGAAGATTCTCGCCTGCCCGCTCGACAAGGGGCCGCTGATCCTGGACGAGCTCCGGGGCGCCCTCTACAACCCGCGTCTGCGCCGGCGCTATCCGATCGTCGACGGCATCCCGCAACTGCTTCCCTCCTCGGGTGTGCCCGCCGTCGTCGAGGACCCCGCCGTCTGAGGAGCGCGAGGCTCCGCGGGGCATGGACCTGTACGCGTACCTCGTCACCCAGCGTGCGGGGCCAGGGCGACGGACAGCGACGTCCGCTCGGACAGCGTGCGGAGGAAGTCCGGTGCGTCGAAGACGGCACCGGCGGAGGCGACGCCGACCGTCCTGAACTGCCCCGTGAGGACGCGGTGCACCGCTTCCACCGCGAGCGGCGCGCTGAAGGCGTAGATGTCCTGGCCGCTCGCCGTGGCGCGCCGTTCCTCGTCGCCTGAGCGCACGACGACGTCGACGACGAAGGTCTGGTCCGAGCGACCGCTCGCGTCGACCGCGGTCGGCGCCGGCGTCTCCGGCGCCACCACGTCCCTGGCCGCCTCCACCGTCATGTAGGTGCGGACCTCGGGGATGGCGAGGTGGCTCGGGACGGTGACGACGTCGGCCATCGTGAACTCGCCGATGACGGACCGGACGCCTGTCGGGTCGGGGAAGGCCCACTTCGTCGTCGGCGGAGCGTCGTCGCGGTACTGCATCCGGCCCTCGTTGAACACGACGCGCCGGCCCTCCCTGCGCTCCCGGGAGACCGTGCCCGCGCTGCGGGTTCCGGCGGTGGGGTGCCAACTGCTCAGCGCGTACGCGACGTGTGCCTCGTCGGCCGCGGTCCAGTCGCCCATCGCCGCGGTGACCAGCAGGTCGCCGAGGCCGCCGAAGAAGGCCATCGCCGGGATCACGACCGTGCCGGCGTCGGCGGCGCGGTCCGCGAACCGTTCGAACGTGTCGGCGTTGGCCTCGAGCTCGGCGGCCACGTCCACGTACGGGATCCCGGCGCGCAGCGCGGCCTCGATCACCGGGGCCGCCGTCGAGGCGAAGGGTCCGGCGACGTTGATCACGGCGGCCACGCCGGCCAGGGCGCGGTCCAGCGAGGCCGCGTCGTCGACCGTGGCCGGCCGGACGGCGAGCCCCGGGTGGGACGCGCCGAGCGCCTCCAGCTTGTCCGCGTCGCGTCCGGTCAGGACCGGCGCGAACCCCCGGTTCAGAAGCTCCGCCACCACGAACCGCCCGGTGTGCCCGTAAGCACCGAACACCGCTACCGCCTGACCCGCAGTCATCGACTTCTCCTGCCGCTCTGAGTTTCGACTCGTCTGTTCGTTCGCTCAACTTGTTCAACTGTGAACATCTTGCGGGATGGCGATCGACCGCCGTGAGTGTCTGGAACGACATGGTGCGTACAATTTCGGACATGAAGACAGTCGCGTTGGCCGTCACCGACGGAATGCTGCACTTCGAACTCTCCGTGGCGTACGAGGTCTTCGGCGCCGACCTGACCCATCTGGTCGACCCCTGGTACGACTTCGCCGTCCACGGACCCGGCGCCGTGCGGGTCGGCAGGTTCCAGCTGGAGCCCGACCACGGGCTCGACCGGCTCCCGTACGCCGACACGGTGATCGTCCCCGGCTGGGCCGACGTCGACGTGGACCCGCCCGCCGAGCTGGTCGACGCCGTGCGCGCGGCCCACGAGGCGGGCGCGCGGGTGGTCTCCCTGTGTACGGGCGCGTTCGTCCTGGCCGCCGCCGGGCTCCTCGACGGGCGGCGCGCGACCACGCACTGGGCGCACACGCGGGTCCTGGCCGACCGCTACCCCGGGGTCGAGGTCGATCCGGACGTGCTCTACGTGGACAACGGCAGCGTGCTCACCTCCGCCGGCAAGGCCGCCGCGATGGACCTGTGCCTCCATCTGGTCCGCCTCGACCACGGCCCGGCGATCGCCAACACGGTCGCCCGCCGCCTGGTCGTGCCCCCGCATCGGGCCGGTGGTCAGGCCCAGTTCGTCACCACCCCGGTACCCGCCCAGGACGACCACCCGCTCACCGGCCTGCTGCCCTGGATCGTCGAACGCCTCGACCGACCGCTGACGGTGGAGGGCCTGGCCCGCCAGGCGCGGATGAGCTCGCGCAACCTGAGCCGCCACTTCAGGGCGGCGACCGGCACCACCCCGCTCCAGTGGCTGCTGACACAACGCATCCGCCGGGCCCAGGAGTTGCTGGAGGCCACCGACGACGGTGTCGACGCCATCGCGACGGCGACCGGCATGGGCACCGCCACGACGCTGCGCCGGCACTTCCATCGCACGGTCGGCGTGCCCCCGGACACGTACCGCCGCACCTTCCGCTCGCAGGCGCGCGTCGAGGGGTTCGGCCTCGAAGCCGTTACGCCTCCGGGGGCGCGGTAGGCGGGCGGAGTGAGCGGGTCAGCTGATCGAGGGCGGCGCCGCTGACGGGTGACGTGCCCGTGAGGGTGCCGACCAGCGCCTGGGCGAGGACCGTCGCGGTACCGATCCTGGAGTCCTCGCGCTCGTCCCCGGTGGCCTTGCCGATCACGGCGTCGCGCACCGCCCGGGAGATCTCGTCGCCCGCGAACAGTTCGGGGAACGACAGCGCCATCATGCACACGCCCACGTTGGCGGAGAGGATCGACTGCCCGGCCAGTTCGGGGGTCATGCGCAGCCGCCCGGCGTCCCGGCAGCGCTCCACGGCCGTCAGGAGGATGGCCTGCGCCTCCTTGATCGCCTGCGGCTTGGCGTCGCCCGTCGGCGTGAACATCAAGCGGTACAGGTACGGGTTGTGGAGGGCGAACGCGACGTGGCTGTCCCAGGCCGTCCGCAGGTCCGCCACGGGATCGTCGGTGAGCGGATTGCGCCTCTTGGCGGCGAGGAAGCGCTCGAAGCCGATGTCGGCGACCGCGGTGAGCAGCCCCTGCTTGTCGCCGAACTGGCGATAGATCTCGGGCATGCCGACCTTCGCCCGGTCGCAGATGGCCCGGGTCGAGATCGCCAGGGCGTCCTTGGTGGCGAGCAGTTCCCCGGTGGCTTCCAGGATGCGCTCTCGTGCCGTCGACATGGCTCCCACGATAACAGCGCTAACAAGGGGGACCTGGGGTTTTGTGCCGCTGGAGGGCGTTGGCGCGGAACGCTGTTATCGATGATTACGGAATGTGTTAGCGTGATGAACGTTCCCGGGGGGTGGCCGCCTCCGAGACGTCTTTCGAGATGTCGCCCGTTCGCCACGAGAGAGCTGGTAATCCCCGATGAACCGTTCGACGTTCCTTCGCGTCGCCACCGGCGCCGTCGCAGCCGCCGTGGGCGTGGCCCTCCTCGCCGCCTGCGGCGGCAAGGGCACCGCCGACGGCTCGAAGGCATCGGCCACGCCGGACCCCGCCGCCGCGTTCACCGCCACGCACGTCGGCGGGCCGACCACGATCCTGGAGATCGCCGGCCTGCGCATCCTGCTCGACCCGACCTTCGACGCGCCGAAGAAGTACAAGAGCGGCCTGGAGAAGAACCAGGCGCCGGCGGTCGGCGCCGACGGCATCGGCGAGATCGACGCCGTCCTGCTCTCGCACGACCAGCACGACGACAACCTCGACGACAAGGGCCGCGAGCTGCTCAGGACCGTGCCCGTCGTCCTCTCCACGCCCGGCGCACGGCAGCGCCTCGGCGACCACGTCACGGGCCTGAAATCCTGGGCCACCCACGAGCTGAAGACCTCCGGCGGCACCGTCACGGTCACCGCGGTGCCCGCCCTGCACGGGCCGGACGGAGTGGACCGCGGGGCGGACGGCGAGGTCACCGGCTTCGTCCTCAGCGGCAAGGGCGTCCCCACCACCTACATCTCCGGCGACAACGCCTCGGTCGCGGTCGCGAAGCGGGTCGGGGACCGCGTCAGGAAGGAGATCGGGCCCATCGACACGGCCGTCCTCTTCGCCGGCGCCGCCCGCACCCCCGCGATCCTCGACAACGCGCCGCTGACCCTCACCTCGAAGAACGCCGCCCTGGTGGCGAAGGACCTCGACCCCCGCAAGGTCGTCCCGGTCCACACCGACAGCTGGAACATCTACTCCGAAGACCTGAAGTCCCTGGTGAAGGCCTTCCAGGAGCAGGGCATCGACGGGAAGCTCGTCGACCTCGCGCCCGCCGGCGCCACGAAGGACCTCTCCTAGGCGCGCGGCGCGCCGCCCGGTCCCTTCCCGAGCCGCTCCTCCGTCCCGTAACGCATCGAAAGGAACCACCATGACCGCGTCCACCACCCTGCGCGACGTGATCGGCCTGCCCCAGGAGCTCCCGCGCCTCGGCGAGTCCACCCTGATCATGATCGACTTCCAGAACACCTACCGCACCGGCGTCATGCGGCTCGACGGGGCCGAAGAGGCCGTGGCCGCCGGCGCGCGCCTGCTCGCGGCCGCCCGTGCCGCCGGAGCGCCCGTCGTGCACGTCGTGAACGACGGTGGCGAGGGCACCCCGTACGACATCCGGGCCGAGATCGGCTCGATCAGCGCCGAAGTCGCCCCGATCGCGGGCGAGAAGGTGGTCGTCAAGCAGGTCCCGAACGCCTTCCACGGCACGGACCTGGAGGAGACCCTCAAGGACCTCGGCGCCGGCGCCGGCGGCGACCTCGTCATCGCCGGATTCATGACCCACATGTGCGTCCTCTTCACCGCACAGGGCGCCTTCAACCTCGGCTACCGCCCGACCGTCGTCGCCGAGGCCACCGCCACCCGCCCCCTGGCGGCGCCGGACGACACGGGCACGGTCGTCGCGTCCGACGCGCTCCAGGTCGCGAGCCTGACGACGGTCTCCGACCTGTTCGGCACCGTCGCCCGGACGGTCGACGAGCTCGGGGCCTCGAACGGCTGAGCCACCCACCCCGTGGCACCGGGAGTTCACCCGGGGTGTACCGGAAAACCGCCTGATGATCGGTTACGGGTCGTCCGCCTCGGCGGTAATGGCGGTCGGCCCGTGACGACTTCACCCCGGGCGTTCCCGCTCCGTGCGCCCCCTGGAGGACGTGTGCCCCCCGCCGCCGAGACCGTGCTCGACGAGGTCGACGGCGAGGAGGGGGGCGGCGGGGTCCGGCGCCGGCCGGGTCTCCGGTCGGGGCTCCGGTGGGTCCTCCGGCCGGGTCTCCGGCTGCGGGGCCCGCTCGCCCCGGCCGCCGCCGCCCCGCTCGCCGCCTCCCTGTTCTCCGCCGCGCTGCTCTGCCTCGCGACCGCGCTGTCCCGCACGTACCCCTTCGGGCCCGTGACCAGGAACGTCGTCGATCTCGGCCAGCAGTACCTGCCGTATCACGCCTACTGGCGCGCCTTCCTCCGCGGCGAGACGCACGGCGACGCCTTCCTCAACTGGAACACCGGCTTCGGCTCCAACTTCCTCGGCGACATCGGCACCTACCTGAGCAGCCCCTTCGACCTGCTCGTCGTCCTCTTCCCGGCGGACCGGATCGAGCTCGCCCTCTACGTCGTCACGGCCGTCAAGATCAGCGCCGCGGGAGGCGCGGCGGCGCTGCTGCTCCTGCGGCTGCGCCCCGGTCCCTGGCCGGTCGCCGCCGCGCTGGGCACCGCGTACGCGCTCTCCGGCTGGACCCTCAACCTCGGCGCCACCGTCCCGATGTGGCTCGACGGGCTCGTCGCCTTCCCGCTGCTCTGCCTGGTCGGCGAGTGGGCCCGCACCGGCCGCCGTCCCGTCCTCGGTCCCGTCGTCGTCGCCCTGGCCTGGATCGCCAACTTCTACACCGCCTACATGGCCACCCTCGGTGCGGCCGTCTTCCTCGCCGTCCGGCTCCTCACCGCCGAGGAGAGCGCGACCGCCCGGCAGCGGATCGCCGGAGCACTCCGCGCCGCCCGGGGCGTGCTCATCGGCATCGGGCTCGCCGCGCCGCTCGTCGTGATCGTCTTCCTCGCCACCAAGGTCGCCGACCCGACCCCCGTGACCACCTTCGCGCCCGTCCCCTGGACGGACGTCCTCGCCCGCTTCCTGCCCGGCACGGCGAGCGTCTCGAGCCCCGCCCTCTTCATCGGTACGCCCGCCCTCGCCCTGGCCCTGACGCTGCCGTTCAACGGGGCCGTCGCCCCGCGCGTCCGGGCCGGCTGGACGGCGGCGGTCGTCCTGGTGACGCTCTCCCTCCAGTGGGAGCCCACCCATCTGCTCTGGCACGCGGGAGCCTCGCCCAACGGCGCTCCGTACCGTCAGACCTTCGTCCTGTGCGGGCTGTTGCTCATCGCCGCCTGGTTCTCGGTCGCCCAGGGCGTGCCCCGGCCGAGCGCGCTCCTCGCGGGCGGCGCGCTGCTGGTCGCCCTGGCCTGGGCGGCCCGGGGGAGCGTCGAGATCGACGCATGGACCTTCCCCGCCTTCCTCGTCGCCGCGGCTCTGGCACTCGCGGCGGCCCTCCTGGCCCGGGAAGGCACCCGACGGAACACCGCCCGCGCCCTGCCGGCCCGCGCCCTGCCCGCCCGAGCCCTGCCTACCCGTGCCCTGCCTACCCGTGCCCTGCCCGCCCGTGTCCTGCCCGTCCTCGCCCTGGTCCTCTTCGTCGGCGCCCAGGCGGGCGAGACGGCCGTCACCGGCAAGCGGATCGAGGAGCAGCAGCGGAGCGAGGTCGCCTGGTCGCCCCGGATCGGTCCCTGGCACACCGCCGCCGCCCGCGAGGCGGCCCGCGCCGACGCCTGGCCCCGCTACCGTACGGACCCCGGCGAGGTGCCCGGCGGCAACGACGTCCTGATCGTCGGCGGCCAGGGCGCCGAGGTCTACAGCAGCCTCACCGCCGAGGTGACGTCGTCCACCCTCTCCGCGCTGGGCTTCGGCTCCTACGCCAAGGGCCGGCACCCGGTCACCCTCGACAACCCCGTGACCGACGCCCTGTTCTCCATCGGCGCCCGGATCCGTTCGGAGCCCACGGAGCCGGTACGTCAGGACGCCCTGCCCCGGGCCACGGTCACCGTCACCACGACCCCCGTACCGCCCCTGGTGACCGTCCGTCCGCGCGCGGCACGTGCACCGCGCCCGGGGGACTCCGCCTTCGTCCGGCAGGAACTCCTCCTCGGCTCCTCGGTGTACGAGCTGCCGCGGGACACGCGCCGCGCCGGACGCACCCTCACCGCCCGCTGCCCGGCGGGTTCCGACGTCTGGTTCTGGGCCCCCGAGTACAAGGGCTCGGCGACCCTGGCGGGGGAGGGCGCCGTCGAGTTCGAGGGCAAGCCGCCCGCCGTACGCGCCCCCATGCGGGCCCTCGGTACCGTGCCCGCCTCCGGCGAGGTGCGGATCGACCTGCTGCCCAAGACCGGGATCCGACTGCCCGGTCAACCCGTCGGCTGCCTCGTCCGGGCACGGCTCGACTCCGCCGTACGAGAGCTCACCGCCACCGGCGCCACCCGCGTGAGCGCCGGCGGCCACGGCGTCACGGCCGAACTGCCCCCGGGCAGCACGGGCGTCGCCGTGCTCGCCGCACCGCGCGTCTCCGGCTGGCGCTGCGCCGCGGGCGGCGCGGAAGCCGCACCCGCCCGCGCCTACCAGGGCCTCGTCGCCGTCCCCCTCGACGGGCGGGCGACCACGGTGAGCTGCTCCTTCCGGCCACCGGGTCTCCGGCTCGGCGGCGCCGTCGGAGCGGCCGCGCTCCTCGCCCTGGCCGCGACGGAGCTCCTGCGTCGCCGGTCCCTCCGCGCCCGGACCTGACGGGTTTCCATCAGGGACGACAAGAGTTCACCCGGAGTGCACCCGTGGATCGTTCGGCCGGAAATGTGGACGGCTACTGTGCCCGCCGTACCGGCGTTTAATTGTTCGATTCAGTATGGGGATTCCGAGTGCCAAAGCTGTCCGTCGTCGTCCCGTTCCACAATGTCGGGCCCTATGCGCCCGACACCCTGCGCAGTCTCGCGAACAACGCGAACCCGGAATTCGAGTTCCTGCTGATCGACGACTGCTCGACGGACGAGACGCCGGAAATCCTCGACCGCTGGCGCGACCGCCTTCCGAACGCCACCGTCATCCGGCACGAGACGAATCTCGGCGTCGCCCAGGCACGTAACACCGGAATCGACGCGGCGAAGGGCGACTACCTCACCTTCCTGGACGGCGACGACTGGTACGCGCCCGGCCATCTGAGCGCCGCCGTGGCCGGAATCTCCGGCCTGGACTGCGATTTCGCCCGTACCGACCACGTCCTGGCGGAAGGCCGGAAGCGACAGATCCGATACGCCCCGGCCAAGATCCGCGACGCGGTGATGGACCCCAGGGACGGCATCTCGCCCGCCAGCATGGTGACGATGGTCGACTATCCCTTCGTCCCCTTCGGCATTTACGGCGGGTGGCTCTTCGAGAACGGCGCCTCGCGTTTCGAGACCTCTCTGAAAACAGCCGAGGACCGCCTCTGGATCTGGCGTCTCCACCTCAAGGCCCGGACGTTCGCCGCGCTTTCCCTGCACGGTGTCTTCTACCGGCGCGGTGTCACCACCTCGCTCACCCAGATCACCGACAACCGGCAGCTGGACTTCATCACCTCGTACGACCTCCTCCTCGACGACGTCTCCCGGGACGCCGAGGCGGACCGATTCCTGCCGAAGGCCGTCCGCACCTACTGCGCGATGATCGCCTTCCACATGGGCAAGGTCGGGAAGTACGAGCCCGAGGTCGCCGCACGGCTGCGCACCGACGTCGGCGACGCCCTGCGCCGCATGCCGCAGCAGGTCCTCGACGAGACCCTGACCACGATGGACACCCCGCGCAGCACGCTCCTCCGGAGCCTGCGCGAAACCGGAAGGACCGCCTGACCCATGGCTCCCGACACGCACTCCGCCATGGCCTCCGGCACGGCCCACGACCCCCGCCTGGTGCAGATCTTCCAGGTGTCCACCCTCTACGGCGCGGCCACCCTCGCGGCCGCGCTGGACGCCGGACGCTTCGGCCCCCGTGAGGACGCCCGCCGGCTCCTGCTGATCTCGCACAACGCCGAGATCCCGGAGACGGCGCTGCGCCTGGAGACGATGACCGGCTACGAGCGGATCGCCGCCCGCTTCGACGGCACGCTCGACTGGAACGAGACGATCCACCCGTACCACCCCGCCGCCTGGGCGCCCCGGCCCGAGGAGTCCCCGCTCTGGCAGCGCGTGCTGCGGACCGCCTGGGACCTCGGCACCGCACGGGTCGAGCTGATCGTCGAATCCATCCAGGTCAACCCCGCCAAGGCCCTCGCCGCCGCCTTCCCGGAGAGCTCGGTCGACGTCTACGCGGACGGCCTCATGAGCTACGGCCCGACGCGCTCCGACCTCGCCCAGTCGATCGCCATCCGCATCCGCCGGGTCCTCCACCTCGATCTGGTACCGGGGCTGAAGCCCCTGCTCCTGAGCGAGTACGGGGTCGAGCCCGAGCTCGTCCCCGACGACGCCTTCCGAGCGGTGCTCGCCGAGATCGCCGAGGCCTCCCGCGCCGACGAGCGGGCGGACGCGGACGGGGGTTCGCCGATCGCGCGGGCCGTGGCCGCCGAGCCGACGGCCCTCCTGCTCGGCCAGTACCTCGCCGCCCTCAACCTCCTCACCGCCGAGGAGGAAGAGGAGCTGCACGTGCGGATGCTGCGCGGAGCTGCCGCGGCCGGACACACCTCGGTGGTCTTCAAGCCGCACCCGACCGCTCCCGTCCGCTACTCCCAGGCCCTCGACGAGGAGGCGGCGGAGCTCGGCGTACGGCTGACGGTCCTCGACGGGCCGCTGCTCGCCGAGACCTTCTACGAGCGGTGCCGGCCGCGGCTCGTCGTCGGCTGCTTCTCCACGGCGATGCTCACCGCCGCCGTCTACTACGGCATCCCGATCGCCCGCGTGGGCACGGCCGAGGTCCTCGAACGGCTCACCCCCTTCGAGAACAGCAACCGGATCCCGCTCACCGTCGTCGACCACCTGGTCGCGGACCTGGAAGGGGGAGAGGAGCCCGCGCTCCCCGGAGTGGCCCCGGACTCACTCGCGCCCCTGGTACGGGCCGTCGGCTACTGCATGCGGCACAAGAGCCACCCGGGGCTCCGCGAGGAGGCCACCCGCTTCCTGGCCGAGCACCACGCGGAGCCGGGCATCGCGCACCACTTCACGGAGCTGCGGCTGACCCAGCTGGGCCTGCCGGGTGCGGCGGAGCTCGCCGTCCCGGAGCCGGCGGCCGTCGCCACCGGCACGTCGCGGTTCCGCCGCGGCCTGATCAGGGCCCGCCGGGCCTGACCCGCCGCCCCGTGACCAGGGGCTCGGGGATCAGTGGTCGACGGACCTGACGAGCGTGAACACCGCGCCCTCCGGGTCCGTCACCAGGGCCTGCCGCCCCGCCGTACCGTTCCTCGGCGGCCGCAGCACATGCCCGCCGAGCTCCGCGACCAGCCGGGCGGCGCCGTCCGTGTCCTCGACCTCGAAGTACGTCATCCAGTGCGCGCCCCGGTCCCTGGGCAGCGCGTTCCCGACGCCGTGCAGGGAGGCCACCGGACGTCCGTCCAGGTGGAGCGTGGCGAAGTCGAAGTCGGCGGAGACGACCGGCTCCACCTCGTAGCCGAAGATCGACCGGTAGAACTTGCCGACCGAGGACGTCTCGTACGTGAGGAGCTCGTTCCACACCGGGGTCCCCGGCGGCCCGGCGGCCGCCGTGCCGTGGTGCGCCTCCGCCTGCCAGACGCCGAAGACCGCGCCGACCGGGTCGGAGCAGATCGCCAGGCGGCCGGCCTCGCCCGCGTCCAGCGGGCCGACCGCGACCGTGCCGCCGCAGCAGCGGATCGTCTCGGCGGTCTCGTCGGCGTCGTCGGTGGCCAGGTAGGTGGTCCAGGCGATGGGCAGGTGCCGGTCCGGCGGCAGCTGGCCGATGCCCGCCACCTCCTTGCCGTCGAGCAGTGCCCGGACGTACGGGCCGAGGTGCTGCGGGCCGGGCACGAACTCCCAGCCGAAGAGCGCGTTGTAGAACTCCTGTGTCCCGTCAAGCCCGTGCACCATCAGGCTCACCCAGCAGGGTGTGCCGGGTGTGCGCCGAGTCGCCTCGGTCATCGTCACTCTCTCCTCGGACCATCGTCGTGGCCGTGCCGCGTGCCCTAGTGCCCATCCGGCCGTGATCCGCCGGACAGGCCCTACGGCCGATGGTCGCACCGACGGGCGGGCGGCGCGTCCCGGCCGCGCGCGTTTCGGGGGGCGCGTTGTCGCGGGAGTGCGCCGGGATGTTCCTCCGCGGCCGTGCCGGCTGCGCGAGGATGACACCCATGAAGCCCATCATCTCCGCAAGCGAACTTCTGAGCGAGTCGGCCGGGGCGCGGCCGACGGTCCTCCTGGACGTCCGCTGGACGCTCGCCGGCCCGCCCGGACGGCCCGCGTACGAGGCCGGTCACCTCCCGGGCGCGGTCTACGTCGACCTGGACGCGGAACTCGCCGGACCGCCCGGGAGGGGCGGGCGGCACCCGCTGCCCGACATGGCGGCCTTCGGGGCCGCGATGCGCCGGGCGGGTGTCTCGGCGGGACGGCCCGTCGTCGTCTACGACGGCGGTCTCGGCTGGGGCGCCGCCCGCGCCTGGTGGCTGCTCCGCTGGACGGGTCACCCGGACGTGCGGGTCCTGGACGGGGGCCTCGCGGCCTGGACGGGGGAGCTCTCCGACAAGACCCCCGAGCCGGAGCCGGGCGACTTCCGGCCGGAGCCGGGCGCCCTCGGTCTGCTCGACGCCGACGGGGCGGCGGAGCTGGCCCGCGCCGGGCTGCTCCTGGACGCCCGGGCAGCGGAGCGCTACCGGGGCGACGTGGAGCCGATCGACCGGGTCGGCGGGCACATCCCGGGCGCGGTCTCGGCCCCGACGACGGAGAACGTGGACGCGGACGGCCGGTTCCTGGCTGCCGACGCCCTGCGGGACCGTTTCACCTCCCTGGGCGCGGTCGAGGGCACGCCGGTCGCGGTCTACTGCGGCTCCGGCGTCTCCGGCGCGCATGAGGTCCTGGCCCTGGAGATCGCGGGCATCGACGCGGCGCTCTACGCCGGCTCCTGGTCGGAGTGGTCGGGGGACCCCGCCCGCCCGGTGGCCACCGGGCCGGACCCGCAGTAACACCGGGTCGCACCACACGAGCACCGGGTCGCATCACACGAACACCGGGTCGCGCCACACGAGCACCGGCTCGCGCCCCACGTGAAAGGCCCACGCCCCGCACGAAACGCCCGTGCCCCACACGAAAGGCCCGTGGCCCCACGCGAAAGGCCCGCGCCGGCGATCAGCCCGGCGCGGGCCCTTCACGTACCGGCGAGTGCGCCGGTCACTCCTGCTTCTTGCGCCGGGTGCCGAAGACGATCTCGTCCCAGCTGGGCACCGCCGCGCGGCGGCCGGGGCGGACGCCGTCGGCCTCGGCCTGGCGGTCCGTGGTGCCGGTGAGGCGGTCCCGGTGGCCAGAGACGGCGCGCGGCATCAGGACGTCGGCGTACGCGGAACCCGCGCCCGCCGAGGCGGCCGGGGCCGGCGGCTCCTCCGCCTCCGACTCCTCCGACGGCTCCGTGTCCGGAGGCTCGGGCACGACCATGTCGCCGCGGAAGCTCGGGACGGCCTCCAGGAGGCTCGTCAGCGTGTCCCGCTCCTCCTCCGGCTCGGGCGCCGGGGCGGGCGTCCGCTCCAGCCGGTCCATCTGGCGGTCGAGCGCCCGGTCCAGGGGCCTGTCCCGGGGCAGCCGGGCGATGCGCGGCACGAAGGGGAAGCTCGGCTCCGGCGCGGCGGCGATCGTGTCGTCCGTCTCGCCGATCAGCGCCCGCGCCTCGTCGTCCACGGCCTGGACGAGCCGCCTGGGCGGGTCGTACGTCCAGCTGGCCGTGTGGACCTCGCCCGCGACGCGGTAGACGAGCAGTACTTCCCAGGTGCCGTCGTCACGGCGCCACGAGTCCCACTGCACGGTGTCCTTGTCGGCGCCGCGCAGCAGCAGCCGCTCCTGCACCGCCTCGCCGAGCTGCGGGCCGCTGTTCTCGCCGGGCCTGCGGACCGGGGTCTTGCGGGCCCGCTCGGCCATGAAGGCGCGCTCCGCGAGGACGGGGCCCTCGAAGCGGCGTACGCGGTCGACGGGGATACCGGCGAGCTGGGCGACCTCCTCGGCGGAGGCACCGGCACGTATCCGCGCCTGGATGTCACGGGGGCGGAGGTGGCTCTCCACCTCGATCTCGATCTGACCGAGACGCGCGCGGTCGTTGCGCACGGCGGCGCGGAGCCGCTCGTCGATCGGAAGTGTGTACTCCGTGCTGTCAGCAGCCTTCAGCACCAGTCGTGTGCCGTCGTTGGAGACGGCCACGACACGCAGTTCGGGCATGGGGACCTCCCGGGTGGTGCCTGCCGACGTCACGTGCGTCGCTGCTTCCGCTAGTCGAGTGTGGCCTGCCCGGGTGCAGCCTGCCACTACCTTGCCGAGTTGCCCGGCGTGTCGGGCATGGACCCTGGGGCGTCGTTATGGCACGGTTACCTGTTCGCCACTCAGAGTGACTGACGGTCACGCTGTGCAGCGGGTCTCCGTGCGGTGCGCGACGCCGCCGGTTCGAGTGCCGCGTTCGGCCCCCTACCCGATCCCGGGCACCCGTGAAGGCGTCCGGACCCAGGGTTCGCCAATGTACTCCATTCGGGCCACTTGGGTGGACCGGCGCGCCGCCCAACTTCTCGGGCGGTACGGGAGTTGAGTCTCCGCGATCTTCCCCCTCACGTGTCCCTCTTCACAGAACCAACAGAAGCGGAACTATTCTCTCCGCCCATTTGTCCCTTCTGGGTGCAAGGCGAACGGATGAGCCATCAGGGGTCGGAGATGCGTCACAGGCCGGAGACCGACACGGACGAGCCGGAGAATCCGGAGAAGACGGAGGTGGGACAGGGGACGAGCGCCGCGGGGGAGAACGATCGCGGCAGGAGAAGGATCGACCTGAGCGTGGCCCAGGTCTCGGGCAGTGCCCTGGCCGCGGTCATCGCCGCCAAGCTCGCCTCCACCCTCGGCGTGTACGGCACGATCGTCGGCGCCGGCGTGATCAGCATCATCGCCACCTGCGGCGGTCCGCTCTTCCAGCACCTGCTCAAACGGACGGGCGAGCAGGTGCGCGACGTGACCGCCGCCGCCAAGCCCAAGGCCCGCCAGGTGCCGTTCCCGGCCGCGCGTCCGGCGGGGGACGGGGACCGGCGGACCATGCTGCTCGGCACGATCGCGCGCCCCGGCGCGTACGCGGTCCCGGGCGGCGAGCAGGCCGACGAGGAGTTCGGCGCGGCGACCACGCACGGCACCCGCGTCCGCGGCTGGAAGCGCCCGGCGATCGCCGCGGCCCTGGTCTTCGGCGTCACCATGGGCGGCATCACGGCCTACGAGCTGGTCTCCGGTCAGGACTTCAGCGGCACCCAGGGGACCACCACCTTCGGCTCCGTCGTCCGCGGGAGCTCCGGGCAGGACGCGCCGGACCGGACCGAGAACCCGGCGCCGACGCCGTCCGGATCCGCCGGCGACACCGGACAGCGGGAGGACGGCGACGGCACCCCCGAGACGGGCGCCACCCCGGACCCGGACGGCCCGGGCACCGGCGGGACCGGCACCGCGACCCCCGACCCGGAGTCGACGTCCTCGGGCTCCACCGACGGCGGGACGACGCCCACTCCGACGCCGACCGGCCCCACGACCGACCCGACCGCCCCGACGGAACCGACGGAGCCGACCGAGCCCACGGCGCCGACGGAGCCCACGGATCCGGCGCCGCCGACCGCGCCGACCGGGGCCCCGACCACCGGCGCCGCCGATCCGGGAGCCCCGTCGGCCCCGGCCACGGGCGACGCCGGGTGACCGTCAGTCGCCCAGGACCCGGCGCAGGTAGTCGTTGGCGAAGAGCCGGTCCGGGTCCAGCCGGTCGCGCAGCGCCGTGAACTCGGCGAAGCGCGGGTAGACCTCGGAGAAGTAGGCGGCGTCACGGGTGTGGACCTTGCCCCAGTGGGGGCGGCCCCCGTGCGCCGTCATGATGCGCTCCACCGCGGTGAAGTACGCGCGGTGGGGCGTTCCCTTGTAGAGGTGGACGGCGATGTAGGCGGTCTCCCGCCCGGAGGCCGTGGACAGCGCGATGTCGTCCGCCGGGGCGGTGCGCACCTCCACCGGGAAGCTCACCTTGAGCGGCGAGCGCTCGACCATCTCCTTGACCTCGCGCAGCGCGGCGACCGCCGCCTCACGCGGCAGCGCGTACTCCATTTCCAGGAAGCGCACCCGGCGCGGCGAGGTGAAGACCTTGTACGGGATGTCGGTGTACGTACGGGCCGACAGGGCCCGGCTGGAGACCTTGGCGATCGAGGGGATGACCGGCGGGACCGCGCGGCCCAGGGAGCAGGCCACCTGGAACAGCCCGTTGGAGAGGAGCTCGTCCTCGATCCAGCCGCTCACCTTCCCGGGAGGGGCGGCGGGGCCCGTGCTGCGGTTGTTGCGCTTGGTGTTGCAGTTGTCCGTGTGGGGGAACCAGTAGAACTCGAAGTGCTCGTTCTCCGCGTGCAGCGCGTCGAACTCCGAGGTGACCCGGTCGAAGGTCATCGGCTCCTCGCGCGCGGTGAGCAGGAAGACCGGCTCCACCGCGAAGGTGATCGCCGTGACCACGCCGAGGGCGCCGAGCCCGATCCGGGCGGCCGCGAAGACCTCGGGATGCTCCTCCTTCGAGCACGTCATCAGCTGCCCGTCCGCCGTGACCAGCTCCAGCTCGCGGATCTGCGCCGCTATCGAGGCCGAGTCGCGGCCCGTGCCGTGCGTGCCCGTGGAGGTGGCCCCGGCGACGGTCTGGTCCATGATGTCGCCCATGTTCGTGAGCGACAGGCCCTCCCGGGCCAGCGCCACGTTGAGCCGCTTGAGCGGAGTGCCCGACTCGACCGTCACGGTCATCGCCTCGCGGTCGATCCGCCGGATCCCGGTCAGCAGCCCCGGCCGGATCAGCACGCCGTCGGTCGCCGCGATCGAGGTGAAGGAGTGGCCGGTACCGACCGTCTTCACGCGCAGGCCGTCCGCGGCCGCCTTGCGCACCACCTCGGCGAGCTCCTCGGCCGAGGCCGGGCTCACCTCCCGTACCGGACGGGAGGTGACGTTCCCCGCCCAGTTACGCCACGGGCTGCTCGCCGTCCTGGTGCTCCCCGAGCCCGCTGTTGTCGTCCCGCTCACGCTTCCCCTCCCGGTCCGTTGCCGGCTTGCGCAGCCGGCGATGTCCGAGGAGACCCACCGCGACCGCGAGCGCACCCGAGACGACGGGCACCACGTACCCCGCCTCGGCCCCGGACGCGTCGACCACCCAGCCGGCGGCCGAGGAGCCGAGCGCCACGCCGACCGCGAGCCCGGTACCCGTCCAGGTCATGCCCTCGGTCAGCTTGGTGCGCGGTACGTGCGCTTCGACGAGGGCCATCGTGGTCACCATCGTCGGTGCGATGGACAGGCCCGCGACAAAGAGCGCCACGGCCAGCAACGGCAAGTTCCCGGCCAGTAGGAGGGGGATCATACTCACGGCCATCGTGCAGACGCCCAGGAGCCAGCGGCGGGACGGCTCGCCCTTGAGGTGCAGGAGCCCGAAGACGGCGCCGGCGAGGCAGGAGCCCAGCGCGTAGACGGCCAGGACGAGGCTCGCGGCCGCCTTGTGCCCCTGCTCCTCGGCGAAGGCCACGGTCACCACGTCCACCGAGCCGAAGACGGCTCCGGTGGCGACGAAGGCGAGGGCCAGGACCTGGAGGCCGGGGGAGCGGAGGGCGGACACGCTCTTCACGCCGATCTCCCGCGGGTGCGGCACGGGCTCCGTCGCGCGCTGCGAGGTCAGCCAGAAGACGCCGATGGCCAGGAACACCCCGGCGAACAGCGGGCCGGCCTCGGGGAACCAGGTCGTCGAAAGACCGATGGAGATGATCGGACCGAAGATGAAGCACACCTCGTCGACGATCGACTCCCACGAGTACGCCGTGTGCAGGCGCCGCTCGTCGCCCCGGTAGATCTCCGCCCACCGGGACCGGGTCATCGCCCCGATGCTCGGCACGCAGCCGATGACGGCGGTGAAGACGAAGAGCGTCCAGTCCGGGCTCTTCTGCTGTACGCAGACGAGGAGTCCGGCGGCACCGGCGAGCGAGATCAGCGTCACCGGGCGGAGCACCTTGCGCTGTCCGTGACGGTCGACCAGGCGCGACACCAGCGGACCGAGGACCGCGGCGGACATCGCGAGCATCGCCGAGAGCGCGCCGGCGAGGCCGTACCTGCCGGTGACCTGCGAAATCATGGTGACGACGCCGATGCCCATCATGGACAGCGGCATGCGGCCGAGGAGACCGGCGACGGAGAACGAGGTCGTTCCGGGCGCTGCGAAGATCGCGCGGTAGGGGCTGGGCAAGAGGCTCTCCGGATCTCCGTGCTCCGGAGCGGGCTCCGCGCGACGACTCAACACGTGTAATTAATAGCTAAAGCCTACGGTGTTGAAGTCGATCGGTCATCCCCCTTTTTCGGACGAGCACCCTGATTCAGGACGACTGCCGGGGGCCGGACGCCGTCGGTCGGGCCGCGCCCTCCACCGTCGGAGGCGGGTGGGAGGATCGGTGCCATGTCCGATCAGCACGATCCCGCCCCGTACGACGCCCTGCTGCTGCTCTCGTTCGGCGGCCCCGAGGGCCCGGACGACGTGGTCCCGTTCCTGGAGAACGTGACGCGCGGCCGCGGCATTCCGAAGGAACGGCTCAAGGAAGTGGGGCAGCACTACTTCCTCTTCGGCGGCGTCAGCCCGATCAACGACCAGAACCGCGCGCTGCTCGACGCGCTGCGGACGGACTTCGCGGAGGCCGGCCTCCGCCTCCCGGTCTACTGGGGAAACCGGAACTGGGCGCCGTACCTCACCGACACCCTCCGCGAGATGATCACCGACGGCCGACGCCACATCGCCGTCCTCACCACCAGCGCGTACGCCTCCTACTCCGGCTGCCGCCAGTACCGCGAGAACCTCGCCGACGCGCTCGCCACCCTGGAAGCGGAGGGGCTTCCGCTGCCCCGCGTCGACAAGCTCCGGCACTACTTCAACCACCCCGGCTTCGTCGAGCCCATGGTGGAGGGCGTCCTCGCCTCCCTCGCCGACCTCGACGCGTCCGTGCGCGACGGGGCCCACCTCGCCTTCACCACGCACTCCATCCCCGACTCCGCCGCCGACAGCTCCGGGCCGGTCGCCGAGCACGGCGAGGGCGGCGCCTACGTGCGGCAGCACCTCGACGTGGCACGGGTGATCGTCGAGGCGGTCCGCGAGGCGACCGGCGTCGCGTACCCCTGGAAGCTCGTCTACCAGTCCCGCAGCGGCGCACCGCACATCCCGTGGCTGGAGCCCGACATCTGCGACCACCTGGAGGAGCTGCACGGCGCCGGGGTGCCCGCGGCCGTGATGGTCCCCATCGGCTTCGTCTCCGACCACATGGAGGTCCTCTACGACCTCGACACGGAGGCCACCGCCAAGGCGGCCGAGCTCGGCCTGCCCGTCCGGCGCTCGGCGACCGTCGGGGCCGACCCGCGCTTCGCCGCTGCCGTCCGCGACCTCGTCCTGGAGCGGGCGGCGCGCGAGCGGGGCACCCGGGTGGAGCGGTGCGCCCTGGGCGCTCTCGGCGCCTCCCACGACCTGTGCCCGATCGGCTGCTGCCCGGCCAGGGCGGAGCGGCCGGCGGCGGCCGGTGCCGACAGTCCGTACGCGTAAGGAGCCCCTGTGACCGACCTGAACGGCGTGAACGACGTGAGCGACCCGCTGCTCGCCGAACTGCTCGACCTCGGCCTGGAGGCCGCACGGCGGGCCGGAGCGCTGCTGCGTGACGGCCGGCCGGACGACCTGGCCGTGGCGAAGACCAAGTCGAGCCCCATCGACGTGGTCACCGAGATGGACATCGCCGCCGAGAAGCTGATCACCGGTTTCCTCGCCGAGCACCGCCCGCAGGACGGCTTCCTCGGCGAGGAGGGCGCGTCGAGCCCCGGCACGAGCGGGATCCGCTGGGTGATCGACCCGCTCGACGGCACCGTGAACTACCTCTACGGCCTGCCCACCTGGGCGGTCTCGATCGCCGCCGAGCGGGACGGCGAGACCGTGGTCGGCGTGGTCGACGCGCCGATGCGCGGCGAGACGTACCGGGCGGTCCTGGGCGGCGGCGCCTACGCGGGGGAGCGGCGCCTCGCCGTCCGCCCCTCGCCCGAGCTCGACCAGGCACTCGTGGGCACCGGCTTCGGATACGTGCAGTCCCGTCGCGCCCGTCAGGCCGACGTCGCCCAGCGCGTGATCCCGCGCGTCCGCGACATCCGCCGGGGCGGTTCGGCCGCGATCGACCTCTGCGACGTCGCGGCCGGCCGCCTCGACGCGTACTACGAGCGCGGACTCAACCCCTGGGACCTCGCCGCGGGGGCGCTCATCGCCCGCGAGGCGGGCGCGCTGACCGGTGGCCGACCGGGGGAGCCGGAGTCCGGTGAGCTGACGCTGGCGGCCTCCTCAGGCGTCTTCGCGCCCCTCCAGGAGCTCCTGGAGGAGCTCGGGGCCTGGCACGACTAGCGAGAAGGTCTCCTGGTCTTCACGGAGACCGGATATGCGAGGGCCCCGGAGCCAGTACGGCTCCGGGGCCCTCGACGCGTGTTACGGGCCGGGCCGGTCAGACGACCGGTGCGGAGACCTCCACACCGTGCTCGGCGGCCAGGCGGTGCAGGTCGTCCAGCTCGGCCTGCTCGACGTCCGCGAGGAAGTCGTCGCCCGTCTCACGAGCACGCGTGAGGTCGGTTTGCGCGGCCCTGATCCGGTGCAGCAGGCCTGCGGTGAAAGCGTCCATCGTGCGCCCCCTCGTCGTGGGTCCGGTGGCACGGGGGTGTGCCGAGGGTGGATGGATCACACACTGCTGCCTCTGGGGGACAGAAGGCGGTAGGCGGCGCGCCACATACAGGGCGTGATCACGGGGTGTGCAGACGTCCTCCCCACCCCCTTCCTCACAGAAACCTCAACTGGCCCGTGAATCAGGTGAATTCTTCCCGGGCCACCGCGGAAGGAGTCACGCGCCCCACCGCACGCCCCCTCTGCACCACCCCCGCGCCCCGGGCCCCGCACACCCGTCTTACAGCCGGTTTACGCGCGTTCGGGGCAGGATGGACGCGCACAGTCAGTGCTCAGGTCTCAGCCGGTCCGCCTTCGGACCGCGGCTCAAGGGAAGGACTACGACGTGCGCGTACTCGTCGTCGAGGACGAGCAGCTGCTCGCCGATGCGGTGGCCACCGGACTGCGCCGGGAGGCCATGGCCGTCGACGTCGTGTACGACGGCGCCGCGGCTCTGGAGCGCATCGGGGTGAACGACTACGACGTCGTCGTCCTCGACCGCGACCTCCCGCTCGTCCACGGCGACGACGTCTGCCGCAAGATCGTCGAGCTCGGCATGCCCACGCGCGTGCTGATGCTCACCGCGTCCGGCGACGTCAGCGACCGCGTCGAGGGCCTGGAGCTCGGCGCGGACGACTACCTTCCGAAGCCCTTCGCCTTCACCGAGCTCACCGCGCGGGTGCGCGCGCTCGGCCGGCGCACCACGGTGCCGCTGCCGCCCGTGCTGGAGCGCGCCGGCATCAAGCTCGACCCGAACCGCCGCGAGGTCTTCCGCGAGGGCAAGGAGGTCCAGCTCGCGCCGAAGGAGTTCGCCGTCCTGGAGGTCCTCATGCGCAGCGAGGGCGCCGTCGTCTCGGCCGAGCAGCTCCTGGAGAAGGCCTGGGACGAGAACACCGACCCCTTCACCAACGTCGTGCGCGTCACCGTCATGACCCTGCGCCGCAAGCTCGGCGAGCCCCCGGTCATCGTCACCGTGCCCGGCTCCGGGTACCGGATCTGACCCGATGCCCACCACCTCAGTGCCACACCCCCAGGCGCCGCCGAAGCCGACCTGGGACCCCAGGGACCCTGTCCGGCCGCTGCTGCGCCCCACCATCCGGATACGGCTCACGCTGCTGTACGGCGGGATGTTCCTGATCGCCGGCATCCTGCTGCTCTCGATCATCTACCTCTTCACGGCGCAGACACTGGGCGAGAGCGCGGCCAAACTGCCGTTCGAGATCGTCACGGGCAAGGTGCAGCCCACCACGTCCTCGTGCGAGCTGCCCGTCCAGGGCAGCGGCAAGCAGTTCAACGACGCCGTGTCGGCCTGTCTGCGATACCAGAGCGACCGGGCGCTCGACGACCTCCTGCGCCGCTCGCTCTTCGCCCTGCTCGGCCTGAGCATCATCGCCTTCGCCTTCGGCTACGCCATGGCGGGACGGGTGCTCTCCCCGCTCGGCCGGATCACCCGTACCGCCCGCCAGGTGGCGGGTTCCGACCTGTCCCGCCGGATCGAGCTGGACGGCCCCGACGACGAGCTCAAGGAGCTCGCCGACACCTTCGACGAGATGCTGGAGCGCCTGGAGCGGGCCTTCACGGCCCAGCAGCGCTTCGTCGCGAACGCCTCGCACGAGCTGCGCACCCCGCTCGCGATCAACCGCACGCTCCTGGAGGTCCACCTCTCGGACCCCGGGGCCCCGGTGGAGCTCCAGCAGCTCGGCAAGACCCTGCTCGCCACCAACGAGCGCAGTGAGCAGCTCGTGGAGGGCCTGCTCCTGCTCGCCAGGAGCGACAATCAGATCATCGAGCGCAAGGCCGTCGACCTCGCCGAGGTCGCCTCCCGGGCGGTCGACCAGACGCACGCGGAGGCCGTGGCCAAGGGCGTCGAGATCCGGGGCGAGCGCGCTCCGGCGGTGGTCCAGGGCAACGGCGTCCTGCTGGAGCGGATCGCGCTGAACCTGCTCCAGAACGCCGTGCGGTACAACGTGCCGGAAGGAGGCTGGGTGGAGGTCACCACCGAGACCGAGCACGGTCAGGCGGTCCTGGTCGTCTCGAACGCGGGACCGGTGGTCCCCGCGTACGAGATCGACAACCTCTTCGAGCCGTTCCGGCGGCTCCGGCAGGAGCGCACGGGAAGCGACAAGGGGGTCGGTCTCGGCCTGTCGATCGCCCGGTCCGTGGCGCGCGCCCATGGCGGCCGTATCATCGCGGAGCCCCGCGAGGGCGGTGGTCTCGTGATGCGTGTCACTCTGCCGATCTGACACACTGCACGAGCCGACCGGTTCCGTTCGCTTTGCGCGGAATTCTCAGGCCCCGCTTCTGAGACGCTCATGTGTGATCGATCACAGGAGAGGGTGTCCTGACCTCCACTCTCCGTGACCGAGAAATCCCTCGGAAAACCAGGAAAAGTCCGGGTTTCCGGGGCCCGGAATGACGGGAAGTACACGGGGTGGTGCTTGTGAAGGGCACCCGCAGGACCGTGTACGGTCCGGTTCGCCACCCCAAGCCGATCACTCGTGAGAGCGCTCGACGGGTGTCGATTGAGTAACAGACCTTGATGTGAGGCAAAATCTCCGCCTCAGGTCGGGCACAAGTCCGACCTCTCACGCGTTACGTGCGCTGGAGACACCGCAACTACCCAGAGGGGGAGAGCGACATGGCAACGGATTACGACACCCCACGCAAGACCGACGACGACGTCGACTCGGACAGCCTTGAAGAACTGAAGGCCCGCCGGAACGACAAGTCGACCTCGACGGTCGACGTCGACGAGTTCGAGGCCGCCGAAGGCCTGGAGCTGCCCGGTGCGGACCTCTCGAACGAAGAGCTGGCCGTCCGGGTCCTGCCGAAGCAGGCCGACGAGTTCACGTGCATGAGCTGCTTCCTCGTGCACCACCGCAGCCAGCTGGCCCGGGAGAAGAACGGCCAGCCGATCTGCCGCGACTGCGACTGAGATCGCCCGGCCGTGGCAGGCGAGACACCGTCCCGGAAGCGGCGTCTCCGGCTCCCTGGGAGCTCGGAGACGTACAAGGGCGGCATGAGCCCGGCGGAGGGTGCCCAGACGGCCCCTGACGCCGAGCAGGCCGCTTCCCTGCCCTCCCTCGGTGCACGTGACGACGAGCGGGGCCCTTCGGCCTCGCTCGAAGCCGTCGTCGCGGACATCGAGGCGGTGACCGGTGTGCACGTCGAGCCGGCCGCCGGGCCGGACGCGGCACGGCTCCCCGCTGAGCGGAGCGAGGGCCGGGGCGAGGCGCGCAAGGGGCGTCTGGGCGCCGTCAGGCGGCTGGCCAACCCCGCGCGGGCACAGCTCGACAAGATCAAGATCGACAGCGACCGGATCGACGCCGTCCGGCGCGGCGTCGCGCGCGGCGTCAAGGACGGCGTGAAGCGCGGCGGCGACAGCGCCAAGGCCGGCATCGGCCATCTGGCCGACCGGCTGATCGATCTCGCCCCGCGGATCCCGGTCCGCGACCTGGCGACCCTCCGCAAACAGTTCCCCGGGCTCGGACCCGAGGAGATCGCCGACAAGCTCGTCACGGGCGCGGCGAACGCGAGCTCGACCGTCGGCGCGAGCGTCGGCGCCGCCGCCATGCTTCCCGTACCGCCGGCCATGCCGGCCGAACTGGCCGCCGAGATCACCGGCGTCGCCGCCGTGGAACTCAAACTCATCGCCGAACTGCACGAGGTGTACGGACTGCGCCCGCCGGGCCGGATCCCCCAGCGCTCGACGGCCTACCTGACCTCCTGGGCCGAGGAGCGGGGTATCGACCCCTCCAAGCCCACCACGGTCAACGCGGCGCTCGGCGGGCAGCTCAAGCGCGAACTGCGCCAGCAGATCATGAAGCGCATGGTGCGCAACCTGCCGAACCTCACGCCCTTCATGGTCGGCGCCGCCGTGGGCGCGGTCATGAACCGGCGCGACACCAAGAAGCTCGCCGCGCACATCCGCAAGGACCTTCGCGCCCGTCAGGTTCCCTGGGACACCCTTCGGGGACTGCCCCCACTGGACCAGCCCGAGAACCCCAAGGAGATCGGCTTCTAGCCGCCCACCGCCGGGCCGGACGAGAAGACCCGGCCCGGGGCGGCCCGCGGGGTCAGGCCTCGGCGCGTACGGACTCCAGGGCGGCCACCAGGGCCTCCGGCTCGCGGCTGGACAGGTACACGTAGGGCGTCGGGTCCGCCGGGTCCGTGACCTCGACGCGTACCGCCCGCGGCACATAGCTGCGCATCAGCATGAAGGCGCGCGGGTCGGCCTTGTGGGTGCGCCAGGCGCGCGCCTCCTCCGCGTCCAGCACCTCGGCCGCCCCGAGCGCCGAGACCGGGATCCGCGCGTCGCCCGCCACCAGCGAACCGGCCACCACCCGGACCCGGGCGGAGCCGTACGAGGAGACCGCCACACCGGCGAGCACCGCCGCCACGATCAGACCGCCCAGCGTCGGGACCGTACCCAGCGGGAACATGACCAGGCCGCCGGAGAGGCCGAGCAGGCCCGCGATGACCCACCACGACCGGGGCGCCGTCAGCCGCTCGTCGAAGCGGGGCGCGGTCGCCCCCGAGGCCGTCACCGGGGACGACGCGACGGGCGTCCCCGTGGACGACTCGGCGGACGGCACGGGCGAAGGCTCGGAGGAGGCGGCGGGGGACGGCACGGAAGGCTGCATGCGTCCAAGCTTGGCACGGCGCGACCCGCGCCCGGCCGCGCGGGTAAGGTCTGCGCCTGTGACTGCAACATCTGCCGCCCTCACCCCGCCGGCCGACGCCATACCGCCGGTACGCCACCCCGACGCCCCGGCCCCCGGCGAGCTGCTCGGTTCGCACTACGAGCACTGCTTCGGGTGCGGCGGCGGGCAGCCCCACGGCCTCCACCTGGAGGCGCGGGCGGGCGAGGGCGTGACCGTCACCGCCGAGTTCACCGTGACCCCCGACCACCAGGGCGCCCCCGGCCTCGCGCACGGCGGCGTCCTCGCCACCGCGCTCGACGAGACCCTCGGCTCCCTGAACTGGCTGCTGCGGGTCATCGCCGTGACCGGCAGGCTGGAGACCGACTTCGTCCGGCCCGTCCCGGTCGGCACCGTGCTCCACCTGGAGGCCGCGGTCACCGCCGTACACGGCCGCAAGATCTTCTCGACCGCCGTCGGCCGGATCGGCGGGCCCGAGGGCCCCGTCGCCGTCCGCGCCGAGGCACTCTTCATAGAGGTCAAGGTCGACCACTTCATCGACAACGGCCGGCCGGAGGAGATCCAGGCCGCCATGTCCGACCCCGACCAGGTAAGGCGCGCCCGCGCCTTCGAGGTGAACCCCTGATGCGCAACCCTGTCGACGTACTGATCCGGCGAGTGGACCCGGAGGTGCCGATCCCGGCCTACGGGCACCCCGGCGACGCCGGAGCCGACCTCGTGACCACCGAGGCCGCCGTCCTCGCCCCCGGGGAGCGCGCCGTGCTGCCCACCGGCGTCTCCATCGCGCTGCCGGACGGGTACGCGGCCTTCGTGCACCCGCGCTCCGGCCTGGCCGCCCGCTGCGGAGTCGCGCTCGTGAATGCCCCGGGGACGGTGGATGCCGGGTACCGTGGAGAGATCAAAGTGATCGTGGTCAATCTCGACCCGCGCGAGAGCGTGCGGTTCGAGCGGTTCGACCGGATTGCCCAACTGGTCGTCCAGCAGGTCGAGAAGGTTCGCTTCCACGAGGTGGCGGAGCTTCCCGGCTCGGCGCGGGCCGAGGGGGGCTTCGGGTCCACCGGCGGCCATGCCGCCGTGGACGGCTCAACGGGTGGGAATCGATACGCTTCGGTCGTATCCGACCGGGAAGGACAGTGACGTGTTCGGACGTCGCAAGAAGAGCGGTGCCGCTGAGGACGCAGCGGGCGAGGCCGAGCAGGTCGTCGAGGAGGTCGGGTCCGGCGATGGTGGGACATCGGCCGACGCGCCGCGTCGGGTGAACCTTCCGCCGGCGCCCCGGCCCGACGGACCGTGGGACATCTCCGAGGTCACCACGCCGGAGGACGGCCGCGTCGACCTCGGGGGCGTCTTCGTGCCCGGAGTCGAGGGCATGGAGCTGCGGGTCGAGGTGGCGGGCGACGCGATCGTCGCGGCCACCGTCGTGCTGCGCGACAGCGCCGTGCAGCTGCAGGCCTTCGCCGCCCCGAAGAACGAGGGCATCTGGGGCGAGGTCCGTGACGAGATCGCCACGGGCATCGTCCAGCAGGGTGGTGTCATCGACGAGGTCGAGGGCCCCCTCGGCTGGGAGCTGCGGGCCCAGGTCCCCGTACAGCTGCCGGACGGCAACCGCGGCGTACAGCTCGTGCGCTTCGTGGGCGTCGACGGACCCCGCTGGTTCCTGCGCGGAGTGATCTCCGGGCAGGGCGCGGTGCAGCCGGACGCGGCCGGGCTCCTGGAGCAGATCGTGCGGGACACCGTGGTCGTCCGCGGCGAAGGCCCGATGGCCCCGCGCGACCCGATCGTCCTCAAGCTGCCGAACGACGCGCAGATGGTGCCGGACGGTGTCCAGCAGGAGGAGCAGGCGGAGTCGCGATTCTCCGGCGGCATGGGCCAGCTCCAGCGCGGCCCGGAGGTCACCGAGATCCGCTGAGCCGCGATCGAGACACGAGCGGTGGGCCGCTTCCCGTACGAGAGGTACGGGGAGCGGCCCACCGGCCGTTCCCCCCTCCGTACGGTCGCGGGCTCTGGCCCTGGGACCCGGCGGCGGACCATACTGGCGGGCGCACATGTTCGAGGAGGGGGAGCACACGGTGAGTGAGAGCAGCACGCGGTCCGGCACGGCCGTCGCCGAGGACCCGGCGGGTCTGCCGATGGTCCGGGTCGAGGACCTCCGGCGTTCGTACGGGACGGGCGAGGCCGCCGTCCACGCCCTGCGCGGAGTCTCCTTCGACATCCCGCGCGGCGAGCTCGTCGCCCTCAAGGGCCGCTCGGGCTCCGGCAAGACGACCCTGCTCAACCTCGTGGGCGGCCTCGACAGCGCCGACGGGGGCCGGATCGTCATCGACGGCACCGACCTCTCCACGCTCGGTGAGAACGGACTCCTGGAGCTGCGCCGCGACCGGATCGGCTTCATCTTCCAGTCCTTCGGGCTGCTCCCGATCCTGTCCGCCGCCGAGAACGTGGGCGTACCCCTCCGGCTGCGGAAGGCCGACCCGAAGGAGCGCGAGGAGCGGGTCGCGCTGATGCTCTCCCTCGTGGGCCTCGCCGACCACGCGGCCCAGCGGCCCGGCGAGCTCTCCGGCGGTCAGCAGCAGCGGGTCGCCATCGCCCGCGCCCTCGCCAACAAGCCGGCCCTGCTGATCGCCGACGAGCCGACCGGCCAGCTGGACGCGGAGACCGGGCTCGCCGTCATGGAGCTGCTGCGCGCGGTGGTGCGCAGCGAGGGCTGCACGGCCCTGGTCGCCACGCACGACCCCCAGCTCCTGGGCCTGGCGGACCGGGTCCTGGAGCTCAGCGACGGCGAGATCGTCGAGCACTGAGGGGCCGGGGCGGCTTCTCACGGCGCCGTCCCGCCATCAGAATCACGTCAATACCGCACCGGGACCTCCGTCCGCGTACGGAATGTCCGATTGGCTGGACGTATGGTCGTGCCATGGGACGCGGCAAGCTTCGGATATACCTCGGCGCTGCGCCGGGCGTCGGCAAGACGTACGCGATGCTCTCCGAGGGACACCGCCGCATCGAGCGCGGTACGGACTGCGTCGTCGCCTTCGTGGAGCACCACGGACGGCCGCGTACGGAGGTGATGCTGCACGGCCTGGAGCAGGTCCCGCGCCGGACCCTGGACTACCGGGGCACCACCTTCACCGAGATGGACGTCGACGCGGTCCTGGCCAGGAAGCCGGCCGTCGCGCTCGTCGACGAGCTCGCCCACACGAACGTCCCCGGCTCCCGGAACCCCAAGCGCTGGCAGGACGTCGCCGAGCTCCTCGCGGCCGGCATCGACGTCGTGTCGACGGTCAACATCCAGCACCTGGAGTCGCTGGGCGACGTCGTCGAGTCGATCACCGGGGTGCGGCAGAAGGAGACCGTCCCCGACGAGATCGTCCGCCGCGCCGACCAGATCGAACTGGTCGACATGTCGCCCCAGGCCCTGCGTCGCCGCATGGCCCACGGCAACATCTACACGTCCGACAAGGTCGACGCGGCCCTCTCCAACTACTTCCGCCCCGGCAACCTCACCGCTCTGCGCGAGCTCGCGCTGCTGTGGACGGCCGACCGGGTCGACGAGTACCTCCAGCAGTACCGGGGCGAGCACAACATCCGCTCCACCTGGCAGGCCCGTGAGCGCATCGTCGTGGGTCTGACCGGCGGCCCCGAGGGCCGCACGCTCATACGGCGGGCCACCCGGCTGGCCGAGAAGGGCGCCGGCGGCGAGGTCCTCGCCGTCTACATCGCCCGCAGCGACGGTCTCACCGCCGCCTCGCCGAAGGAACTGGCCGTCCAGCGGACCCTCGTCGAGGACCTCGGCGGAACGTTCCACCACGTCATCGGCGACGACATCCCCTCCGCGCTCCTGGAGTTCGCCCGCGGGGTCAACGCCACCCAGATCGTCCTCGGCTCCAGCCGCCGCCGCACCTGGCAGTACGTCTTCGGCCCCGGCGTCGGCCAGACCGTGGCCCGCGAGTCCGGTCCCGACCTCGACGTCCACATCGTCACCCACAGCGAGGTCGCCAAGGGGCGGGGGCTGCCCGTCGCGCGCGGGGCGCGGCTCGGCCGGTCCCGGATCCTCGGCGGCTGGCTGGTCGGCGTCGGCGGACCCGCCGCCCTGGCCCTGCTCCTCACCCACATCGACGCCGACCTCGGCCTCGCCAACGACATGCTGCTCTTCCTCGCGCTGACCGTCGCCGCCGCGATGCTCGGCGGGTTCCTGCCCGCGCTCGCGTCGGCGGCGGTCGGCTCCTTCCTCCTGAACTGGTTCTTCACCCCGCCCGTCCACCGGATCACCATCGCCGACCCCAAGAACATCGTCGCCCTCGCCGTCTTCCTCGGCGTCGCGATGGCCGTCGCCTCGGTGGTGGACCTGGCGGCCCGGCGCACCCACCAGGCGGCCCGGCTCCGCGCCGAGTCCGAGGTGCTCTCGTACCTCGCGGGCAGCGTGCTGCGCGGCGAGACCAGCCTGGACGCACTCCTCGAACGGGTCCGCGAGACCTTCTCGATGGAGTCGGTGACCCTGCTGGAGCGGGCGGACGAGATCGAGCCGTGGACCCGGGCGGCGAGCGTGGGCCCCCACCCGGTCGCACGGCCGGAGGCCGCGGACGTGGACATGCCGGTCGGCGACCGTCTGGCCCTGGCGCTGACCGGCCGGGTGCTGCCCGCCGAGGACCGGCGCGTCCTCGGCGCGTTCGCCGCCCAGGCGGCGGTCGTCCTGGACCGTCAGCGGCTCGTCGGCGAGGCCGAGCAAGCCAGGAAGCAGGCCGAGGGCAACAAGATCCGTACGTCCCTGCTCGCCGCCGTCAGCCACGACCTGCGGACCCCGCTCGCGAGCATCAAGGCCTCCGTCACCTCGCTCCGCTCCGACGACATCGAATGGTCCGAGGAGGACCGGGCCGAACTCCTCGAAGGCATCGAGGCGGGCGCCGACCGCCTCGACCACCTCGTCGGCAACCTCCTCGACATGTCCCGCCTCCAGACCGGCACCGTCATGCCGCTGATCCGCGTCGTGGACCTCGACGAGGTCGTCCCGATGGCTCTCGGGGGAGTGCCCGACGGCAGCGCCGAACTCGACATCCCCGAGACGCTGCCGATGGTCGAGGTCGACAAGGGCCTCCTGGAGCGGGCCGTCGCCAACATCGTCGAGAACGCCGTGAAGTACAGCCCCGACGGCGAACCCGTCTCGGTCGCGGCCAGCACCCTGGGAGAACGCGTCGAGCTGCGCGTCGTGGACCGCGGCCCCGGAGTGCCCGACGAGAGCAAGGACGGCATCTTCGAGCCGTTCCAGCGCTTCGGCGACGCCCCGCGCGGCGCCGGTGTCGGGCTCGGCCTCGCGGTCGCCCGCGGCTTCGTCGAGGCCATGGGCGGGACCCTCTCCGCCGAGGACACCCCGGGCGGCGGGCTGACCATGGTGCTCACCCTCAGGGCCGTGCGGGGCGGGCCGCCGGAACCGGCCGTGGAGCTTCCGGCGCATGCCGTGAGCTGAGCGGCGCGGCTGCTCTCGTCCCGCGTCCGCTCACGTACGGCGCCCGCTCTCGTACACCTCAGCACGTGTTACCGCTCGCACCCAAGCCGCCCGCATCGGGCACCGAAGAAGGTAGGTCCCCCGCCATGACCCGGGTCCTCGTGGTCGACGACGAGCCACAGATCGTCCGCGCCCTGGTGATCAACCTCAAGGCACGGAAGTACGAGGTCGATGCCGCACCCGACGGTGCCACCGCCCTCCGGCTGGCCGCCGAGCGCCACCCCGACGTCGTCGTCCTCGACCTCGGTCTGCCCGACATGGACGGCGTCGAGGTGATCAAGGGCCTGCGCGGTTGGACGAGGGTGCCGATCCTGGTCCTCTCCGCCCGCCAGACCTCCGACGAGAAGGTCGAGGCGCTCGACGCCGGCGCCGACGACTACGTCACCAAGCCCTTCGGCATGGACGAGCTGCTCGCGCGGCTGCGAGCGGCCGTGCGCCGCGCCGAGCCGGTCGGCGGCGCCGAGGACGGCATGGTGGTCGTCGAGACCGAGGGCTTCACCGTCGACCTGGCGGCGAAGAAGGTCCACCGCGACGGCCGGGACGTCCGGCTCACCCCCACCGAGTGGCACCTCCTGGAGGTCCTCGTCCGCAACGGCGGGCGGCTGGTCAGCCAGAAGCAGCTGCTCCAGGAGGTCTGGGGCCCCTCGTACGGCACGGAGACCAACTACCTCCGCGTGTACATGGCGCAGCTGCGGCGCAAGCTGGAGGCCGACCCGTCGCACCCCCGCCATTTCGTCACCGAACCGGGCATGGGCTACCGCTTCGAACGGTGAAGCGAACGTCGTGTGTACGGCCGGTCCTGGTGGCAGTGGAGGCCGGTACGCTTTCTGTATGAGTGCTGCACCGCGTACAGAGAAGCCGGCCGGTAGGTTCCGCCGGATGCTCGACCGGCTCTCCTCCACCCCGGAGGACCTGGAGTCGGAGGAGCTCCAGGAGGACGCCGAGGCCACGGGGTGCACCCGCATCTGTGACTGCTCCGACCGCCAGATAGTCAAGGTGACTGGTACCTTGCGCACGGTCACGCTGCGTCCCCGGGCCGGTGTGCCCGCGCTGGAGGCCGAGCTCTTCGACGGCACGGCGCCGCTGGACGTCGTCTGGCTGGGCCGCCGCTCCATCGTGGGCATCGAACCGGGCCGCAAGCTGATCGCCTCCGGCCGGATCTCCATGAGTCACGGCCGGCGGGTCCTCTTCAACCCCAAATACGAGCTCCGACCGCTCGGACAGGAGTAGCCGGTGACGTCCCTCGACAAGCCGACCACGGATCAGGGCGCCCAGGCCCCGCAGGACGCCCAGGCCTCGAAGGAGGTCACCGAGGCCGCGCTGTTCGAGGCCTTCGGCGGCCTGCGGGGCATGATCGAGACGGTCGTGCCCGGCCTGCTCTTCGTCACGATCTTCACGATCAACAAGGACCTGCACATCTCGGCGATCGCCGCGCTCGCGGTCTCGCTGGTCCTGGTCGCCGTCCGGCTGATCCGCCGCGACACCGTCAAGCACGCCTTCAGTGGCGTCTTCGGTGTCGCCTTCGGTGTCGTCTTCGCGATGATGACCGGCAACGCCAAGGACTTCTACCTGCCGGGCATGCTGTACACGCTGGGCCTCGCCCTCGCGTACATCGTCACCACGGTCGCGGGCGTCCCGCTGATCGGTCTGATCCTCGGCCCGGTGTTCAAGGAGAACCTCTCCTGGCGCACCCGCAACCCCGGCCGCAAGAAGGCGTACGCGAAGGCCAGCCTGGCCTGGGGCTTCATCCTGCTCGCCAAGTGCGCGATCCTCTTCCCCATGTACTGGTGGGCCGACACCACCAAGTTCGGCTGGGTCCTGGTCGCCCTGAAGATCCCGCCGTTCCTGCTCGCGGTCTACCTCACCTGGATGTTCCTCGCGAAGGCGCCGCCGCCGATCGACGTCTTCGCCGAGATGGAGGCCGAGGAGCGCGCCGCGAAGGCCCGCGAGGAAGCCGCGCGGAGCACGCCGGAGGCCTGAGCGCGTGAGCGCCACCGCGTGCGTACGTGTGCTTCGTCGCGTGCGTACGTGTGCTTCGTACGTGTGCTTCGTACGTGAACGGGGAAGGGCCCGGAACCTGACGACAGGTTCCGGGCCCTTCCCGTACGGATCAGGCGTACGGAGAGATCAGTCGAGCCTACGACTCGGTGGTCTCGCGGCGGACCTGCAACAGGTCCTCCAGCTGCTCCTCGCGGGCCTGCGCGGCCACGAACAGCAGCTCGTCGCCGGCCTCCAGAGTCTCCTCCGGGCTCGGCGTCAGCACCCGCGAACCACGGATGATCGTCACCAGCGAGGTGTCCTCGGGCCAGGCCACGTCCCCGACCGAGGTGCCGGCGACCGCCGACTCCGGCGGGAGCGTCAGCTCGACCAGGTTCGCGTCGCCGTGGCTGAAGCGGAGCAGCCGGACGAGGTCGCCGACGCTCACCGCCTCCTCGACCAGGGCCGACATGAGGCGCGGCGTCGAGACGGCGACGTCCACGCCCCAGGCCTCGTTGAACAGCCACTCGTTCTTCGGGTTGTTCACCCGGGCGACGACCCGCGGCACGCCGTACTCGGTCTTGGCGAGGAGCGAGACGACCAGGTTCACCTTGTCGTCGCCGGTCGCCGCGATCACCACGTTGCAGCGCTGGAGCGCCGCCTCGTCGAGGGACGTGATCTCACAGGCGTCAGCGAGCAGCCACTCCGCCTGCGGCACCCGCTCCACCGAGATGGCGGTCGGCGCCTTGTCGATCAGCAGGACCTCGTGCCCGTTCTCCAGCAGCTCGCCCGCGATGGAACGACCCACCGCACCCGCGCCCGCAATAGCGACACGCATCAGTGACCGCCCTCCTCAGGACCCTCGGCGAAGGCCTCCTCGACGTTCGCGATGTCGTCCGTACGCATCATCACGTGCACCAGGTCACCCTCCTGGAGCACCGTCTGCGAGGTCGGCAGAATCGCTTCGCCCAGTCGGGTGAGGAAGGCGACACGGACGCCGGTCTCCTCCTGGAGACGGCTCACCTTGTGGCCGATCCAGGCGGGGGAGGTGTGCACCTCCGCGAGCTGCACGCCGCCGCTCGGGTCCCGCCACAGCGGCTCCGCGCCGGAGGGCAGCAGTCGCCGCAGCATCTGGTCGGCGGTCCAGCGGACCGTCGCGACCGTCGGGATCCCGAGGCGCTGGTAGACCTCGGCACGGCGCGGGTCGTAGATCCGCGCCGCCACGTTCTCGATGCCGAACATCTCGCGCGCGACCCGCGCCGCGATGATGTTCGAGTTGTCGCCACTGCTCACCGCGGCGAAGGCACCGGCGTCCTCGATCCCGGCCTCGCGCAGCGTGTCCTGGTCGAAGCCCACGCCCGTGACGCGACGGCCGCCGAAACCGGACCCCAGACGACGGAAAGCCGTCGGGTCCTGGTCGACGACCGCGACGGTGTGCCCCTGCTGTTCGAGGGTCTGCGCGAGAGCGGCTCCCACTCGCCCGCAGCCCATGATGACGATGTGCACGTCCCCTTACCCCGCACTCCTGATCGCCCTACTGACCTGCGAAAACACCCTGCCCACAACTTTCCTCGCCCGATCCGCCCGGGCCGCGGCGGGCAACGCCCTGCCGGGTTGCCCGGTCCGAGCTTATGCGGCAACGCTGGCGGGGACCGCATCCGAGGTGGTACTCAGGGAGATTCCGTGCGGATCGGGGGTGCCGGTGAGCATGGCGGATTTCGAACGCTTACGATCCTCTCCGTGTCCAAACTGACCGACGTGCCCAAACGCATCCTGATCGGGCGGGCCCTGCGCAGCGACAAGCTCGGGGAAACCCTTCTCTCGAAGCGGATCGCCCTCCCCGTGTTCGCCTCCGACCCGCTGTCCTCGGTGGCGTACGCGCCAGGTGAGGTGCTGCTCGTCCTCTCCGTCGCGGGACTGTCGGCCTACCACTTCAGCCCGTGGATCGCGCTCGCGGTCGTCGTCCTGATGTTCACCGTCGTCGCCTCGTACCGCCAGAACGTGCACGCGTACCCGAGCGGCGGCGGCGACTACGAGGTCGCCAACACCAACCTCGGGCCGAAGGCCGGACTCACCGTCGCGAGCGCCCTGCTCGTCGACTACGTCCTGACCGTGGCCGTCTCCATCTCCTCGGGCATCGAGAACCTCGGCTCCGCCATCCCGTTCGTCGTCGAGCACAAGGTGGCCTGCGCGGTCGGCGTCATCATCCTGCTCACGGTGATGAACCTGCGCGGGGTGAAGGAGTCGGGCAGCCTCTTCGCCATCCCGACGTACGTCTTCGTCGCCGGCGTCTTCCTCATGATCGCCTGGGGCGCGTACAAGGGGATCGTCCTCGACGAGACCATGAAGGCCCCCACCGCCGACTTCGAGATCAAGCCCGAGCACGAGGGACTCGCCGGCTTCGCGCTGGTCTTCCTGCTGCTCCGCGCCTTCTCCTCCGGCTGTGCCGCGCTCACCGGCGTCGAGGCCATCTCCAACGGCGTCCCCGCCTTCCGGAAGCCGAAGTCCAAGAACGCCGCCACGACGCTCGCCCTCATGGGCGGCCTGGCCGTCACCATGTTCTGCGGCATCATCTTCCTGGCCATGGCCACCGACGTGCGGATGGCCGAGAAGCCCGCCCAGGACCTGCTGCTCAACGGCGAGCCGGTCGGCGCGGGCTACGTCCAGGACCCGGTCATCTCCCAGGTCGCGGCCGCCGTCTTCGGCGACGGAACGTTCTTCTTCATCGTCCTCGCCGCCGCCACCGCGCTCGTCCTCTTCCTGGCCGCCAACACCGCGTACAACGGCTTCCCGCTCCTCGGCTCGATCCTCGCCCAGGACCGCTACCTGCCGCGCCAGCTGCACACCCGCGGTGACCGCCTCACCTTCTCCAACGGCATCGTGCTCCTCGCGGGCGCCGCCGCGCTCCTCGTCTGGGTCTACGGGGCCGACTCGACCAAGCTCATCCAGCTCTACATCGTCGGCGTCTTCGTCTCCTTCACCCTGAGCCAGATCGGCATGGTCCGGCACTGGAACCGGCATCTGAAGACGGAGAGGGACCCGGCCAAGCGCCGCCACATGATCCGCTCCCGCGCGATCAACGCCTTCGGCGCCTTCTTCACCGGCCTCGTCCTCGTCGTCGTCCTCGCCACCAAGTTCACCCACGGCGCGTGGGTCGCCCTGCTCGGCATGGTGATCTTCTACGGGACGATGAGCGCGATCCGCCGGCACTACGACTCCGTCTCCGCGGAGATCGCCGCCGCCGAGGAACGTCCCGACGAGTACGTGCGCCCCTCCCGGGTCCGCTCCATCGTCCTCGTCTCCAAGCTTCACAAGCCCACCCTCCGCGCCCTGGCCTACGCCAAGCTCATGCACGCGAACGAGCTGGAAGCGCTGACCGTCAACGTCGACCCGGTCGAGACGAAGGCGCTCAGGGAGGAGTGGGAGCGGCGCGGCATCAACGTCCCGCTCAAGATCCTCGACTCGCCGTACCGCGAGATCACCCGCCCGGTGATCGAGTACGTCAAGAGCATCCGCCGCGAGAGCCCGCGCGAGGCCGTCTCCGTCTACATCCCCGAGTACGTCGTCGGCCACTGGTACGAGCACCTGCTCCACAACCAGAGCGCCCTGCGGCTCAAGGGCAGGCTGCTCTTCACCCCGGGCGTCATGGTGACCTCCGTCCCGTACCAGCTCCAGTCCTCCGAGGCCGCGAAGAAGCGGGCCAGGAAGCGCCAGGACTGGAACGCGCCGGGCTCGGTGCGCCGCGGCCCGGTCGAGAAGCGCCAGAAGGAACCGACGGCGAAGAACAGCTAGAAGAGAACGTCGCGAAAAGAACAACTAGACTGGTGGGCTGCCGTCCGAAGTATCCGGACGACGGCCCACCGCCACTTCCTCTTGGAGTCCCCCCGCCATGCAGAACACCCCTGTTTCGTCGTTGGTCGGGGAAGAGTACGAGGTCGAGGTCGGCCCGGTCGCCCACGGCGGGCACTGCATCGCCCGCACCGAAGAGGGCCGCGTCCTCTTCGTCCGCCACGCGCTGCCCGGCGAGAAGGTCGTCGCCCGCGTCACCGAGGGCGAGGAGACCTCCCGCTTCCTGCGCGCCGACGCGATCACGATCCTCGACCCGTCCAAGGACCGCGTCGAGGCCCCCTGCCCCTTCGCGGGCCCCGGCAAGTGCGGCGGCTGCGACTGGCAGCACGCCAAGCCCGGCGCCCAGCGCCGCCTCAAGGGCGAGGTCATCGCCGAGCAGCTCCTGCGGCTCGCCGGGCTCACCCCGGAGGAGGCCGGCTGGGACGGCACCGTCATGCCGGCCGAGGGCGACAAGCTGCCGCCGGGCGAGGTCCCGCAGTGGCGCACCCGCGTCCAGTACGCGGTCGACGCCGAAGGCCACGCGGGCCTCCGCAAGCACCGCTCGCACGAGGTCGAGATCATCGACCACTGCATGATCGCCGCCGAGGGCGTCTCGGAACTCGGCATCGAGAAGCGCACCTGGGAGGGCATGGCCTCGGTCGAGGCCATCGCCGCCTCCGGCTCGAACGACCGCCAGGTCATCCTGACCCCGAAGCCCGGCGGCCGCCTTCCCCTCGTCGAACTCGACAAGCCGGTCTCCGTCCTCCGCGTCGACGAGAAGGACGGCGGCGTCCACCGCGTCCACGGCCGCGCCTTCGTCCGCGAGCGGGCCGACGAGCGCACCTACCGCGTCGGCAACGGCGGCTTCTGGCAGGTCCACCCGCAGGCCGCCCAGACCCTCATGCTCGCCGTCATGCAGGGCCTCACCCCCCGCAAGGGCGACTCCGCCCTCGACCTCTACTGCGGCGTCGGCCTCTTCGCGGGCGCCATCGCCGACCGCGTCGGCGAGCGGGGCGCGGTCCTCGGCATCGAGTCGGGCAAGCGCGCGGTCGAGGACGCCCGCCACAACCTGGCCGGATTCCCGCGCGTCCGCATCGAGCAGGGCAAGGTCGAGTCGGTCCTCCCGCGCACGGGCATCACGGAGGTCGACCTCATCGTCCTGGACCCGCCCCGCGCCGGCGCGGGCAAGCAGACCGTCCACCACCTGGCCGGCCTCGGCGCCCGCCGCATCGCCTACGTCGCCTGCGACCCGGCGGCCCTGGCCCGCGACATCTCCTACTTCGCCGAACGCGGCTACCGCGTCCGCACCCTCCGCGCCTTCGACCTGTTCCCGATGACCCACCACGTGGAGTGCGTCGCGATCCTGGAGCCGGTGAAGAAGGACGCCTGACCTGGGGTTTTGCGGGTGCGCGGTATGTGCCGTGTGGGCGTTACGGGCGATATCTTGACGCTCATTTGACGCTCGTTCTGATGGGGCGTCAGTCGATTGTCGCGGAGGGCCGGGCCGCGGCGCGCACCGATGAACAGACGCGTTGCGGCGAAAGCGACGGAGCACGGCGAGCGAGGCTCGTCGGCTCCGTTTCGCTCTTGTGCGCTCGATGAGGAAGCGTTGCCGACCATTGCCTGAGAAGGCAGTGCCTATCGCCTCGACGCGCGGCTAATATCCAGCTCTCAGGTACCGGCATGCGTCCGGCCTTTGGCCTGCTGCACGTCTGAAGGAGATCGGAAGCCCGGTGAGCAGTGCTCGTTCTGGTGGGCGGGTGCTGGCTGCCCACCCCGGTGACCCCAAGCGCGTCGGCCCCTACCGGATCATCGGGCGCCTCGGCTCAGGGGGCATGGGCACGGTGTTCGCCGGCCTCGACGCCGCCGGTCTGCGGGTCGCGGTCAAGGTCGTCCACCCTGCCCAGGCGGACGACGCGGAGTTCCGGGCGCGCTTCCGCCGAGAAGTCCAGCTCTCCGCCCGTGTCCAGGGCCCCTGCCTCATACCCCTGATCGCGGCTGACGTCGAAGCACCGTCACCGTGGCTGGCCACTGCCTATGCCCCAGGGCTCACCCTCGATCGGTACATCGCCGCGCACGGGCCGCTGGCCGGTGGAACCCTCTACGCCTTTGCTACGGGCACAGCCCAGGCCCTCGCGGCCATTCACGCCGCGGGTGTCGTCCACAGGGACGTCAAGCCGCAGAACGTCATCCTGACCCCGGTCGGTCCCCGAGTCCTGGACTTCGGCATCGCCCATGCCGCCGACGGCACATCCGTGACGCGCACCGGCATTCTGACCGGCACCCCAGGATGGATCAGCCCTGAGCACTACCGCACCGGTACAACGGGTCCCGAGGGCGACATATTCGTCTGGGGCGCCCTCATAGCCTTCGCAGCCACCGGTCGCGCGCCCTTCGGCGGGGGAGCCCCCGACGCGGTCGCCTACCGGGTCATGTCCGAGGATCCTGATCTGCGTGGCCTTCCTGGCGAACTCCACGCCATCGTGCGCAGCGCTCTCGCCAAGGAGCCGGGGGACCGAGCCACCGCGTGGGATGCTGCCGAGACATGTGCCGTCCTCCTTGCAGCACAGGCCACACAGGCCGCGCCGGCGGGTGCGGAGCCGACACTGGTGGGTGATTTCGTCGCTGCCCAGTGGAACGTCCCCACTCTGGACGACCCGAACTGGAGACGTCCTGCCCGTTCCAGCAGACGACTCGTCGGCATCGCGGCGGTGGTGGGCACTGTCATAGGTGGCCTGGCGGGTGGAGCGCTGGCCCTGCAGCCCGACAAGACGGAGACGACTTCGACGAGTTCCCGTCCTCCCGCCAGTGCATCCCCCAGCAAGACCGCCACCATGCCGGCTTCCGCTTCACCCGCAGCAAGCTCCCAGGCTGTGGTGGACGCCGCGCCATCCCCTCCTCCTGCGAACGCGGACGAGGCGACGATCGTCACGTGGCGTGCAGCTCGTCGTGCCAAAGAAGAAGCGGAGATCGAGACCGAGGCCGCACTCGGGCACGACCTCAGCCACGGCATGGGCGAGGAGTACAACTACATCGGTCAGTACGACGTGGGCTACGCCCCGTCTCGGAGAGAGCTCTACATAGCCATCAGCGGCCCGGCCGTGGAGTCACGTGTTGTGCAGGGAGTGGCCAAGAACGCCTGCCTCACCTTGCGCATGATGGCGGGCATCTACAAGTCCCTTCCGTACGACGAGTACGTCCTGGTCGACAACACCACGTCCACGGCGCCGGCGATCGTGTGGGAGGACGACTTCCGTGCCAACACCGGCTGCATCACGCAGACCATCGACCGCACTGCTGCCGACCCCGGGCAGGAGCCGAGCTGGCACCCCACCGAAGAAGGACTGGCCGCGGCCCAGATCCCCAGCGTCGACAAGCGCGAAATCAGAGTGGCAACCGAGGCGGTCCACCAGCTCTTTGTCGACTGGAACGCCAACTCCCGTCTGTTCGAAGACCCCCGCTATATCAGCGACGAGAACACCAGCATCGGCTTCGCTCCGCACGAAGGCGTGATGTACGTGTGGGTTACGAAGCCCGAGTGGGACCAGAGCACGCGCGAGGAGTGGGCAGAGGCCGCCGCCGGCGTGGCCTGCCAGACAGTTCTCGCGGAATCTCGCGCGGGGCAGGGATGGGGCTACGCACAGTACGCCGTGGCGGTCCTTGACGGCGCTGGAGATACCGAGTTCCTTCGCTGGGGCACGGCTGGCAGCTGCACAAGCTGACCTCCCCTCGGCCTCCATGGTTGCGTCCGGTCGAGGTCAGCCGAACGCAGGACCTTGGGCCTGCCAGCCCAGCGAGTGCACCCCGCTGGGCTGGCATTGAGGTTTGGTGAGGTTCCAACTGGGGCCTTCAACGCCTTTGGCGTGCCGCGCAGCTTCGCTGCCGAGTGCTTAGAAGGCACTTGATGGGTGGGGGAGTGGGATGGCTCTGACCTGCACGGACGCTCCGTGTGGCCCAAGGGCGACGAAAATTTCGACTGTTTTCGGGACGACGGCAAGGGGGCTCTAGAGGCGATGGCGTCCCGGCCTCAGCTGCCTGCTGTGCTGGGATGCTCGGGGATTGTGCGGGGCATCTGGGCGTTACTCGGCATCTTGTTGTGCCGGTCCCGCAGTGCCAGCGGAGGGCCGCCGTGAGGTCTCCAATAGACGCGTCAGACTCGAATGCAACTTGGCGGATGGCTGTGTACTCGGCAAATTTGTAGATCAGACGGGACACGGTTGAATCGGTAGTCGCGCGAGTATCATGTTCTTATGAGTCGGTGTACAGCCCCAGTTCGGGGTCATCAAACCGCTAGCGGACGTGCGGCGTGCCCTGCGTGTAGCAGTGGCGGCTACGGGTACTCGTCGCCGCGGTCCTACTACTCGCCGCCGGCCTACGCTCCGCGGAGCAGTGGCGGGGGTGGTGCGATCAGTAGCGGCAGCTCCGGTAGCAGGAAAACGCGGGCGCCTTGGTCACCAAGCACCTCCTCCGTGATTTACACGCCTGGCGAGGTAAAGGATCTGGCCCCTGTACGCGATGCCGCCGTGTTGCGCGCGCATCAACAGCCCGACCTTCGCGATGTTTTCCTCTGCCACGCGTGGGATGATCGGCGTGGTGCTGCCACGGATCTGTGCAACCTGCTGGAAGCGGAGGGTGTGTCAGTCTGGTTCAGTGAGAAGGACATTGCGCTCGGCCTACCCTTTATGCGAGAAATCGACAAAGGGTTGGCGAGGTCGCGTACCGGTCTCGTCCTTGTAACCCCTGCGCTACTGACGCGACTGCAGCGTGGTGGCGTCTCCGACAAGGAACTATCGGAGCTTCTTGCGCGTAACGTACTGCTCCCTGTCATGCATGAGACGACCTACGGCGAACTCCGGAACATCAGCCCTCTACTTGCATCCCGAAACGGGTTGGACACGGCTGAGGATTCCATGGCAGTAGTTGCCATGAAGATCGCAGAGTTGGTGGCCGTTGAGGACGACCAGATGCCGGCGACCTAACTGGTTGTTTCAGAGTGGGTTGAGCTGTGGGTCTCATGTTTGATGCCCTGGCCGACAGGGTGTCCAAGGGCCTGCGGATCTTGTTCCTGACGAGCTGTAGGACGGGCGACCAGCTCTGTCGCCCGCCTCCGAAGGGTGCCATCGCCACCGGGAGTCGGCTGCGCGTTCCCGGGAACAGCACTAGCGTTTCGTCCCCGTCACCAGCCGCGTACGGGACGGGGAGCTCAGTGTGTCGACCCGTGCCTCCACCACCGCGAGTCGGCGCGCCGCCTCCGTGTGGAACATCCGGCGCTGTCGCCGCTGGTAGCGGTACGCGCACTCCATGGTCGTCCAGGACAGCCCGAAGCCCACGGCCCCGGCGGCCACGGGGGCTGCGTGCAGCCGCGCCCAGTCCCAGCCTTCGAGTCCGCCTCCGAGGGGGAGGGTCCAGGCGAGCGTGAGGGCGACGGTGAGCGCCAGCCAGAGGACGTACCCGCTGAAGACCCAGGGCTGCGCCTCGCGCAGCCACAGCAACCGTCCGCGTTCCGCTGCCCGTCCCTGAGCCGCCACCGCTTCCGCCAGTTCTCCGAGCGCGAACCGTGCCTGGTCCCGCTGCTCTCGCCGGATCGGCGCGTTCCACCCTTGCGTACGCACGTCGAGCCGGGCGATCTCCCGCCGTACCACCGCCACCGGAGCCGCCGCGGGCATCGCCTCCGGCCACCGCACCCACCGTTCGCGGTCCTTTTTGAGGGAGCGCACGAAGCGGGCTGCCATCGGGCCGACAGCGATGCACGTGCCCAGCATCAGTACGACGGCGAAGCCGGGACTCCGCCCCCACGCTTGGATGACGACGACCGCCGCGAACAACAGGAGGAAGACCGGCACCGGATAGGTCGCCCGGAGGTAGTTCTCCTGTGTGGCGTCCTGCAGGTCACGCTCCCACGCCTGGACGGGGCGGCGCACGGGGCCGCAGGACAGCAGCACGGCGCCCAGGACGAGGCCCATCAGCCCGAGGGACGCGAGGGCCAGCAGCAGGGCGGCTGGATCGTCGCCCGGTTCCGGGGCCGGCCCTCCGGCCGTCGCGGCCCACGGTACGAGGACGCAGAGCGCGGCGGCGAAGAGGCCGGTGGCCCAGCCGAGCAGTCGGCCGGGCCGTCGTGGCGGTCGTTCTTCGGAGGGGATCGGCACCCACTCCGGTGCTACCAGGGTCTCCAGCGTGGCGACCAACTCCTCTACGGCTTCGTCCCAGCCGTCCGCAGTGATGCGATGTGCCTGTCGCAGGGATAGATCGCGGATCGACGCGGGAAGTAGCTCGGGTGACGGCGGCTCCGCGGCGTCGAGGAGTAGGGGGATCACGGTCTTCCCGGCGGCGAGCGCCAGCTCGATCTCGTGCCGCACCCAGTCGCCCGCGCGGTCGAGGCATCGCTGGCCGGACGGGTCCCGTGCTTCCAGCCAGTCCTCTGGGATGGTGACGAGCAGAACCTCGCATTCGTACACGCGGCGTCTGAGGTCGTCCGGGTAGCGGTTGCCCGGCAGCATCGACGACGTGTCGAGGAAGACCTGAGCGTCGCCGAAGTGGCGGCCGAGCCGTTCACGCAGTCGGTGCACCGCAGGTGTGGCGCGTGGGCTTCTGCGGTAGTTGATGAAGACGCCTCCCACGGCGGTGTCGCCCCTTCTCGTTCGTTCCTACTGCCAGGGTGGTAATGGGGGACTGCTCCGAAGAACTCCGGACCTCGAAGGAGAACGTCCATGCAACCGTGCCCGTTCTGTTCCATCGCGGTCGGCCGTGGACCGGCACGAATGATCTTTGAGGACAACCATGCCGTGGCGTTCTTCCCGATGGTCCCGGCGACCCTCGGCCACACACTTGTGGTACCCCGGACTCATGCGCTGGATCTCTGGGCCATGGCGTCGACGGAGGCAGAACGACTGCTCGCGACCGCACTCTGCGTCGGAGCCGCCTTGCGCGACCATCTCGCCCCCGAGGGCATGAACGTCATCCATTCCGCCGGATCCGCCGCCACTCAGACCGTGTTCCATGCCCATGTCCATCTCGTTCCACGGTGGCGGGGTGACGCCATGGGGCCTCTCTGGCCGGGAGACGGAGAAGGTGTGCGGGACGCGGCCGTGCTCGACGGACTGGCCGATGAGATGGCCGCCTTGCTGTGCCCGCCCGGGCCTCCGACGACCTGATTCAGCGGGCCACAATGACGACCACAAAATGGGCGATCAGCAGGGCGCCGTAGAACAGCACCAGTGTCTGGGAGAAGGCGGCCTTTGCCAGCGTCACCCTCGACAGGTACGGTCCGACGTTCATCGACAGCATCTCCACGGCGCTGTCGGGGGTCCGGGCGGCTTCGTACAGGGCGCGGAAGAGCCGTTCTTGGCGCAAGAAGTACGAGTCGAGGAACCAGAAGCCCAACAGGGGGACTATTCCGCTCAGTGCGATCTGCCAACTGAGCCGGCCTGCCGAGAGTGCCAGGGTGGCGGCGGTGAGAGTCATCACCCAACCCTTGAGCAGAAACGAGTTGTTACCCAACCTGGTGACAATGGCCTGGATGAATTCCAAGTGTTTGATCCGGTCGGCGCTCAACGGAGTGCCGCTGGTGGTGGTCCTGACGTTCGCTTCGTCGCTGCTGATGCTCACCGACGCGGTCCCCCTCCTTCGGGCATGTCCACGGCGAGAGACTACCGTGGGGTCGGTGCTGCCGACCCCGTCTCGCCGATGGGGACCGGGCTTGGCTCCCCGCCTGCTCCCGCGTCCTGCGTAAGGCCCTGACCGCGTGCTCTGAGCCGGACGAGCTCGACGGCACTGAGGGTCACGGTAATAAGGAGACCCGCGAGCGCGAACGGGTCCTTGAGGTTGTCGGGCGTGGCGATGATCTTGCCGGAGAACCGGTCCATGACGATTGCACCCACTGAGTCTTTTCCAACCTGCTGCGGAGCGGTGTGTCATGTACCTTCGGTGTCCAGCCGCTCCGCTGACAGGAGCAGGTACTCAGGCAGCTTTGAGCTGGCCGCCAACACCTCGATGCCGATGAGGCGACTCTGTTCGTCGAAGTCGAGGTTGATCACGGCGTCAGCGTCCACCGGATCGCAGGGATACATGCGCGCGGACTTCACGCGGGCCTGTGGTTCGGTGAGGTACACATACGCTGCGTCCGCAACCTTGTCGTAGGTGACTCTGACGTCTGCCACGGCGAGCCTGCTCTCTTGGTGTCGTGGATGGCGGCGCTGTTCTTGTCCATGCTGCAGCTTGCGCCGACCTCAAGCTGAACTGGCGAGGTGCAAGGCCAGGACGGCTTTGACGATGTCGGTGATGCGGGCAGTGCTGCAACGGAGTTTGCGCAGGAGCCGCCAGCTTTTGAGGGTGGCGTTGGCCTGCTCGCCGACGGCTCGGATCCTGGCGTGGGACGAGTTCGCCGCCCGCTTCCCGGCTGAGAGCGTGCTCCAGCGGCCCCGGTAAGGCACCCGGATTGTCCCCCGGGCTCCCTGATATCCCTTGTCTGCCCACGTCCGGATGTTGGCTTGGGTGAGCGCTTCGATGATGCCGTGGGTGCGTGCGGCCTTGATGTCGTGAACGGCACCCGGCAGAGCAGGTGAGGCCCAGAGCAGGCGTCCGAGCGGATCGGCGATGACCTGAACGTTCATGCCGTGGCGTTTGTGCTTGCCGGAGTAGTAGGGGCGGTCGGCGGCGATGCGGTCGATGGACAGCAGGGTGCCGTCCAGAATGACGAGCGCCTTGGCCCTTGCCATTCGCACGACCGAGGCGAGTGTGGGTGCCAGTGCAGACAGGACCTCGACAGCCTCGCGAACATAGCGGTACACCGTGGCGATGCCGATCCCGAACGCCGCGGCGAGTTGGGCGTAAGTATCCCCGCAGCGTAGGTGCGCGAGGGCAAGCAGGGCTTGGCGTCCGGCCGCGAGCCGCCGCCACCGGCTGCCGATGCGTTCGCGGCGTGCCGACAGATGACGGGCCAGATACCGCAGGCTCGAACTGGACAGATCAATCGCGGATGGATAGACAAGCACGCGAGGCTCCTGGCACGTACGGGCGATCTTGGTCGTGACCCCGTCTACCAGGGGCCTCGCCGCTTCGTACAGCCCATCTCCACCAGCCATCTGCCGCCCCATCAGGTTGGAAATGGCTCAGTACATCTGGATTCTGCGAACGTCGTTCGGAGTGGGCTGGTGGGCGACCTGAAGCGCGTCGGCGGGGTCGGTCAGGTCGAGACGGACAGCGAGGCGGGCGAGGCCGGACAGCGGGTCGCCGAAAGCTGCGAGTTCCCAGTCCAGCAGCAGCGACCCGCGAGCCGCGGGCCTGACGAGGTGGCCCGGCTGCAGGTCGTGGTGGAGCAGTCTGGGCTCGATGTCCAGGTCTGTGGTGTCGAGTCGGCGGCGTTAGGGCTGCCGCGGCGGGCGCGAGGTCGGGTGCGGCAGTCGTGTACGTGTCGAGACGGCCGCGAAGGTAACAGTGCCAGATGCGGGACTGCCGGGCTCCGGCGAACCGACCGGTATGGGGACCTGTGATGCGGTGGACGGCGGCGAGGTGGACGGCCAGCTCAAGCAGCCGATCGCCGCCCTCGCCACGGGCTCGAAGTCCTGGTGAACCCTCGGTACCTCCTCTCGCCTCCAAGACCACGACAGAGTCAAGTTAGGGGGCCACTGAGATGCCGCGCCCGGCAGGCCCGGACGAGGCATCTCCCTGGTCTTCAGGTCAGCACGAGAAGACGGACATGTGAAGCAGGTGCAGCAGCTCGCGGACCAGGCCGCCAGCCAACGTGGTGGAAGCGGCGTAGAACGCCGCCTGCCCGAGGCCCCGGACAAGATGGTGACGGGTGCGTCGCCGCTTCGGGGCGGGACGGTGCGTACGGTGGGACATGACGGTCTCCGTTCAGGGGATGAGTCGGCTGCCCCCGCACCGGGTGTTCCTGCCAGGGATACGGTGCGGGGCGCAGTTTCTGCTGTCCCCAAGCCTTATGGCTGACGTGCGCTGAATGCAGCTTCCGGGGCTCGAATCTCGATGTAAGTTCGGCGCCATGAACGGAAATCAGACCACCACGTGGGTCGAGGGGACCTCGGCTGATCTGGTTGCCGACGCGCTCGCGCTGGGCGTGAAAGCCAGTCCCAGGATGGTGACCTCCTGGGTCGAGGACGGCATGCTTGCCAACCCAGAGCCGCGCAAGACCAGAGCGCACGGCAGCGATCCGCGAGTCTTCCCACCCGAGCAACGTGAGTTGTTCACCAGACTTCTCGAAGCCCGAGAGCGTTCCCCGCTGGGGCGCATCCCACAACGCTCCCTGATCCGCGTCGTGCTGTACCTATGGCTGATCGACGACACGATCGTGCTCACCCCGCAGGCGCGCCGAGCCTGGCGTACTCACGCGCGCGCCACCGGCCAGACGACTGCCGTTCGGCGCAGGGAGAACGTCCGCGCCATTGTCGAGCAACTCGCCCACCCCTCGGCCACCCCCAAGCAACGGCGCGCCGCCCAGCTTGTCCTCGAGGAAGGCGAGCGGACCGGCCGGATCGACATCGACAGGCTGACCGCGGTCCTCACGGAGTTGCACTCGCCCTGGCCGGCCCAGCCCGGTATGCCGAGGATCGAACGAGCCCTTCCCGGACCCTTCGGGCCGGTCTCCGTCCAGCACCACATCGCGATGTGGAGGGCCCAGGAGCAGACAATCCGCCGCCTTCGACATGAGGAGATCGACGAAACCGAGCTCGACCGAGTGCGCGCCGTCTACAGAGCGATGTGGGCCGACTACCAGGCCCGTCGGCCAGTCATAGCGACCATGGGTGCAGGAGAGTTCGCAGCGTACTTCGCAGAGCCCGACACCATGGAGGGCCGCGCTATCGAGGCGGTCAATGCCTTTGTGGGAACGCTCGCCGGTGAACTCGGACTGATCGAAGCCGCCTCTCATGCCGTAGAGACGGCACGCCTCAGACTGGCGCGCTGATGATTCCTGAGCCCGGCCCGCCGCATCCAGCCCAGGGAGAGTCTCGTCCTCTGGAGCCTGTCCGGCCAGCCACCCAGTAGAGGGGGTCGGCCGTGGGCCGTAGCCTAAGGGCTGTCCCGTAACTGGGCGGCACCCCCTTGCCGATCCCGGATCGGGCCGTGTCAGTGGCTGGTGACAGGATCGAGGCGTGCTGATCAAGGGATACGGCGTCGGCCCGTTGGTGCCGGGCGAGTCACTGCTGGTCCACCCGGGCTTCTGGTCGAACTACCTCTTGTCGATGTGTAGCGACGGGGGGTGTGCCGAGCGCCCGGTTCCGGAGTGGTTCGGTGAGGACGGCGCCGATGCCGATGTCCTGTCCGAGGTCCTCTTCGATCCTGAACGCTGGCCAGCATTCAGGGTGCCGGCAGATGACGGCCCCGGAGCCGTGGTGATCTATCGCAACTTGGATGGCGACTACGGCACCGACTACCTCCTTACCTATCCAGGCAGAAGCTACGTCGAGCAGATCGCCAGCTGGGACGGAGACTTCTCGGGCACTGGGCTGACATGGCACGAACTGATCCGGGTCGCTGACAGCCCGTCCCTTGCGGCCGAAGGCGTCCAGGACACGGCCACCCGCTTCCTGCTGCTGCTTCCCCTCCTCACCGACCCGGACGTGCCGGAAACAGCATCGGCAAGGCTTATCGCCGCCCTGACCGTAGTCGGCGCGCCGCAAGACACTGCCTCCATCGCCGCGGAGCACCTGCTGGCCCACCTCACGAGGAGATCCCGACACGACCCCACGTGGGCGTCTCCGCTGAGCGGCAGCTGAGAGGTGGGCCGAGCCGCCAGCCACCCCGTGGAACGATCTTGGTATGGCTGGTGTGATCACGGCGTCGGAGTCTTCCTGGATAACCCCGTTCACCGGGCTGAGCCCGCGTGGCTTCGGGAAGCTGGTGACGGTGCTGCGTCGCGCAGGTGCGGACGCGGTCCGGAAGGGCAGGCCGTGGAGCCTTCCACTGGAGGACCGTGCCCTGCTGGTCGCCGCATACTGGCGCACGAACCTCACGATGCGGCAGCTTGCCCCGCTGTTCGGGATATCGAAGTCGGCAGCGGACCGCATCATCGACCATCTCGCGCCGATGCTCGCCCTTCACCCATTCAAGTGGTTCGCCAAGGACGCCGTGCTCATCGTGGACGGCACCCTGGTCCCCACCCGCGACCACACCATCGCCGAGCGGTCGAAGAACTACCGGTACTCCACCAACCACCAGGTCGTCATCGACGCCGACACCCGCCGTGTCGTCGTGGTCGGCCGGCCGCTCGCCGGCAACCGCAACGACTGCAAGGCATGGGAGGAGTCCGGTGCCAAAGCCGCCGTCGGCAAGACCACCACGATCGCCGACGGCGGCTACCCGGGAACCGGACTCGTCGTCCCGCACCGCCGCAAGCGCGGCCAGACTGAACTCCCGGCCTGGAAAGAGGACCACAACAAGTCCCACAAGCAGGTCCGCGCCCGCGTCGAGCACGTCTTCGCCCGTATGAAGACCTGGAAGATCCTCCGCGACTGCCGCCTCAAAGGCGACGGCGTCCACCACGCCATGCTCGGCATTGCCCGCATGCACAACCTCGCCCTCGCCGGATAGGTCAACGGGCCACACTGCGACCCACCATGCCCGAGACGATCCGGAGATCATTTACGGGACAGCCCTTAGCCGAGCCGCCCCGTTTTTGAGTTGCCTGAGGGATTAGAGCAACCTGACCTGTCCCGGCTGGCCCGCGTCCATGGTCATGATGAGGCGGTGATGGGTCAGCTGCTGGGTCGTCCCCGTCGTCCAGTTACCTCGGCTGCCCTCTTCTTGATGTCATCGTGGTTGGTGTCGTAGATCAGTGACAGGGCATGGTCCAGAAACTCGACTCCCTCCAGGACGTCAGGGACGCGGAGAACGCCCTCGTGGCTGCCCACGTTCCCGATCCACTTCACGGCCAAGAGCATGCCAGCGGCTTCCGCGTGCTGAGGTAGCGCTACCTTGAATGTAGAGATTCGTTCGTCGAGGCTGATTCTGGAGGGCTTCTCCCTGCGGCCGGGCTTGTATCGAATGATTCCGTGCTCGTCCATTAGGGCCTCGACGGCCGACCGGATCCGGTTCGCAGCAGAGTTGGGGTCGAGCCAAAGGACCTTTGCTGCGATATCCACCCGATCGCCTACCTCCTTGGGGCAGAGGCTGCGGCTCTGGATCAGGGGCAGCGGCGGGAAGAACATGGTGGGGGTCAAGTGCACCTCGTACTGTTCCTCGCTCCACTCGCCTGTCCATCGGACCCTGCTGTCCCCGACGACGCGCACACGGTCACAGGTTGCGTTCGGGCAGGTGAGGACGCACAGGAAGTCGCCCTGAATCCAATCGGGGTCCCAGGCCTCGTGGCTGTGCCAGGACTTACTGGTGACCGTCTCTTCATCGACGAAGGAGTCGGCGACCGGGCGCAAGACCCCTCGGACGCACGTGGGACACGGGATGTGGGGCCACTCCTCCAGCTTTTCGGAGAAGCCCTTCGAGATTTCCCGTAGATCCTTAATCAAGACGTTTGCCATGGCGTCTCATCCTGCCAGCGACAACGCACCCATGGGCGAGGTTTTCCGAGGACGTAGAAGGACAGCTTTAGCGCACTCACCAACCCCAGGTTACGTAGACCGGACAGTCCTGCGGCGGGCACGGCATGCGACCTTGCCGGCAGCCCTCATCCGATGCCCGGCTCTGTGCGGCGGCGGCCCCCTCAGCCGAGGGCGTCGACCGGGCAGCATCCCGGTTACCCAGCGGCCGGGTACGCGGTCAGGTCATCTTGCGGGGACAGAGCGAGTCCGGTGTACCCGTTGACGAGGAAGGGGGCGATACCCGGGCGGGTCGGCAGGTCCGCTCCGGTCCGTGAGTCCAGAGCGAGGGGGCCATTGTCCGTCTTGCCGTAGATCCGTCCGTTCCAGACGGCTGTTACTCGCGGCGCGATGCGGTTGGCAGTCTGGTCTGGCAGCTGCCACAGCAGGGAGGCGGTGCGGTCGTTGAAGGCCCAGACCTTGTGCAGGTTGCCCTGATTCCAGGAGCAGACAACGGTGTTCTGCCCATCATGGTCACAGCGGGAGCCAGCGATGTCCTCCGGAGCCTCGTCCTTCACCGTGCCGGTCGCGGGATCGAGGAACTGCTGGACATGTACGCGGTAGTCGTCCTTGTTCTGTGCCTGGACAAGGAGGAGGTGCGGCCCGGCGGGCGTGACGTCGAGGTTGAGACGGTCCTCTCCGCGCCAGCGCTCGGTGCCGGTGAGCAGGTCGTAACCGCGTGCGGATTCGTAGGTCCCGTCGGAGGTTTCCAGCTCGCCTGCCACGATGTTCCCGGTTAAGGCGGTCGCCTCGAACCGGTCCTTGGTCCACAGGACACGGCGTGCGGTGAGGTCGATGCCGTAGGTGGTGGCAGCGGAGAACAGCGGCGACTCGTCAGTGCTGACCGTCACGATGGCGACCTTCTCCGAGGCGCCTACGACCGAGAGGGTGCGCGGGCTGCCGTTCTTTGTCCAGGACGGCAGTGTCAGGGGCAATCTCCAGTCGGCCTTGTCGCTGGATGCGTCGGTGGCAGTGAGCTCGATGAAGTTGGTGGCTGCTTGGGTTCCGACTCCGGGTCGCCGTACGAAGAACGGCGCGAGGACCAGCGGATCGGCTCCTGGGGTGACGACCGGAGGAGCGGCGTTGTTGCGGTCGTCCTCGCTGAGCACACTCAGCGCATCAGCCGTGGGAGTGATGGTGGCTGTGAGCGAACCGGTGGTCGTGTTGAAGGCCAGCAGACGGTCGAGGGTCGCCACATAGACCTTGTCCTTGTGGAGCGCCACCGGGATCTTGCTGTCACTTAGCCAGGTTCCGCCGATGCTCAGCAGCCCGGATGAAGCCTCCCAGGGCATAAGGACACCAGCCTGGGCGTCGAACTTCGCCGGGGGATCGTAGACGGCGCGGGCCGGTAAGGTCTGCTTGCCGATCGGGGCAGGAGGGGCGGCATCGACGCGTTCGGGCTGCTGGGTGCAGCCGGCAGCGAAGACCATCGCGAGGGCGGCGATCAAGGCTGAGCTGCTGGACTTGCGGACTGAATTCACGAGGCGATGCACCTTTCTCAGTAGTCAAACGATCACCCTATGGCAGCGGTTGCGAGAGCGGCACGACCGTCTCGGATCGGCGCGGTCGGCAAGGCTCATCTCGGCAGCCGCCCGGCAACGGCGACCTTGCGCGGCGCGTGGGTTCGCAGCCTGAGCATCGCCCGCGAGGCGGCCGCCGCCCACGGGCCGTTGTCGCAGCGAGAATCGCAGAGATCACTCAAAGGTCAAGGTCCGCATTGGCTACGGCGGTTTCTTCCCAACCGACACCCGTCCCTGCTTTCCCGGCGATCACGGAACGCGCTGCCCGTGCCCCCTCGCGTGCCCCCGCGCGCACTGAGCCGGTCCTCTCGTCTCCAACGAGCTGTGTCTGCGGTATCCACCGTCCACGTCCACAGCTTCGAGGGAGGCAAGGTGTCGGAGGGATGGATACGGGCTCTCGTGGCGGACTGGATCTGAGTGCAGGGAGTGTCTGCGGGTTAGCGACACGGAGGCGTCCACCAGCCTATCGATGGCGAAGCTGGTGAAAACATTCGGGACGCATCACCGACTTGCTGGAACTGAAGACGCCAGGGCACGACGTCACCCCGGACGGCTTCACGAAGCGGGACCGGAAGCAGCGGGAGCTGATGCGCGGACCGCGGTGCCCCGGTCCCAGTCCGGTTCCTGCAGGCAACTCGGGCGCGCAGGTGCGCTCGGACGATCGCTCGTGCGGCGGTGACGTGGTCGGGGTTCTCGGCGGTGGTCTCGGCAGCGTCGTAGGTCGGGATGCCGCCCAACCCGTGCTCCGCGTCGTCGAAGTTGTCCAACCTGCTCTTCGGTGCGGGAGACGCCGTGTAGACGTCGCTTCCCCAGTCGTGCCGCCCGGAGAAGATGGGTGTCAGTCCTTTGTGCCCACGACGACGAGGAGCTTCGAGGTCATCCCCCCGAAGGCGGTCATGGTGAGCGGTGCGTAGGGCTGGGCCGCCGGGCTGTTCAGATCCGCGCCCCGGCCGAGCGCCGAAGCGTGCGTCGACGGCTTACCGGCAAGTTCAAGGTTGACGGGCGTGCTCGCCGTAGCTCGGGTCGGTGATCGCCGACGGGGTCACGAACTGGCCAACCCGTGCGGGCTGTCGGCCGCCGAGCAGCCGTGGAGAACCGTGCGGCGCACGTCGGCGGCGAACGGCCCGTCGTAGGAGGCAGGGCCGTGCGGCTCCGTGGCTGATGCCACGGAGCCGCACGGTGGTTACCTTCAGAAGCCGACGTTCGGATCGTCCGTGTCCTCTTCCGGGTCCACGCTGTACAGCGGGCGGTCCTCGATCCCCAGGGCGCGCATCAGCTCGTTGGTCGGAATCCTGTACCTACGTCCGATGCGGAGGACTGGGCAGGGGAACTCCTGCTCGCGGATCAGCCGGTACGCGGTCGTCGAGCCGATTCCCAGCGCTCGGGCCGCCGTGCGCAGGTCCACTGCGACGGGCAGGTCGAACATCTCCGTGAAACTGAGGCGGCCCTCTGCCGGGTCCTTCATCCTCGCCTCCCCGCAGGGCGGACCGGCCGGGCGTCCGCGCGGCGCCCGGGCCGTCGCCTCCTCCCGGGGCTGTGACCCGCCGAACGGTCCTGCGACCCGTCGTCGGTGTCGATGAAGATTCCCTGTCGACGCAGATGCTCCGGGCGCACCCGGAAACGCAGCGGTGCGCACAGCCCGTCCGGGCCGTCCGGACGGTCGACCCGGACGTCCAGGCTCTCCCCTGCCGGAGCGTTCGCCTCCTCGCCGGACGCAGTGAGAGCGTGCTCCTCGGTGATGCGTTCGATCTGGGTTGAGGGAAGCTCCCGCAGCCCTTCCCGGGCGAGATGCCACGCCCTGGCGCGCGCCGCGTGCAGCAGGGAGGAGTCGGTGAGACAGCTCGCGCCATTCCGATCTGCCAGCTTCTCCAGGAGAGCCAGGACCATCTCGGCCTCGACGTCCGACCGGTCGGCCCGCAGACGCGTGCAGACCCGGTGGACCGTCCCGGCCAACCGGGGCAGGGCCAGCCAGATCGCCAGGAGTTTCCCCGTGCTGTCTGGAGTCAGGTCGCTCTGCGCCGTGCGGATGACCTCCTTCCAGACCGCGGTGGCGAACCGCGGGTCTGCGTCGGGGCCGTACAAGGCCTCGTGCGTCTCGACGGCGGTCAGCCGGACCGGATCAGCCTCGTCGGTGTCCGTGGGGACGAGCACGAAGACCGCGTCGCTGATCCGGGGATCGTCGAAGTGCCGCCTCACCGAGGCGAACGCACTGCTGTGCCGTGGATACATCAGGAAATGTCCTCTCTTCGAACTGTGGAAACCTGAGTCCGGAGGTGCTGGAGATACCGAGATGCTGGACGAGGTGGGTCCTGGGTGGGGACGCATCGCCTCATATCCGCTTCAAGCGGAGACGAGTCCCACCAGCCTCACTTTGATGCGTGAGCATGCGGTAGTGGTCTTCTCGACCAGGTAACGCCGCCTTTGACCACGAGCGTGTAACAAGTGCGGCAGCCAGGAAGCGAGTTCGCCGGTGACGAAGTTCGCGAGGCTGGTGGGTGCCCGTACGGAACGGGCACCCACGAATTGTTGCGCTCAGGTGGTCTCGGAGGACGAGGTGTCCGGCGTCTCGTTGGGCGGGGTCGCCGGGGTGGTGTCCTCGGTCCGGACGGCCGCCCGCCGGCGGCGGCTCGGCGGCCAGTCGGGGGACTGGCGCAGACGGGCTGCCCGGCGGTTGCGCTGACGGCTGTTCATCGGGTTCGCGTTTCCTCACTGATGAGTCGATGGATGGCTAAGCCGCCGTTTCGTGCTTCTGCGAGCGGCTGGTGCCATCGTGCCTGGGGGTGAAGCAGGGCCGCAGAGCCAAAACTGAGGGATAACTGAGTCCTCGGGGGGCGTGAAGAAGCAAGCGCGTGTGAAGCGGCACAGCGCGGCGCACAGATGAAGGAGCGCCAGCGAGGGGCCGGATCACTGGCTGCGGCGCGGTGAAGGGGAGGGCGATGGACGGGTACGTGCTGGGCCCGGTGCGAGTGGAAGGGGACGGCGGCAGAAGGGTGGTCGAAGGATCGAAGGTGGCAGCCCTGTTCGCCCTCCTGGTCACCTCACCAGGCTGCCGGTGTACCAGGAAGGAGATAGGCAAGGTCCTCTGGGAGGGCGACGAGGATGTCGGCGGCCGGGTGGACCGTGCCGTCTCCGACCTGCGAAGGCAATTGGGCCGGGAGGTCGTGCCCCACGGCGGCAGGTCGGGATACTGCACCCTTCGGGTCCCTGAGAGCGGCGTTGATCTGCTCCGGTTTCGCGACAGGGTGGCGAAGGCGGAGGGGCTGAACCCTCGGGAGCGGTTCGAGCGGCTGGGTGCGGCCCTGGAGGAGTGGGACGGCGACGAGCCTCTGCGCGGGCTGACCGAGAGCGGCTTCCTTCTGCGTCGGGAGGAACTGCGGGCCGAGCTGATGCTCGCCGTGTACTCCCGGCTGGACGCCGCCTGGAAGTCCAGGGAGGAGAAATGGCTCCGCGAGGAGTCGGAGAAATGGTTCGAGCGCGCACCGGAACTGCCCCAGATCTTCCGGTTCTACCTGCTCGCCCACGGCGACCTGCCGGAGCGCCGGCTTGATCGGCTCATCAAGGAGTGGACGAAGCACAACGGAGAGCCGGACGCCGACTTGCTGAGCGCCATCGATCAGGTCCGGGGAGTCGCCCACCGGCCGGGCGGGACGCTCCTGCCTCCCGTACCCAACCAGTTACCCGGCAGCAGCCGCAGGCCGGTCGGGCAGGACGAACTGATCCGCAGCCTCGTCGAGGCCGTGTGCGAGGAACAGAACGCCGGCAACCTGGCGCTGGTCCTCATCAGCGGCATGGCAGGTGTCGGGAAGAGCATGGTGGCCCGCCACCTCGCCCGTCGGCTGCGAGAGCGGTTCCCCGACGGGCTGCTCTACGCCAAACTGAACGGGTTCGCCGACGGAGACGTGAGGCCGGCTGAACCGGACGAGGTCCTGGACGGGTTCCTGGCCGCGCTGCCGCCCTACACCACGGTGACCGGATCGGAGAGCAAGAGCAATGCGTTGCGGTCGGCACTGGCGCACCGCTCGGCACTCATCGTCCTCGACGACGCGCTCAACGCCGAGCAGGTGCTGCCGCTGCTCCCCGGAGACGGAACTTGCGCCGTGATCGTCACCAGCCGCAACGACCTTTTGCGACTGCAGTCCGAGAGAAAGGTGCTGTTCCGCAAGTTGGAACCGCTGCAAGAGGCGGATGCCCTGGAAGTGCTCCAGGAGAAGGTGTCGGCCGAAGACCGAGCGAAGCACGCCCAGGCCTTCAGCGATCTGGTCCGACTCTGCGGCCGACTGCCCCTGGCCCTCACCGTGGTGGCCCAGCTCCTGGGAGTCGGTGCGCGTCCGCTGCGTACTCTGCCCGCCTTGGTGCAAGCGATGGAGGAGGAGCGGGCGAGGCTGGACACCCTGCACCTGCCGGAGAACGAACTGTCAGTCCGTGCAGCGCTGAACTGCTCCGTACGCGTGCTCGGTGAGGAGGCCAGGCTGCTGCTGTGGCAGCTTGCCGTCCACCCTGGGCCCACCGCCTCCTGGGAGGCGGTGATGGACCTAGGGAGGGTGGCAGGCGAAGGGGCACGCACCGACCGGGCTTTGGTGGAGCTCGTGGCGGCGAACCTGGTGGAGCTTCACGGCGAGCGCTACGGGCTGCACGACCTCGTGCGGGCCTTCTCCCGCCAACACCTGCAGCCGGAGATGAATGGAGAGGCGGCGGACATCGAGCGAGTGACCGTACGGCAGGTGCTGGAGCACCAGCTGCACAACGTTCGCGCCTGCGACCGGGTGCTTGACCATGAGCGCACCTTGCCCATAGGCGAGCCCGACGGGGTCACGGTTACCGACCCCGCGGAACCGGGGCAGGCGATGGCGTTACTGGACGAGGAGTATGCCACCGTGCAGCGAGGCATTCGATTAGCTGTCGGGCAGGGCATCGAACGGTACGAATGGCTGCTTCCCATGGCCCTGGTCACCTATCAGTGGCGCCGCCAACTCCTCGACGACGCGCTGAAGAACCTCGGGCACGCCGTCGAGGCAGCGGAATCCGCCGCCTCCCCGGTCGATTGCGCCATGGTCCACCGGATGCTGGCAGGGACAAAGTGGCGGCTCGGCCAGTACGACGCGACCGTGGGGCACCTTCGCCGAGCCGTCCGGCTCAGCAAGGAGGACCCCCGCGAGGAAGGTCGGCTGAGTCTGGCCCGGTCGCTGCACCGGCTGGGGATCACCCTGCGCAAGCAGGGCGACCTCACAGAGGCGGAAGAAATGCTGCTCCAGGCAGTGGAGTTGTGCCGGGAGGTGTCCGACCGGGTCGGGGAGGCGGCCGCCCTGAACGCCCTGGGCGCACTCCACTACGACCGGGGCGATCACGAGCAGGCCCTGCGCCGGTGCGCAGACGCCCTAGGTGTGGTGGAGCGCACGGGGGAGCGCAGCGGCCTGGCCGACGTGCTGTTCACCTTGGCCAAGGTGCACTTGGCCCGCTCCGAGCGGGAAGAGGCCATCTCCCTGTACCGGCAGGCCTGCGACATCTACCGCGAACAGGAGAACTGGCCCAACGAGGACAAGGCGCGGCTGCTCTTCGCAGACGCCCTAGTGTCCGCCGGTAAGACCGACACAGCGGTACGGGAACTGGAGAGAGTCATCGTGCTGCGTGAGCTGATGGGCGGTGAGGGGGTGCGGGAGGTCCGAGAGCAGCTGGAAGGGCTGAGGTGACCCGCCCGGTCGGCGGCCGTCGGCTCACACTCAAAGGCGGGGCGGATGCGTGCGGTAGTACTCGGTCGGGTCCGGGCGCAAGCGTTTCGGTGGCCGTCGCGAGCCGAGCCGGGGCAGATACGGCCGGAGCCGGTCGAACACCTCACGGACGTCCGCCGGGCGCTCCGCCGCCTCCCACCGGACCATCCACAGTGCCAGGGAGGCGAACTCCGGGGGCAGTGCGGCGAGCCGGTCGGCTGGCAGCACCGGGGTACCCGCTTCCGCCAGCTCTTCGAGCCCGCCGTAGGGCAGCCGCATCACGGTCATCTCCAGCAGGATGCAGCCGAGTCCGAAGATGTCGGCCCGTCGTGTCAGCCGCCCTGCCGGGCAGGCGTCGGACTGCTCGGGAGAGGCCCAACCGCGGGTGCCACGTGCCCAATCAGTCTCTTCACCCGCCACGACCGCGAGGCCCATGTCAATGAGCCGGAGGCGACCGTCCGGTTGCACGATGACGTTCTCGGGTTTGAGGTCGCAGTGCACCAGATTCCGGTCGTGGACTTCCGCCAGGATTTCGCACAACTGGCCGATGACGGACGCGATGATCCCTGGATGCTTAACAGGCTGGGCCGCCCACAAGACGTTGTGCAGTTGGCGACCCTCGACGAATTCCATGATCAGGCATCGGCGTCGTCGGTGTGTCCCCATGGCGATGATTTCGGGGATCGCCTGGATTCCCGACAGCATCATCATGTGTGCTCCCTCCTTGACGAGATGCATGCCGGCCGAGCGGAAGGCGCTTTCGGGTCCGAGGTCCCGGGCCTTCTGAAGCTTCAACGCCACCTTCTGCCCGCTGTTGCGATCACGCCCGAGGAAAAGGTCGCCCTGGCCGCCGTCGCCGACCATGTCCAGCACTTCGTAGCGCTTCTCCACATCCCCGATCTCCTCGATCTCCCTCATGGCCATCCACCTTTCCTCCGTACGGAAATGGAGCATGAAATGTCGCAGCCATGGCTGCCCCCCGACGGGGTGACCCGCACCTCCGACGTCATCACGGTATCCGCCGGAATGTTCAAGGGGGGAGAATTCCGATGCCCCGCCGCTGACGCTCTCAAGACCCGCGGTTACCACACCACCGACCCCGTACCGCGCCGCCGTGAGCGGCTGGAGCACTTCACCCTGGGTCCCTTCATGGCTGCCTGCGACATCCGTTCGGGGCCTGCCGGCCGCCCGCCCCGGACACGTACCGGGCCTCTGCACGACGGTCTGCGGACCTGGTCGGAGCACGGCGTGAAGATGTACGAGGCGGCCTTCCCCCTCGACCCGGAACGCCCGCTGCACGAGGTGCCCGAGCCGTGGACGTACCGCTACCGGCCGTCCGGTCCCGACCCGCGCGACGCCCAGGAGTACCGCCTCACCGTGTGGGGCCGCTGCTTGGCCTCCCCGGACGGTGCCTACCGCGAACTTCGTCTGCCCGTTCACCGCCTCCGGGACCTGCCGCCCGACGGGTTCACCGCGGCCGTCGCCCTGGTGCTCGCCGAGGGCGCCCCCGGACCACTGCCGGAGCACGTACGGATCGTGGAGTTCGCGCTCTTCGATGGCCGTACGCGGGAACTCTTCGCGGGAAGCCGGGAAGAGGCGCGCTCCCGGTACCGCGAACACGGCCCCGCTGCCCTGGCCGGCGTGTTGGACGGACGGGAATACCGCCCGGGGTCCGCCTGTGGCGGATGCCCCTACCTGTCGGTGTGCCCGGCCCTGCGCACAGCGTCCGGACTGCTGGGCATCGAGGCGCACGACCGGCCCCGCCGCACCTGGTCGGTCACCAACGGGCGGGCCTACCGAGCCTGCCCGGCGCGTGACCATATGCGCCGGCTGCACCTGCCCACGGCGGATTCCGTCGAACGCGAGGTGACGGCCGAGCGCGGCCGAGCGCTGCACGCCTACCTCGCCGAACGGCACTCCCACGGATCGCCTCGGCCCTGCACGGTCGAGGTCCCCGAGGAGTGGGTACCAGAGGGATTCGACCTGCCCGCACACGAACGCGCACTCGGCGCCCTGCTGTTGCGGCGGCACGCCGCGGTCTGTCCGCTGCGGTACGTCGGGGACGGTACGGATGTGCGGACCGAGCCCCGGGTGGTGCGGCACGACACCGCCGCCGACGTGGTGGTCCGGGCCGCGCCCGACCTGCTCTACCGGGATGCCGGGTCATGGGTGTGGCGCGAGACCAAGACCTCCGTCACCGATCGGCGGTCCGACCGCCCTCTGCTGGAGCGTTATCCGCAGTTGGCCCTGGCTGTCGTGCTGATCGCCCGCGGTGACCTGGGCGGTGATCCGTTCCGCGCCCGGGTCGAGCTGGAGGTGCTGCGCCCCGGCGGCGCCGACCTGGAGATCATCGATCCCTTCGCCCCGGCCAATCGGGTCACCGCCGAGAAGGTACTGCGGGCGATGGTGGCCGACTGGCACGGGGACGACCAGTACGCGGCCCGGCCCGGACGCTCCTGCGAGCGGTGCGAAGTGGCCCGCTGGTGCACGGCGTCGTCCGTCAGCGAGGCCGCGGCATGAGGGCGGGGTCGGCCGGCCGGGCCGATCGGCCGGACGCCGGCGAGGCGCCCGAGGGCGTGGGTAGCGACCTCTTCGGCGAACTCGCCCGCATGGTGGCGGCTCTCTCCGAGGTCCAAGGGCTCCGCTCCTTCACCCTGCCCTATCCCGGCCTCGCCCAGCGGGCGCTGGATCACACGGTGATGCGCTGCCTCGATGCGGGGGAGGCGCCGCCGAGGAGTCTTCCGGAGCTGTGGGAGTGGTGCCGGACCAGGCCGTCCGGCGACCCACTCTTCGCGGTCCCCTCCTCCCTGGTCTCGCCGGGCACCACGCTGGTGCACCGGGTCGGCCGGATGCCGACCCGGTCGTGTCTCGAGGTGGCCTCGCACGGATCGGACGGAGGCGTGGCGGGCCACGCCCGCGCGCTTCTCGGGGACCTGCACGCGCGGAGTGGAACGGAGGAGCGCTACCGGCAGTGCCGGGCGTTCCTGGCGCGTCACCCGGTCATCCACCAGCAGGACCGCTTCGCGCCGGGTTGGAACAGGGCGGTCTGGAGCCGGGTCAAGAGCCTCTATGGTCCGTTGCCCGAGTTCCTGCTCGTCGACGGAGACTTCCTGTATTGCCCCTCGTGCAGGCTCCCCGCGCTGCCCCGGGACAGTGCCGTGCCCGTACCCGGACCGTCCGGCTCCGGCGCGGAAGTCTGGTGCGAGGGGGAGGACTGCCCGCGCGACGCCCCTCCGCGGCTCATCCGTGAGCCGGACCAGGCGTGGATCCTGCAGTGCTCGCTGCGGTGGTACCTCGTACTGCCGCACCGCACCGACGAAGCCGCCCGGGAGGCACTGGAGCGCGCCGGAGTCGCGTACGAACCCCTGCCCGGTCTTCTGCCCGCCTACCGGCTCAGGGACACCGGCCCCCGCATCGTGGACATCCAGGTGTACGACCGCCTGCAGCCGGCGCTCCTCGCAGCCCATCTCACCGACAACACACCCCTCGCGGACCGCACCCTCGTCGTGGTCCCCGACGCGCTCGCCGGACGGGACGGCTACCGGCAGGCCTTCACCGACGCCCTTCCCGCGCTCCTGCGGGACCGGTTGGTGCTCACCACCCCCATGGACCTCGTGCCTGACCTGGGACGGGCCCGGCGAGAGGAGAAGGACGATGCGTAGTATCACCCCGCCCTTGACCGACGTGTTCAACGCGCTTGAAGCATTTCTGGGGTCCTCCGTGCCCCAGCCCGCGCTGGAAGCCCTCTGCCAGGTCGAACTCGGCCTGTACCTCCAGCAGAAGATGATGCCGGGCAGCCCCGCGGGCAGCGCCTGGGTGCTGTTCAGCGGGTACGGGTTCGCCGAGGCGCACCGGGCACTGCTGCCATCCGATGCGGCGAAGACCCTGCGTATCGCCAGGTACTCGCTGTGGACGCTGCGCCGGAGCCGTACCTGGCTCGAGGCGCTGGACACCTACCAGAGGTTCGACCCCAGGGTGCGCGCCTACGACGTACCGGACGCCGAGACACCCGCTGCCCGCCGCGACCTCTCCGTCGCCGGCGACCGCTGCTCCGTCTACGAACAACTGCTGCGTGCCGCACCGCCGCTGGCGGGCAAGCGGCTGCCGGTCGCGGGTCAGGGCCCGCACGCCTTCCCCGTCAGTCGCACCATGGCCGTCGTCGACCTGCCGCCGGTCCCCCACATCCCCCTCGTCGCCCACGACATGGACCTGGAACCGGCCGGTGGCGGCAAGCCCTTGATCTTCACCAGGGAGGACCTGGAACGCACGGCGGCGGAGATGGACGCCCAGCACGCTCGCTCCGGCAAGGGCCGGGCACCACGGTGGCTGGAGCGGCTACGGTCGTTCGACCTGTCCACCAAGGAGAACGGAATCTTCCACAAGGCGAGGAAGGACGAGGACTTCGCCTTCACGGTCGATGGCATCCAGCACCTGCTCGGCATCGTCGGCGCCGGCAAGAGCACACTGCGCGACATCATCGCCGTCCATCTCGCCAAGCTGGGCAAGCGCACCACCATCGTCGTCACCGATGTCGCGGAGGTGCTGAAGCTCGTACGGCTCTACGACCTCTACACCGACGGCGCCGCCGCACCCGTGCTCGGCTCCTCGGGCCGTGAGCGGCACGCCCAGCGGTTGCACCGTCGGCTGGCGGGCCGGGGCGAGCACCGACTGCTCGCCCACGACGACCCCGCCTTCGCCTACCTCGGCACGTCCTGCCTGCTCAACGTCAGACGGCAGGGCGCCACGTCGACGACCGAACCACTCGCCTACGGTGAGGCACCCTGCTCCCGGCTCCGGCCCCCCTCGGTCCTGCGGCGTGACCCGAGCGACGGACGGCACTCCGCGTGGCAGAAGAGGGTGACGAGCTGCCCGTACTGGTCCGCCTGTCCCCGTCACCACGGAGCTCGGACCCTGGTCGACGCCCTGATCTGGGTGGCCACGCCGGCCGGGCTGATCGACGCTTCGCCGCCCCGCGCTCAGAACGGCGAGCGCATCCGCTTCCTCGAAATCGCCTGCCGCCGTAGTGACCTCGTGATCATCGACGAGGCCGACCGTGTCCAGATGCAGCTCGACCGGACTTTCGCACCCGCCGTGGTCCTCGCCAGCGACGAGGACAAGGGCCTCATCGACCATCTGAGCCGGCACAAGATCCGGGAACTCGCGGCCGGCGGACGCACCCAGCTCTCCGAACGGGACGTCGAAACCTTCGCCGCCGCCCTCAACACCGCAGGCGCGGCCACCGACCGGCTGTACGCGATGCTCGTCGCCGGGTACGAGCTGCGCAAGTGGGTGCGGACGGGCTACTTCAGTGCCTGGACGCTCCAACTAGGGCTCCTCGACGAACGCTACGAACTCCCCGACGACAGCGGTCCGGACCACCCTCATCACGCCCCCCGGGAGGCTCTCGGGAAACTGCTCGACGCGTTCCGGGACAACCCCTTCGGTGACCGTCACCGCAGGACGGAGGAGGACTTCAGCCGGCTGACCGCCCTCCTCAACGAACTGCTCCACACCGGAAACCCGGAGAACACCCGGCGCCGCCTCACCGAGGTCATGGACAAGGTCTTCGCCATCGACCCGAAGTACATGGCTGCCCGGCAGCGGAAGTACCAAGAGGCGTACGACAAGTGGCGGCGCGAGGAGGAGGAGCAGGAGAAGAAGCGCGGGCGCCGCAGGAAGCCCAAGCCTCCGCCCCAGACTCCCGAGGAATGGCGGAAGCAACTCGCGGAGCGCTTCGAGTTCACACTGTTGCTCAGCGCCCTGGAACCACGGCTCGCCATGATCAACGCCATGTGGCCCCGCGTCGAGGCCGCCCTCAGCCTGGGATTCAACACGATGTACCGCCGGCCGCTCGACTACGGACCGATGGTGCCCGAGGCCCCGATGGGCAACGTGCTCGGCTTCCAGTTCCGGGTCCCGGGTGAGGACAAGGGCGGAGTCCGCAGTGGCGAACTGACCTTCTTCCGGTGCAGCGGCGTCGGACGTGAGCTGCTGCGCGCCATCCCCGATCTCACCTCCGTCGACGGCAGGCCCGGTGCCCACTTGCTGCTCATGTCGGGCAGCAGCTGGGCGGGCGCGTCCAGCCGCTACCACGTCTGCGTCCCGGTCGGTGTGGTCATCGAACCGCCGGCCGAGGTGACCGAACGCATCGCCAACGAGAGCTCCATGCGCTTCGAGTTCATCGACGACGGCGACGAGAAACTGCGCATGTCGGGAACCCATCCGGACGACCGCCCGGAGAAGCTGCGCCGCATCGCGTGCCATCTAGGTGAGGGCGGAGACGAGTACGAGGTCACTGAAGGTGGTCCGCTCCAGCAGGAGTTGCTCTCTCTTCCTCCAGGGCGCGACCAGATCCTTCTGCTGGTCGGCAGCTATGCCGAGGCGCGTGTGGTGGCCGACACACTGCACAACCTCAACGTCCGCTGGCGCAACAAGGTGCTGTGCCTGGTGTCGGACGACGAGGAAATCACCGCGGAGGACGAGGCGCCGTCCGCCTACCACGCCCGATCACTGCGCCGGGGCGACGTCGAGCACCTGAAGGACCTCGATGCGGACATCCTGGTGGCGCCCCTGCTCGCGCTGGAACGCGGCCACAACATCCTCAACGAGGACGACGAGGCGGCCATCGGCACGGTCTACTTCCTGGCACGGCCCCATCCGCACCCAGAGGACCTCCACCTGGCCGTCAATGCCATCAATGACTGGGTCGTCCGCGCCGTCACCGGCGGTGACTTCGCCACCCTGGTCCAGGGAAAACCCACCGTCGAGGAAGGAGCGGAGGAGTTCCGCCGCCTCGCCCGTTCGTACTGGTACCAGGTACTCGCCCGTTCGATGGCGTGGAGCCGTCTCGACGACGACGTACGCGAACAGGTCACCTGGGACATGCTGGTCCTGTTGTGGCAGGTGATCGGGCGACTGGTACGCGGTGGCGTACCGGCCCGGGTGGTCTTCGTCGACGCCGCCTTCGCCCCCAACCGCGGCGCCGTACCGGCGCGGCCCGACACCCCCGAATCCAGTCTGCTGCACAGCGTCCTCGCCGTCCTGGACCCGTATTTCGACGGCGGCACGACGACCGCGGAGGAGCAGTTCATCGTCCGCGCCCTGTACGCGCCACTGCGCAGCATGCTCACCCGCCTGCTTGCCGCCGTACCCGCCCACCCATAAGTACCGAGCCCCTGTCCCAGGAGGTAATTCCGTGTACCACCACATTCGCGTCGCGGCCTACGAACCCGACCCGCTCCACGGACCCTGGCGGGAGGAGATGAAAGTGCTGCGGCTCGGCGAGGACCTGCACGCCGAGCTCACCGGGATGCATGCCGAGGCGGACAAGAACTCCGTCCACCCCCACCGGCTCCCCGTGCGCAGGCTCAACTCCCTGCTCCAGGCAATGGCGCCAGGCGTCATCGCGACCGGCCGCAACGCCGGGACGGACGGCCGTCTGCCGTGGCTCTACGCGCGGGAAGCCGTCCCGCCGGACGTGCTGGCCCCGGTGGTAGGAGCTTGGGCGGCGGGCATGTACCGGGAGGACGACGACTCGGAGGGCGCCGATCTCGAAGAGAGGCTCCGCTCCGGTGACCCGGCCGAGACGGCACGTCTGCCCCACTGGGAGACGGAACCGGTCGACCTCGCCGAGAGCGTGCTCTCGGCGGGCGGAACCGCCGAACCCGCCGCGCGGCTCTACAGCTTGCTGCCCGAGTGGATCGCCTTCCGGCTGGCCACCCGGACGTTCCGCACGGGCGGCACCCCGCTCCACTTCCGCGTCGAGAGCTCGGGTGACGGCGCGCGACTCGTCTCCTGGCCGCCTCAGCGATACGAGCGCCGTCGGCAGACCTGGTACTACTCGGCCTGCCTCACCATCACCGTCCACACCGTGCCGTTCGCCCCGCGGTTCCGCGTCCATGTGTCCACCCAGGTACGCCGGTGGGCCACCCGACTGGACGTACGCCCCCACCAGCTCGGCGGTACGACCGTCCTGCTCGACGCTCCACTGCCGTGGCCGGAAGGGCCGGACCGGGGCCACCGGCTGATGGTGAACACGCTGGGCTACGACCGGCGGTCGAAGGAACTGGCCTGGCGCCGGCACAGCCCCGCACCGCTCGTGCCCGAGCTGGACATCGTGCGCAACTATCCCCGGCCCGAAGCGCTTTTCTCCGACCCCGAACGCTGGATCAACGGTTCCGGGGACGTGGCCGCCGGCATCGTCTACCACCCGTCGATCGGCCCGCACGAGGTCGGACCCGGGCTGATGCCACGGGAGCGGGCGGATCTGGACGCCTGGGTCGAGGAAGGGCTGCGCCCCCTGCTGACCCGGGTCCCCGACCTCACGCGCGTCTCCCGGAGTAACACACCCTCCCTGCTGCCCCGTTCCGGCGCCGGACGCGGCCCGGGCGTCCGCGACGCCCAGCTGGCTCTGCAACGGCGGGTGGCGCTGACACGCGCACTGAACGGCCGCCCCCTGGAGATCGACGTCTTCTGGCAGTCCCCGGAAACCCGTGCGGCGCTGCTCGCCGAGCTGCCCAAGCTCATTGGTCTTCCCGCCGGGCAGCAAGTGCCGTCGGCCGACGGGGAGACCTGGCAGTGGCAGTGCGAGGGGGTCGACATCCGCGTCCGGGCCCGGCCCGCGGGACCCTTGGCCGACGCCCTGCCGACCACCCGAGCCCGCGGGCGCCTCAGGGCCGTCCGGTTGGCCGAGGCCATCGAAGGGCGCTGCGGGCTCGTGGCGGACCGGGCGGACCCGCTCCTCGGCGGGGCCGGAGTCGTGATCACGGAGATCGCCGGCAAGGAGCGCTTCGCCGCCGTCCCGGACTCCGACCCCAAGCACGCGCTGCGCATCGCCTGGGCACGGCAGGGACGGCTGACCCAGTTCGTGAACTCGCCCGACGACACCGACAGCGCTCTGGAACACCGGGCCAGGTGGACCTGGCTGGACGCCTTCCGGCAGCTGGGCGCGATCAGCCCGCCCGCCCATCGGGTGGGAGCCGGCATTCCGGGCGACCTTCAGTACGCGGCGCTCTGGCTCGTACGCCACACCAGGAAGGGGCCCACGCGATGCCCCGTCCACCGGTTGGTGGCGGTGCGGGTGCGCCCCGGGGACGGATCGGGAGTCATCGAGGGGTGGGACGCAGAACGAGCCGAATGGGTGCCGTATCCGAAGCTGTTGCTGCTGCTCTCCCAGGCACGGGAACCGGCGGCGAGCGGAGGGAAGGAGATCGGCACGGGGAAGCTCGTCGATGACTCGGCAGTCCCGGGAGGATCCCGGCCCGCTGCCCGCCCGGGCGTGGAGCAGGACAGGCAGCGGGAGACCGAGCGGCAGATCCGAGCACTGCTCTTCCAGCTCCGCGACCGTCCGACGCTGCTGCTGGCGGACGCCGGCAATCTGCGCCAGTGCTGGCCTGGCCTGCGCAACGGGGCACTGGACCGCGACACGCTCGGCTTCGGGGCCGAACCCGCCCAGCGGCACACGCTCTACGGCCACGACCTGCGGGTGCTGCTCGTACGGGACGCCAACGCCCGGGGTGAAGTGGCGGAGTGGTACGCCCACGACACCGAGGACGGGGTCGGCTTCGCCGAGGGTGTGTGGGGGACGGCGGATACGGGGGGCCGTGTCTTCGCGAGTACGGCCTCGAAGCCGCACACGGTGGCGAAACTGCCGAAGGGGCTCATGAAGCTGGTGCCCACGGCACAGGGCCGGACAGCGCCCGGGAAGACCGCGTGGAACCCCGGGCAACTGGAGATCACTGTGCTCGGCTGTCTGTCGGAGAAGGCGCTGACGGACTCCGGGCGGGCGGGTGACCCGCCCGACCGGCCGGCGGAGTGGGCGACGCTCGCGCACCAGCTGCGTTACCACGACGACTACCCGCCGCTCGCCCGGCCTCTCCCGCTGCACCTGGCGCGTCTCGCCGGTGAGTACGTACTTCCGGTGGCCGGAACGAAGTAAGCGGGGAGTACGTTATCCGCTTCCTGGGCAAGGTGCCGCCTGCATGGGGCGTCCCAAACGATCGACGCTGATGAGCATCAATGCTTCCCTCGTGTGAGGGCCGAAGCCTGAACCTGACCACGGGGACGGCGTCTGGTGCACTCCTTGCTGGGATCACTGGGCGTCCGCCGTGACGCTCGTTTGACGCTCTCAGCGACTGGTGGCCCCAAGACGGAGACGAGAGACGGACCTGACCTGCGATTTTCTCTGAGTACGCCCGGGTGACATGCTTCCGATGACCCACCACGTGGAGTGCGTGGCGATCCTGGAGCCGGTGAAGAAGGACGCCTGACCTGGAGTCTCGCGGGTGCGCGTGATGCGCGTCGTGGGCGTTACGGGTGTTGTCTCGAGAGGGTGTCGAGACAACGTCGGTAACGCCCATTCGGCGTTCTTGGTGGAGTGTCAGGTCGTTCGGTTCGCCGGTCTGAGGGCCTGCTCGTGACCCTTCGGTGGGGGGAGGTGCGTGCCTGGCCGAATCGGGTTCTTCTTTCGCATGTATCGCGCCAGGCAGGGAGTGTAGAACTGCCGGCGCAGCAGCGTGGCCGAGCGACCCGGCTCCGATGTGACGAAGTCCGCGGCGGCGCCGTCCGGACGACGAGCGCTCAGGGCCTGCTCCATCTGGGGGCGCAAGGTCCGCCGCCAGGAGGGCCTGCCGCCAGGCGTGGACCGGGTCGATCAGGATCAGCCCGGCGCGGCGGGCTCGGTCCAGCCAGGCCCGGATCTGGCCGGGTCCGTGCCCGTGCCAGACGTTCGGGTGGAGCACGGCGGCCAGCCGGTAATCATCGGCGGGGAGTTCGGCGGCGAGCCGGGGGAGCAGGCCGGGCAGGACGTCCTGGCCTCCGCCGCTCCCGAAGAGGCCCTCCGGGTTCCAGGTGGAGTTCAGTACGACGAGCCGCTGCCCGCGGCGTACGCCCAGGGCACGCCTGAACCTGTCCCGGTAGGGACGTCCGGCCAGCATGCGGTCGAAGCAGGGGTCGCCGGCGAGTACGGCGGAGGGCACGGCCTCGGGGCATGCCCGGGTCAGGCGCTCCAGTGGTGCCGGGTGGGACAGGACGAGGCCGTCGACGAACGGCTTGCCCTCGGCCAGAAGCCACTCCGGCGACAGCCCAAATGTCGGCTCGTGGCTCGTGCAGCCTCTTAGGGTATCCGACGCCATGCGATATTACGGACAAATTGCCTGGAATCTGGGCCAGTTCGCCACCGAAACTGGCGGAGATCGCGAGATCGACCGGTGTCGAAAGCGCCTGTTCCCACGGCAGTTCGGGAAGTTCCAGGTCGGCGAAGAGCTCCCGGAGCCCGCCCTGGAACGCGGAGGATCCCGTCGATGTGACCAGCAGCTGGACGCGGAAGTCGTCGTGGAAGAGCGGCAGTAGGGCGGCACGCGCATCGGCAGGGGTCGGCTGTCCCCGCTCGTGACCTCCTGGGCGAGCATGGCGTCGTCGCGGATCACCCTATCCGTGGGTGGGGGACCGGCCCGGCGCACGGCTGGCGGGTGTGCCTCGGCCGGATCCGCAACTGGGCGGGGCGAAGGGTGAGATGAGTCCGTCGGATAATGTTGAGGCCTTTGCTCATCTCGGCGGCTCACCCCTCGTGGGTGTCTTCCGATCCCCGTCGTGATCCCTGTTGTCCGGAAGGTTTACATGTCGATTCCCTCGCTGGACCACTCCGCATCCGCCATCGTGTCCCGACTCCGGACCGCGGGGTGTGTGTTCGCCGAGGACGAGGCCCGGATGATCATGTCCGCGGCCGGTGGCGCCGCGGAGTTGGAGCACATGGTCGAGCGACGCGTCGTCGGTCTGCCGCTGGAGCACGTCGTCGGCTACGCGGAGTTCTGTGGCCTGCGGATCGAGGTCGACGCCGAGGTCTTCGTACCCCGGCGGCGTACGGAGGCGCTCGTGCGGCGGGCGGCGGAGCTCGCTCCGGCGCGTGCGGTCGTCGTCGACCTCTGCTGCGGCTCCGGTGCGCTGGGTGTCGCGCTCGCCGCGGCCCTGGACGAGGTCGAGCTGTACGCCGCCGACGTCGACCCGGCCGCCGTCCGCTGTGCCCGGCGCAACGTCACTCCGGCCGGAGGCGAGGTCTACGAGGGCGACCTCTTCGAGCCCCTCCCCGCCGGTCTGAAGGGCCGGGTGGACGTCCTGCTGTCCAACGTCCCGTACGTGCCCACCGTGGAGATCGAGCTGCTGCCGGCCGAGGCCCGCGACTACGAGGCGCGCGTGGCTCTCGACGGGGGTGTGGACGGTCTGGAGGTCCTGCGGCGGGTCGTCGCCGAGGCGGCCGAGTGGCTGGCTCCCGGTGGTGTCCTGCTGTTCGAGACGAGCGAGCGGCAGGCCGACGAGGCCGTGGCCGCGGTCTCCGCCGCCGGTCTGCTCGCGCGCGTGGCCACCGACGACGAGCTGGACGCCACCGTGATCATCGCGAGCCGCCCCGACACCGCCTGACGCTGCCTGATACCGCCTGATACCGCCTGATACCGCCCGACACCGCCTGAGCGAAAAGGGAAAGAGGTCATCCGTGGAGAGCAACTCTTCTCATCGCCGGCCGCAGCTCCTCGCCATCAGCGACCTGCACGTCGCCCACGAGGAGAACAGGCGGATCGTCGAAGAGCTCCGCCCCTCGTCGGACGGCGACTGGCTGATCGTGGCCGGTGACGTCGGGGAGATGTCCGAGCAGATCACCTGGGCCCTGCGGACGCTCAGTGAGCGGTTCGCCCGAGTGATCTGGAGCCCGGGCAACCACGAGCTGTGGACGCCGAACGAGGACCCGGTCCAGCTGCGGGGCGTCGAGCGGTACGAGTACCTGGTGGACGTCTGCCGGGGCCTGGGCGTGCTCACCCCGGAGGATCCGTACGCGCTCTGGGAGGGCGACGGCGGACCGGTCCGCGTCGCACCCCTCTTCCTGCTGTACGACTACACCTTCCGCACGCCGACGGCCGCGAACAAGAAGGAGTCGCTCGAGCAGGCCTACGAGGCGGGGGTGGTGTGCACCGACGAGTTCTTCCTGCACCCCGATCCGTACGCGGGCCGCGAGGACTGGTGCGCGGCACGTGTGGCCCTCACCGAGCGGCGCCTCGCGGAGTGCGACCCCGACGTCCCGCTCGTCCTGGTCAACCACTGGCCACTGCTCCGCGAACCCACGAGGGTCCTGCGCTACCCGGAGTTCGCCCAGTGGTGCGGGACGGAACGGACGGCGGACTGGCACCGCCGGTTCAACACCGCGGTGGCCGTCTACGGTCACCTCCACATTCCCCGGACCACCGTCCACGACGGCGTGCGCTTCGAGGAGGTGTCGGTCGGCTACCCGAGGGAGTGGAAGCGCCCGGGCCACCCCAGGAACGTGCCGCGCGCGGTTCTCGCGCCGTCGGTCGGCCCCGCTTTTCCGTAAGGGCGCGCTCGTCTGGCCATGGCAGTCACCCCCTTGTGGCGTTACCGCAGATCGGTAAAATGTCACACACCATTTAAGGGAGTTCCTTCATGGCCCACGAGCATGCCCCGGCGCGCCCTGCCCACCGTGCCCATCCATGGCGCGGCATCATGGTCGCCACAGCCCTCCCCCTGCGCGACGACGGTTCCGTCGACTACGACGCGTACGCGGAGCACGTGGCCTGGCTGATCGCCAACGGGTGCGACGGGGTCGTCCCGAACGGCTCCCTCGGTGAGTACCAGACCCTGACCGACGAGGAGCGCGGCCGGGTCGTCCGTACCGCCGTCGAGGCCGCGGGTGACGGGGCGCGGGTCATGCCCGGTGTGTCCGCGTACGGGAGTGCCGAGTCCCGTCGCTGGGCCGAGCAGGCCGCCGAGGCCGGGGCCGCGTCGGTCCTGCTCCTGCCGCCGAACGCCTACCGCGCCGATGAGCGGGCCGTGCGCGCCCACTTCGCCGAGGTCGCCGCCGTCGGCCTGCCCGTCGTCGCGTACAACAACCCGATCGACACCAAGGTCGACCTCACGCCCGACGTGCTGGCGCGCCTGCACCGCGACGGCAGCATCGTCGCCGTCAAGGAGTTCAGCGGTGACGTCCGCAGGGCGTACGAGATCGCCGAGCTCGCCCCGGAGCTCGACCTCCTGATCGGCGCCGACGACGTCCTCCTGGAGCTGGCCCTCGCCGGTGCGGTCGGCTGGATCGCCGGCTATCCGAACGCCCTGCCCCGCAGCTGCGCCACGCTCTACCGGGCCGCCGTCGCCGGCGATCTCGACGTCGCGCTCCCGCTCTACAAGTCCCTCCACCCGCTCCTGCGCTGGGACTCCAAGGTCGAGTTCGTCCAGGCGATCAAGCTCTCCATGGACCTCGCCGGACGTCACGGGGGAGCCACCCGGGCGCCCCGTCCGCCGCTGGAGCCGGCGCAGGACGCCGTCGTGCGCGCCGCGACCGAGAAGGCCCTCGCGGAGGGGCACGCGTGAGCTCCGACGCACGACATTCCATCCGTCCGTACGTCTGAAAGGGACTCCATGCGTACGCGTCATGTCTTCCATGCCGTCGACTCGCACACCGAGGGCATGCCCACGCGCGTGATCACCGGTGGTGTCGGGGTCATCCCCGGTGCCACGATGGCCGAGCGCCGGCTGTACTTCATCGAGCACCTGGACCATCTCCGTACGCTGCTCATGTTCGAGCCGCGCGGTCACGCGGCGATGAGCGGTGCGATCCTCCAGCCGCCCACC